>DATLDP010000032.1:0-12326 GCA_035525825.1 Candidatus Limnocylindria bacterium
ACGTTGCCGCCCTGGGACAACTCGGCGATGGACGGCTACGCGATCCTGGCCGGAGACGTCGCGGCGGCCTCGGAGGACGATCCGACGCGGCTTCGAGTCAGCGGTGAGGTCCCTGCCGGGGGCGTGGCAACCGACGCCGTGGAGCACGGGAGCGCGATTCGCATCGCGACCGGCGCGCCGATCCCGCCCGGCGCCGATGCGGTGGTCCCGGTCGAGCAGACCACGCCGCTGGATGCCGCCAGAGCAGTGGGCGCCCGAGGTCGCGATGCCGTCGGGCCGGTTCCCGCCGCGATCCTCGTCCACGGAGCGGTGTCGTCCGGCGCCCACATCCGGCGCCGCGGGAGCGACCTCGTGGAGGGAGACGCGGTTCTCGCTCCCGGCTCCTCGGTGACCCCGGCCGCGATCGCGCTGGCGTCCGGCGCCGGTCTCGCGACGATCCACGTCCGCCGTCGGCCGCGAGTCGCGGTGCTCGCCACGGGCAACGAGGTGCGCCCCGCGGGCGAGGCGCTCGGCGATGCCGGGATCCCCGACGCGAACGGACCCGGCCTCGTCGCGCTGGTCGAGGCCGCGGGCGCGGAGCCAGTGCCGCTCGGGATCGCGCCCGACGACCTCGATGACGTCACGGCACGCATGCGGCGGGCGCTCGCCGATGGCGCGGACGCGATCGTGGTCGCGGGGGGCGTCTCGGTCGGGCCGTACGACGTTGTGAAGGTCGCCTTCGAGACGGTCGGAGAGATCGGGCTCTGGAAGGTCGCCGTTCAGCCCGGGAAGCCGTTTGCATTCGGCAGGGCGGCTCGGCCAGATGGCGGCCGGGCGCTGCTCTTCGGCCTGCCCGGCAACCCCGTGTCCAGCTTCGTGACGTTCGAGCTGTTCGTCCGGCCCGCGATCCGGGCGCTCGCCGGCCGTCGCGATCTCCTCCGGCCGGTCGATCGAGCCGTGCTCCTCGATGAGGTGAAGACCGCGGCGAACCGCCGCGCGTTCCTCCGGGTCACCGCGGAGCGAGATGCGGATGGCGCGGTCCGCCGCGACGACGCCGGGCGGGTGCTCGTGCGCCTCTCGCGGGGCCCGGCGGGGCAGGGGAGCCACGTGCTCTCGGCGCTCGCAACCTCGGACGCCTTGGCGGTGGTGCCCGAGGAGGTGGAGGTCCACGCCGCGGGCGATCCTGTCGCGCTGTGGTGGCTGGATCCTGCGTGACCGCCGCCTGACCGCCGCCTGACTTCCGCCTGGCGGTGGGACGTGGCGCAGCGCGCCGGGGCGGGAGGGCGCCCGCTGCCGCCTCAATGGCGGCGGTGGTTCGTAAAGGCCCCGCGCCCCGCGCCGAGCGCCGCCGCCTGACGCATGTCGATCGAACCGGTCGGCCGCGGATGGTCGATGTCAGCGCGAAGCCGGTCACGGCGCGCCGCGCCATCGCCGAGGCGTTCGTCGCGTTGAGCCCGGAAACGCTGAGCCTCGTCATCGATGGCCGCGCGGCCAAGGGCGACGTTCTCGCCGCCGCCGAGATCGCCGGGGTCATGGGCGGCAAGCGCACCTCCGAGCTCATCCCGCTCTGCCATCCCATCGCGCTGACCGACCTCCTCGTGACGGTCACGCCGGATCGCGTCCAGAGCGGCCTCCGGATCCGTGCCGAGGCCGCGACGATGGGCCAGACCGGCGTCGAGATGGAGGCCCTGACCGCGGCGTCGGTCGCGGCCCTGACGGCCTACGACATGGTCAAGGGCGTCGAGCGCGGGGTCGAGGTCCGGTTCGTCCGCCTCGTGTCGAAGTCCGGCGGGCAGAGCGGCGAGTGGCATCGACCGTCGGACGCCAGCTCCGGCGCGCCCTCCGCCCCGGGTGGACCTGGAGGGCCTGGCGGACCCGGTGCGCCAGCGACCTTCTCAGGGCCGCCGCGACGGGCGAAGCCCGGCGAGCGCACGGCCGGCCGCATCCGGAAGAAGTAGCCCGATGGCCGAGCACGCCCACGACTCGATGCCCGCCGGGACCCCCGCGCTGGTGATCACGATCTCCGATGGCGTGGCCAACGGCACCCGCGACGACGACGCGGGGCCGGCCCTCGCGCAGGTCCTCACCGCGCAAGGATTTGCGGTGACTCGCGCCGCGGTGGCCGATGACCGGCCCGCGATCGAGGACGCCCTCCGCTCCGGCGTGGACGGTCACGTGCTCGTGGTCACCACCGGCGGCACCGGGCTGACGCCTCGCGACGTCACGCCCCAGGCGACGCACGCGGTCATCGAGTACGAGGTCCCGGGCCTGGCCGAGGCGATTCGCGCCGCGGGCCGCGCTATCACCCCCATGGCGGATCTCTCGCGGGGCGTCGTCGGCGTGCTCGACCAGACGCTGATCGTCAACGTGCCGGGCAGCCCTCGAGCGGCCCTCGAATCCCTCTCGGCGCTCGAGCCCACGCTGCGGCACGCGCTGGAGACGCTCGCCGGCCCGTTCGATCACGGCGCTGCGGGCGCCGGTCATGCCGCGCGGCCGGACCTCCCGGATCCAGACGTGCATGCCGACGAATCAGCGGGTGGGCATGGGAGTGAGATTCGCTGATGTTCCCGTTCTTCGAGCACGTGCCGCTCTATCCGCTGGTCTTCGTGGTGTTCTGGGGCGCGGCGCTGCTCTTCGCCCTCGCCATGGCGCGCCACCTCCGGATCTTCGCGGCCGCGCGCGCCGAGGGCCCCAGCCCCTTCGACAACATTCCCGCGCGCCTCGCCGGCCTCGTCCAGTACGCCTTCGTCCAGACGAAGATGTTCAAGGACCCGCGCGCGGCGATCCTCCACCTCGGGATCTTCTGGGGCTTCGTCCTGCTCACGGTCGGGACCGCGAACATCGTGACCGGCGGCCTGCTCCAGGCCGTGATCTCGTGGCCGTTCGACGGAATCCTCTGGACGGCCACGCTCGCCATGCAGAACGTCGTCGCGGTGATCGTCCTCGCGGCGATCCTCTGGGCGTTCTGGCGCCGCCTCGTCACGAAGCCCAGGCGCCTGACCTTCAACACCGACGCGCTGATCATCCTCGCGATGATCGGCGGCGTGGTGGCCACCGAGCTCTTCGCGCAGGTCTTCGAGATCGCGAGATTCGGCGAGCAGTCCGGCGCGTTCATTGCCAACGCGCTCGCGAGCCTGCTGCCCCAAAGCCGGGAGCTTGACGCGTTCAACCCGACCCGGCAGGGCCTCGAGGCTGGATTCCTGATCCTGTGGTGGGCCCACATGGCCCTGGTCGCGGGGTTCCTCGTCTACCTGCCGTTCAGCAAGCACCTCCACATCGTCACGAGCTTCCCGAACATCTACTTCCGCAAGCTCAAGCCGCGCGGCGAGCTGCCCCAGATGGACCTCGAGGACGAGAACGCGACCTTCGGCCTGAAGACCCTCGCGGACCTCGGCTGGAACGACCTCCTCGACGGCTTCACCTGCACGGAATGCGGCCGCTGCCAGCAGGCCTGCCCCGCCTGGCAGACCGGCAAGCCGCTTAACCCCAAGACCTTCATCATGGGCATCAGGGATATGTCGGTGGAGGCGGAACACGGCCTCCCGCTGATCCCGAACTCGCCCTCCGCGGCCTCGTTCGGCCTGGCCGACGCGGTCGACCTGAAGGCGATGCTCTCGCCGATCGTCGACAACGCCATTCCGTTCGACGCCGTCTGGGACTGCGTGACCTGCGGTGCCTGCGTGGAGGCCTGCCCCGTGCTCATCGAGCACGTCGACAAGATCGTCGGGCTCCGCCGGAACCTCGTCCTCGAGGACTCGCGCTTCCCGACGGAGCTCAACGGCGCGTTCCGGAACATGGAGGGCGTCGGCAATCCCTGGGGCCAGCCACCGACCACCCGCACCGACTGGACCCGAGGCCTGCCCTTCGAGGTCCCGCTCGTCGCCGACGTGGCGACACGGGGCGAGCTCGACCAGCTGGAGGTCCTCTACTGGGTCGGCTGCGCGGCGGCGTTCGATGAGCGCAACCGGAAGGTGGCGCGGGCCTTCGCGACCTGCATGAACGCTGCCGGCATCAACTTCGCCATCCTCGGCCAGGAGGAGTCGTGCACCGGCGATCCGGCGCGGCGGATGGGCAACGATTACGTCTTCCAGATGCTCGCGACCGGCAACATCGAGACGCTGAACCGCTACGAGATGGGCGAGCGAACGATCGTCACGGCCTGCCCCCACTGCTTCAACTCGATCGGCAACGAGTACGGCCAGCTCGGCGGCAACTTCCGCGTGATCCACCACGCGGCCTACCTCCGCGAGCTGCTCTCGAACGGCCGGCTGCGGGTCGTCGATGCGGACGCGCGAGCCGACGGCGCCGGCGGAACCGGCCGCTCCGTGACCCTCCACGACTCGTGCTACCTGACCCGGTACAACGGGATCGTCGAGGAGCCGCGAGAGGTCCTCGGCACCATCGCCGGGCTCGAGCTCCGGGAGATGGACAACCGTGGCAAGAACACGTTCTGCTGCGGCGCGGGCGGGGGCCGGATGTGGATGGAGGAGACGCGCGGAACCCGGATCAACGAGGCGCGAACTGCCCAGGCCCTGGCCACCGGCGCGGAGACTGTCGCCACCGAGTGCCCCTTCTGCATGACGATGATGAAGGACGGCCTGGAAGCGGCCCAGTCGGGAAATGGCGGCACCGTCCGCGCCATCGACATCGCCGAGCTCCTGGCGGAATCACTGGCGCCCACGCAGCCCGGCTCGAGGGCGCTGCCCGTCCTGCAGTAACCGCCGGGCGCCCGGGGTTCCACGCGCCCGACGTCATGGCCGCGGACGCCGTTGCGGCCGGACGGCACGCCCGGGACGCCGCCTCCCCCACGCGCCGTGCGACGTGCCCGGTGGCTGGGGGTCTCCAAGGTTTCGACGATGCGAAACCATGCCGGTGGTTCCGCATACGTGGAACCAACGTGAAATCCGCCTCAAGGGCGAATGATTGGCGGCGATCGCCGCGTGCCGATCAGCGGTCGGGCGGCGGCTCAATCGCTTCGACGTGGAGGGAGATGGTGCGGATCGCGTCGACCCATCGTCTCGTCGCCATCGCAGCTACCGATCCGCCCGCACGCGCCGATTGCCGAATCGTTGGGTCGGCACCGCCGAACGGCCGGCATCGCTACGATCCCGTCGTGAGCGACGTGCCGGGCCCGACCTATCGCCTGACCGAGGAGCAGGTGCTCCTGCGGGACACGGTCCGGACGCTTGCGCACGAACGGATCGCGCCGCGTGCGGCGGAGATCGACCGATCCGGCGAGTTTCCCGAGGACATCCGCCAGCTCCTCGCCGAGCAGGACGTCCTCGCCCTCCCGTATCCGGTCGAGCACGGCGGGCTCGGGGCGGACCTGTTGACCCAATGCCTCGCGATCGAGGAGATCGCGCGGGCCTGCGTCACCTCCAGCCTGATCCTGTCCGTGCAGGCCCTCGCGTCGTTGCCGCTCCTGCTCGGCGGGTCCGAGGAGCTCAAGGCCAGGCTGATCCCGAATCTCGCCTCCGGGGCAACCCTCGCGGCCTTCGCGCTCACCGAGCCCGAAGCCGGCTCGGACGCAGCCGCGCTCCGAACCCGGGCCACGAAGGAGGGTGACGCCTACCGCCTGTCCGGCACGAAGCGATTCATCACCAACGGCAGCGTGGCGGGAATCATCACCGTGTTCGCCGTGACGGACCCCGAGGCCCCGCGGCATGCCCGGATCTCTGCCTTCGCGGTCGAGGTCCCCGCCGACGGCTTCAAGGTCGCGCGACTGGAGCACAAGCTCGGGATCCGGGGCAGCCCCACCGCGGAGCTCAACTTCGACGACGTCCTCGTGCCGGAGGCGAACCTCATCGGGCAGGAGGGCGACGGCTGGAAGCTCGCGATGGCGACGCTCGACCGTTCGCGGCCGGGGATCGCGGCCCAGGCCGTCGGCATCTCGCAGGGAGCGCTGGACGTGGCCGCGAACTACGCCCGGGAGCGCAAGCAGTTCGGCCAGCGGATCGGCGAGTTCCAGATGGTCCAGGCAATGCTCGCGGACATGGACGCGAGGACGGAGGCTGCGCGCCAGCTCCTCTACAAGGCCGCCACCGAGATCGAGGCGGGCAGCGCCGACGCCGCCCGCTGGGCCGCAATCTCCAAGCTGATCGCCGGCGACACCGCGATGGCCGTCACGACGGACGCGGTCCAGGTCCTCGGCGGCTACGGCTACACCGACGACTACCCGGTCGAGCGGATGATGCGCGACGCCAAGATCACGCAGCTCTACGAGGGGACCCAGCAGATTCAGCGCCTCGTGATCGCGAGAGCGTTGCTCGGACGCCCCGCCTGAGGACCCTCCCGGACTGAACCGGTCCCGTGCCAACCGAATCGCACCATCGCGACGACATCGCCCCCGCCCGCCAAGTCGCCCACTCCACCCCTGACGATCGTCGCACGTTCAAAACGGGCCGATTCCGGTACGTTCCTGCTCCCGGACCGGCGCTCACCGCCGCCCGCCCCAGCAACCCTGCAACGTCTCGGAGTCCACATTGCACGTCCGCGGTCGCTCGACGTCCATGCGCGCACGCGTCCCCAGAACCTTCCTCGCGTTCCTCCTCCTCGGAGCCGGCCTTCCACTGCTCGGAGCCGCCGCGCCCGGGGTGGTTGCCGAGCCCGGGATGCGAGCGGTCGCGTCCGTCTCGATCGCGGCGCCGTCTCGCCCCAGAACCCTGAAGCCGAAGGGTGAGACCGGGTTCCGCCTGCCGTTCGCGGCGGGCCTCGATGTCGGCATCGCCCAGGGCTGGTCCAGCTCCTACAGCCACTTCGGCCGATCGAAGTACGCCTACGACTTCGGGCTTTACGAGGGCACGCCGGTGCTCGCCGCCGCCAGCGGCGTCGTCGCGTTCACCCGCTCGGGCGAGACCAAGTGCGGCGGCAAGAAGATGCGGAAGCACGCCAACTACGTGATCATCGATCACCCCGACGGCAGCGCCACGCTGTACGGGCACCTCTCGCGAGTGGCAGTGAAGGTCGGCGACGTCGTGACCGTCGGCCAGCAGATCGGCCGATCCGGCAAGACCGGGTATACCGGCTGCCTGCCCCACCTCCACTTCGCCCGTCAGGCGCAGGGCATCCCTGCGGCTCGTTCCGTGCCCGTCTACTTCGAGGGGTTCGCCCGGCCCGCCTTCCGCCTCGGCGAGCGCGTGTCCGGGCCCAAGGTCGAGTGCTCGGCCGCGAAGACCAGGAAGCTGCCCCAGGAGGCCTTCTGCGCCACGTACGCGGACATCACCGGCACGGCGCTGTTCACCAGGCTCGAGGCCGCCATCGACTTCGACTGGTCGGCGGGCGCCCCGGGCGGCTACTGGCTCGACAAGGCGCCCGGTGGCTTCTCGGCAACGTGGGCCGGCAACTTCACGTTCGAGCAGGTGGGGACGTATTCGTTCGACACCGTGGCCTCCGATCGAGTCCAGGTCAGCGTCGACGGCGAGCTCGTGCTCGATGACTGGGGCGACGTCACCGGCCTCCACGCCGCGAGCGCGACGATCGAGCTCTCGGCGGGCCCGCATCGGATCGATGTCCGGCACGTCGACGGTGACGGGGCCGGGATCCTTCGCCTGCACTGGGAGCGCCTCCCCGACGATCCGAACCGCTGGAGCAGGTCCGGGCCCCTGATCCGGTAGGCTTCGCGGCCAGCCCGCAAGCCATCTCGAGGCGCTCGCGAGTCGGCACGACTCGTTGGCGGCCCACGCCAGGAGGATCCACCCGACCGTGCCGCTGCGCATCGTCGTCTTGACGAAGCCCGTGCCCGACCCCGCGGCCGCCGCCGAGCGCCTGGGGCCGGATGGCCGCCTCGATCGCGCGGCATCGCCGGCGGTCATCAACGGCAATGACGAGTACACCCTCGAAGCCGCGCTGAAGCTGGTCGAGGCGCACGGCGGCGAGGTCGCGCTCCTCGCGATGGCCCCGCCGAACGCGGTCGAGACACTTCGCAAGGGCCTGGCGATGGGCGCCCACCGCGGCGTGCTGGTGACCGATCCGGCGCTGGCGGGCTCCGACTATGGCGCCACCATCGCGGCGCTGGTCGCCGCGCTCCAGGGCCTGGAGTACGACCTCGTGCTCGCGGGCTTCGACAGCTCGGACGGCGTGGGTGGCGTCATCGGTGCCGCGGTTGCCACGAAGCTCGGGCTGCCGTACCTCTCGTCGGCGGCGAAGGTCGAGCCGGATCCCGACGCCGGGACCGTCCGGGTGCGGCGGATCAGCGCCACCGGGTTCGACGTCCTTGAGGCGCCGATGCCCGCGCTGATCGTGGGGACGCAGCTGCTCGGCGAGCCGCGCTATCCGTCGCTCAAGGGGATCATGGCCGCGCGCCAGAAGGAGGTCGCGACGAAGTCGATCTCGGACCTTGGCCTCGATGCGGGCGCGGTGGGCGCGGGAGCCGCCAGAACCAAGGTGACCGGTACCGAGAAGCCGCCGGCGCGCGGCGCGACCCAGGTGGTGCGCGGCTCCGCCGAGGAGGGCGCCAAGGCGATCGTCGACCTCCTCGCCTCGCGGAGGCTCATCTGATGGCGGCCGGTGCGGTGTGGGTCGTGGCGGAGGTCGCCGCGGACGGCTCGCTGGCCAAGAGCTCGACGGAGGTCGCGACGCTCGCGCGGACGCTGGGCGAGGCCGCGGGTGGTGGCAGCGCCGGCATCGTCGTCGCCGGCGATCCTGCGGGCGCGGCGGCGGAGCTCGCGAAGTACGTCGGACGCGTCGTCGCGGTGGCCGAGCCGGCGGCGGCGGGCAATGCCTGGGCCCAGGTCGCGGCGCAGCGGGCAGCGGCGATTCTCGCCTCCGAGTCACCCGCCACGGTCCTGACCGGCGCGGGACCGGATGGCCGGGACGTGGCGGGAACCACCGCCGCGCTGCTGGACCGGCCGGTGCTCGTGAACGCGACGGCAGCGACGTGGACCGAGGGCGGTCCATCGGTCGAAATGAGCGTGTTCGGCGGCAAGCTCGTGACCACCTCGGCGTTCACCGACGGGGAGTGGGGGATCGTGACGGTCCGCCCGAACGTCGTGACCGCGGAGCCGGCCGCCTCGGCCGGCGCAGTCGAGAATCTCGCCCCCGAGGGCGACCTCTCGCTGCCCCTGGTGAAGGTGGTGGACCAGGTCCAGGAGGCCGCCGCAGCACTCCCGATCGAGGAGGCTCGCCTGATCGTTGCCGGTGGCCGCGGCGTCGGCGGCGACGAGGGCTTCGCGCTTGTCCGTGAGATCGCCGAGGAGCTTGGCGCAGCTGTCGGCGCCACCCGGGCCGCCGTGGACTCCGGCTGGATCCCCTACGCCCAGCAGATCGGCCAGACCGGCAAGATCGTGAAGCCCCAGCTGTACCTCGCCCTCGGCATCTCCGGCGCGATCCAGCACAAGGTGGGGATGCAGACCGCGGGCACGATCATCGGCGTCAATCGCGACCCGGACGCGCCCATCGCGGAGTTCGCCGACCTTCTCGTCGTCGGCGACCTGTTCGAGGTGGGCAAGGCGCTCCTGGCGGAGCTCCGCGCGAGGGGCTGATCGCTCGAACGGATTGCGGTCCAGCCCATGCCATGCATGATGGCGAGCGGCCGCACCAACGGCCTCATCACGTTCGTCTCTCGCGCAGTCCCGGCCCCACAGCAGCGTCGAGGACATGGACAACCGCCGCTACGCCCGTCCGACATCCCGCGACACTCGGCGCGCCACGGATTCCTCCGATCCGGCGGAGCCGCGCGGCGACGACGTCGAGCTCGTCGAGCTGACGGCCCCATCGAGGGATCCGCGCCAGCTCGCGCCTGGGACGATCTGGCTCGCGATCGTCCTCGTCGGACTCATCGGGTTCGGCGCCGGGTTCGCCGTGTCGCGCGGCACGCCCGCCGAGCCGTCTTCAACCATGCCGCCGGTGGCCGCTGCGAGCAACGAGCCGACCGGGTCCCCCGCCATCGCCTCGATCGCCGCAGGACCCACGCCCAGGGTCGCGCCGACCCCCGAACCCACCAGGAGCCCAGGACCGACGGAGTGGGTGCCGTACGCGATGAACCTGACCACCGACACGGAGTTGATGGACCTCTGGACCCTGGATGGCCAGTTTGTGCTCCCTGCCAAGACCTACGGACCGGAGGGTGCAGCGTCGTATGTGCTCCTGGAGTCGACGACGGGCCGGACGTGGGTGCCGACATTTGTGCCAACCGCCATCCAGGAGCTGCAGGCGGGCAACTTGATCGATGGGCGGCTGTGGTTCATCGCTCGGGTGGAGGGAGTCGCAAACAGCACGGTCGAGCTCGTCAGCACGGATGGTCGCGGAGACTGGCAGACGCTCGGTCCGTCGGATGGCCTCGACCTTGACAACGGCGGCGCGACGGTCCTGGCTCGGGCGTCGGATCGCTGGGTTGTCAGCACGTGGAGCTACCCGTGCTGCGGTGGCGAGGGCGACGTCGCGCTGGAGATCCGCACGTCCCCCGACGGCGTCCATTGGTCGACTTCCGAGGCGCCCGCCAGCGGACAGGAGTCCATCTACGCGTCGTTCACGCTGGGTGGCACGCTTGGACTCGCGGGCGTGAAGGGCGGCGACGTCGAACCCAGTTCGTTCTTCCTGACGACCCGCAATGGCAAGGCATGGACACGGACAGATCTTCCCTTCGAGACCGTCGGACAGATCTTCGACACCGCCTGCTCCGAGACGCTCTGCGTTGGCATCGGATCGAGGCAGGAGTTGGGGGTGTACCTCCCGACCATGGTCACGTGGTCGAAGGGGTCGGACTGGGTGCTGGCGGACGGCGAAGGGCTCCCATCTCTGGCGCGGATCACGACCACGCCGTTCGGCTTCGTCGGACTCGACGAGCGAGCCACGACGGCGTGGCTGTCGAGCGATGGGATCGAATGGCATGACGTCGACGTGATCGTCGAGGCCGGTGGCCACTATCCGTTCCAGCTCGCGGTCAACGATGAATACGTGGCGGCGGTCGGCGTCCGGGACATGGGCTCGACCTACATCTCCTGGGCAGGCAATCTCGCGGCACCCCGGCCATGACTTGCTGGATCGTCCACATGTAGTGGTACGATTCGGGAGGACCACAACTGGTAGTGGTCAGCGGAGGTCGGATCCCGAATGCGATGCCCCGTCTGCGGCGAGCGCGACACGCGCGTCGTGGACTCCCGAGACCTGGATGAGCTGGCGACGATCCGACGGCGCCGCGAGTGCGCCGCGTGCAGCACCCGATTCACCACGTACGAGCGGGTGGAGGCCGCCCGCCTCCTGATCGTCAAGCGTGACGGCACGCGCCAGGAGTTCGATCGCGACAAGCTGGCCAACGGCCTGCGCAAGGCGCTGACGCGCCGGCCGGTCGCCGACGGAGCCGCGGATCAAGCGGCGGACGAGATTGAGGCCCAGCTCAAGGGCGAGGGCATGACCGAGGTCCCGGCGACCCGGGTCGGGCAGCTCGCGATGGAGAAGCTTCACGCCCTGGACCAGATCGCCTACATCCGGTTTGCCAGCGTCTACCAGTCCTTCGAGGGCATCGAGGACCTCAAGCGCGAGGTCGACTCGCTCTTCGAGAAGCGCGGCTAGCTCGCTGCCGCTCCAACCTCGCGAGCGCATCGCAGGATTGCCTCGACGGACACATCGGCGTCCGCTTCCGTGGTGCTCCAGTTCGAGACCGAGATCCGCATGGCGGCCCGGCCGTGCCACGTCGTTCCGCCGAGCCAGCACGTGCCGTCCGCCTGCACCGCGGCGATGACCCGCCGGGTAAAGTCGTCCACGGCGGCGTCGTCGCCACCACGCGGCGGCGAAAAACGCACCAGGACCTGGTTGAGGACGACGTCGTTGAGGATCGCCAAGCCATCGGCGTCGCGGAGCCCATCGGCCATCCGCCGCGCCAGCGCGCAGCATCGACCCACCATGTCCGCGAGCCCGCTCCGCCCGAGTGACTTCAGCGCCGCGTACATCGCGAACCCGCGGGCACGCCGCGAAGACTCCGGAACCCAGTTGTAGGGGTCCCGCTCGCCGCCCTTGGTCTCGACGTAGTACGAGGCGCCGAGCGTCATGGAGGCGTGGTGCGCCTCGGGATCGCGGGTGATGACGATGCCCGAGTCGTACGGCACGTTGAGCCACTTGTGGGCATCCGTGGTCCACGAATCCGCTCCCGCGAGACCCGGCACGCGATCGCGCAGCTCGGGCACCGCGGCCGCCCATAGCCCGAAGGCGCCGTCCACGTGGAGCCAGGCGTTCGGCAGCTCCCGAACGATCGGCACGATCGCGTCGAGCGCATCGAAGGCGCCGGTGTTGACGTTGCCCGACTGGGCCGAGACCAGGACCGGTCCCTCGAGCCGCGAGAGGGTCTCTCGCAGCGCATCCGGGCGCATCCGTCCCTGCTCGTCCGCCGCGACCTTGTGCACCCGCGCCCGACC
>DATLDP010000033.1:0-59025 GCA_035525825.1 Candidatus Limnocylindria bacterium
GCCTATTACATGGCCCGGATCGCGCGGCAACGCGTGCGAAACGCGATGGTCGTCGCCGTCCTGCTTCCACTGTGGGCCGCGTACCTCGTGAAGGTCTTCGCGTGGCGCACCATCCTCCAGGGCAACGGCCTGCTCGAGTGGGCCCTCACGCCGTTCGGGATCCAGAGCGAGGGCCTCAAGAGCCTCACCAACTCCTGGATCGTCCTCAGCTATCTCTGGCTGCCGTACATGATCCTGCCGGTGTACGCCGGACTCGAACGCATCCCGAGCTCCTTCCTGGAGGCCTCGGCGGACCTCGGCGGCAAGGCCGGAACGACGTTCCGGCGGGTGATCCTGCCGCTCGTCTTCCCGGCGTTGGTCGCGGGCTCCATCTTCACGTTCTCGCTGACCCTCGGCGACTACATCACGCCGGACCTCGTGTCCGACGCGAAGTTCATCGGCAACGTGATCTACGACAACTCGGCGCTCGGCAACCCTCCGCTCGCGGCGGCCTACTCGCTGGTGCCGATCGCGATCATGACGGTCTACCTCCTGCTGGCCCGGCGGCTGGGCGCCTTCTCGTCGCTGTGACCAGCGTCTGATGGTCGAGTCGAGGGGAACCGCGATCCTGCTGCGCATCGCCAGCGCGCTGGTGCTGGCGTTTCTCTACCTCCCGCTGGTCGTGCTGGTGATCTACGCCTTCAACGACAGCCGGGTCCAGACCTGGCCGCCGGCGCACTTCTCGCTGAAGTGGTTCGGGGAGGCGGCGGCCAATCCCCAGATCATCAAGGCCGTGACGACCTCCCTCATCGCCGGCTCGGTTGCCACGGTGCTCGCGCTCGTCCTGGGGACCCTCGCGGCACTGGCCGTCCATCGCTACCGGTTCTTCGGCCGCGAGACGATCTCGTTCCTGCTGGTCCTGCCGATCGCGCTTCCGGGGGTCGTGACGGGGATCGCGCTCCAGCGGACGTTCAAGACGCTCGATCTCGACTTCGGGCTGATGACCGTGATCGTCGGCCATGCGACCTTCTGCGTGGTCATCGTCTACAACAACGTGATCGCCCGGATGCGGCGGCTGCCCTCCTCGCCGGAGGAGGCCTCGGCCGACCTCGGGGCGGACATGTGGACCACGTTCCGACGAGTCACCGCCCCGCGACTCGGAACGGCCCTGCTGTCCGGCGCCCTGCTGGCCTTCGCTCTGTCGTTCGACGAGATCATCGTGACCAACTTCACGGCCGGCCCGGGAACGCAGACGGTCCCGCTCTGGATCCTGACCGCCATCCAGCGGCCGAACGAGCTGCCGGTCGTCAACGTGGTCGCCTTCATCCTGATCCTGGTGAGCGTGATCCCGGTGTGGCTCGCGCAACGGCTCAGCGGCGCCGAGACGGCAGGCGCCCGGCTTTAGCTCCCGCTCCAGCGCCCGGCTGTGGCCGCGCTACGATCCCGCGATGGCGACCCCCTCGATCGATCTGGCTGCGGCGCGAGCGAGCCTGCTCGAGGAGCGCGGGCGGCTGGTGGTCGAACTCGGCGAGCCGATCGAAGGACCGGGCCAGATGACCTACGGCTCACAGGCCGCGGCCGCCAGCCAGGTCTTCGAGCAGCAGCGTGACCTCGCGCTGCGCGAGCGCTCGAAGGCGGAGCTCGAGCGGGTCGACGCAGCACTTCGAGCGCTCGACGCCGGGACGTACGGGACCTGCATGAGCTGTGGCAATCCGATCGCGCCGGAGCGGCTGGAGGCCATCCCGTGGGCGCCCACCTGCATCGATTGCGCCCGCAAGGGCGGGCGCTGAACGTGGCCACGGACGCGGGCGCCCGCGCGCTTGCGGAGGCCGATCTCGCGGGCGTGGGCGAGGACGCGAGTGCTGCCCTCGTCACCCTCGAGGACATCCGCAGGGCAGCGGCGAATCTCGCCGGCGTGGCCATCCGGACCCCGCTGCTCTCATTCGGGACCGCCGGTTCGGGCGGCCCGCGGGTGCTGCTCAAGGCCGAGTCGCTCCAGCCGATCGGCGCGTTCAAGATCCGCGGCGCCTACCACGCGATCGCCTCGCTGACGCCGGAGGAGCGGGCTCGCGGCGTCGTGACGCACTCCTCGGGCAACCATGCGCAGGGCGTCGCGCGGGCGGCGCGACTCCTGGGGGCAAAGGCCGTGATCGTGATGCCATCCGATGCGCCGGCGGTGAAGCGCCGCCGGGTCGAGGCGGACGGCGCGGAGGTGATCACCGTGGCTCCTGCCAGCAGCGCCCGCGAGGCAAAGGCGGAGGAGCTCATCCGCGAGCGAGGGCTGGTGTTCGTGCCGCCCTACGACGACGACCGGGTCATCGCGGGCCAGGGCACGGTCGGGCTCGAGATCGCCGAGGACGTTCCGGATCTCGCCGCCGTGCTGGTGCCGATCGGCGGGGGTGGCCTCTCCAGCGGCGTGGCGGTCGCGATCCGCGCCCTCCATCCGAACGCGAGGGTCCTGGGGGTCGAGCCGCAGGTCGCCGCCGACGCGCGGCAGTCGCTGCGCGAGGGCCGGATCGTGCGCTGGGACGCGGCGCAGACCGGGTCGACGATCGCGGACGGCGTTCGATCACAGGCGATCGGGCGGCGGCCGTTCGCCCACCTCTCGAAGCTGCTCGACGATGTCATCACCGTGGCCGAGGCCGAGATCGCGGCGGGCGTCCGGCTGATCGCCGAGGAGGCGCGGCTGGTCGTTGAGCCGTCAGGCGCGGTGGCCCCTGCGGCCGCGCGCTTCCGGGCCGGCGAGGCGGGCATCGACGGCCTCACCGGGACGGTCGTCGCCGTCGTCAGTGGCGGCAACGTGGATCCGGAGCGCTACCTCGCGCTGCTGGAGTCGCCGCTCCCCGGCTGACCGGAGGGTCCGGCCGAACCACCCGCGGCGGCCGTGGCGGCCTCGTTCGCCCGCCGTCGCTCGAGGCGATCCGCGCGGTCCCGCAGCGCCGCCCGCTGCGTGTCGGCCCGGCGCTCAGCCGCCACCGTGTCGCGCGTCTCGTGGCGCATCCACGCCGCGACGATCATGAGCACCCCGACGATGAAGACCACGTCCCCGCCGAGCCACATGATCCCGCCGGCAAGCTGCTGGTCCGCCAGCGGCGCGATCCCGTACGGCGCGCCCAGCGACGCGTAGTGGCCATACAGGGGAGCGGGCGCAAACAGGATCGCTACGCCCAGGAACGAGTTGAGCGGGAACTGGAGCAGCAGGTACAGGACCCGCGCCGGGTAGCCCATCCGGCGTCGCGCGGGATCGGCCGCGATCGCGGGCCACCAGAACAGCAGCGCGGTCCCGAGATAGAGCGCGTGCTCCAGCTCGTGGACTTCCCCATTCTCGAGGGCCAGGTCGAACAGGAGCGAGAAGTGGCTGACCCACATCACGACGGTGAAGGCCAGCCAGGCGACCACCGGGTGCCCGATCGCGCCGACGGCCGTTGAGTGAAGCACCGGCAGCAGGACCCGCCGACGGGCGTCCGGCGTCGCCACTCGGAGGAGCTGCGTCACCGGCGCGGCGAGGACCAGCAGCGGCGCCGCGATGAACAGCAGGAGGAGGTGCTGGACCATGTGGATCGAGAACAGCGTGGTGTCGTAGCGCCCGATCCCAGAGAGCAGCGCCACGGCGATCGCAGCGAGCCCGCCGAACCACGCCGCGGACCGACCGAGCGGCACCGGCGTGTCCGGGTGCGCAATGGCGATCCGCCGGACCAGCCAGATCCAGCCCGGCGCCGCCGCGAACAGCCCGATCGCGACCAGGGGCTCCAGATGCCAGCCGAAGGCGAGATTCGCAAAGGACGGTGGGTCCGGCGGAACGGAGCCATGCGCCACGGCCGTTCCCGGGACCGCCGCGGCGATGAGCATCGCGGTCGGGACGAGGAAGGTGAGGCGCCGGGTCACGCCGTCATGGTGGCACGGCGTGCGCATGCGCCCCACGATCGTGCTCGCGCTATGATGGCCCTCGGTCGGCCGAGGTTTGGTCGGCCGTTCCCGTGCCCGCCCGGTGCGCCATCACCCCGCTGCCGGGCACCGGTCCCGCCGACGCACTCGAGGAGCCATGTCGACCAGTCCGAGGAAGCCCCCCGCCCCCGGAGCGATCGTCGCCGGTGGTGCCGTGCTCCTCCTGATCGCCATCGTCGGGATCGTGCTCCTGAGCCCTGCCGGCTCGGCGCTGTATCCGCCGCCGCCCGCCACTGCCCAGGCGCGGGAGATCAGCCAGCTCTACGACATCATCTTCGCCATCGCCGTGGTGGTCTTCCTCGTCGTCGAGGGCCTGATCGTCTGGAGCATCTTCCGGTACCGCCGGCGCCCGGGCGACACGGACCTGCCGCCCCAGACCCACGGCAACAACCTGGTCGAGGCGCTCTGGACGCTCATCCCGACCGTGCTCGTGATCTTCATGTTCGCGATCTCGTGGCAGACCCTCGATCACGTTGACGCGGTCAGCGCGGACCCGGACGTCCACATCAACGCCCTGGCGGGCCAGTTCCAGTGGCAGTTCCAGTACCTCGACAAGGACGGCAACGTCCTCGCGACCCAGCGCCGAGCGGTCGGCGACGGCGGCGGCATGGCCGTGCCGGTCGCCAAGTCGGTCTACGTGACGCTCGAGAGCCGGGACGTCATCCACGCCTGGTACGTCCCGCGGTTCCTCTTCAAGCGCGACGTCGTCCCGGGCCAGCAGAACCACTTCGAGTTCAAGGTGGACGAGGCCGAGGCCGGCCAGACGTTCCACGGCCAGTGCGCGGAGCTCTGCGGTACCGGCCATCGGGCGATGCTCTTCGACGTCGTGGCCATGGCCCCGGCGGACTACGACGCCTGGCTGGCGAAGCTGGTCGAGGCGGCCAATGCGACGCCGCCTCCGGCGCCGTCCGGCGCAGCCGTGATCGACCTGGCGGCGCAGGCCATCGCCTACGACAAGAAGACGCTCGATGCCCCGGCGGACGCACCGTTCGTCATCGCCTTCAAGAACGGCGACCCCGAGACCATCACCCACGACGTCGACATCAAGGGTGCCGACGGCGCCGTGATCGCCAACCAGGAGCCCATCGCGGGCGGCACCACCGGCCAATACCAGTACCAGCCGCTCGCGGCCGGCACGTACCAGTTCTTCTGCTCGATCCATCCCGGCGTGGCCGCGATGGAAGGCACCCTGACGGTGAAGTGAGGAGGCAGCGATGGCCACGCACGCCCTGAGCCCGGCTGCCGTCCCCGCCTACCGCGGCGGCATCTACGAGTGGCTGACCACGACCGATCACAAGAAGATCGGGATCATGTACGTGATCAACTCGTTCCTGTTCTTCCTGGTCGGCGGCATGTTCGCGCTGCTCGTCCGGACGGAGCTGGCGCAGCCCGGGATCCAGTTCTTCACCAACGAGCACGTCTACAACGAGTCGTTCTCGATCCATGCGACCGTGATGATCTTCCTGTTCATCATCCCGATGCTCGCGGGCCTCGGGAACTACGCGGTCCCGCTGATGATCGGCGCGCCGGACATGGCGTTCCCGCGGATCAATGCCCTGTCGTTCTGGATGTTGCCGCTCGGCGGGATCCTGCTGCTGATGGGCTTCCTGGTCCCAGGCGGCGCGGCCGCGGCCGGCTGGACGAGCTATCCCCCACTGTCCGAGCGAGGCGCGCTGTCGTCGCCAGGTGCGGGCCAGGACCTCTGGATCGTGGCACTGATCCTGATCGGCACGAGCTCGATTCTCGGCGGCATCAACTTCCTCGTGACGATCTTCAAGATGCGCGCGCCCGGGATGACCCTGTTCCGGATGCCGATCATGGTCTGGACCATTCTCGTGACCAGCGTGCTCGTCGTCATGGCGACGCCGGTCATCACGAGCGCCCTGGTTATGCTCTTCATCGACCGGAACTACGGCGGCTCGTTCTTCAACCCGGAGACCGGCGGCACGGCCGTGCTCTACCAGAACGTGTTCTGGTTCTACTCGCATCCCGCCGTGTACGTCATGGTCCTGCCCGCGATGGGCGTGATCAGCGAGGTCCTGCCGGTCTTCAGCCGGAAGCCGCTGTTCGGCTACAAGGCGTTCATCTTCGCGACCGCCGGCATCGGCGCCCTCGGGTTCTCTGTGTGGGCCCACCACATGTTCACGACGGGCGCGGTGTTCCTGCCGTTCTTCGCGCTGATGACGTTCTTCATCGCCGTCCCGACCGGCGTGAAGATGTTCAACTGGGTCTTCACGATGTTCCGGGGCCAGCTGACATTCTCGACCCCGCTCATCTTCGCGATCGGCTTCCTGACGATGTTCCTGATCGGCGGCATCAACGGCGCCTTCAGCGCAGCCGTCCCGGTCGACTTCGCCCTCCATGACACCTACTGGGTCGTCGCCCACCTCCACTACGTCCTCTTCGGCGGCTCCGTGTTCGGCGTCTTCGCCGGGCTCTACTACTGGTTCCCGAAGATGACCGGCCGGATGCTCGATGAAGGGCTCGGCAAGGTCCACTTCGCCCTGATGTTCATCGGCTTCAACCTGACGTTCTTCCCGATGCACATGCTCGGCATCAAGGGCATGCCCCGGCGGATCGCGGACTACGCCTCCACCGCGGGCTGGAACGACTGGAACCTCCTGGCAACCGTCGGCGGCTTCCTGATCGGCATCTCGATGCTGCCGTTCATCTGGAACGTCTTCGTCTCGCTGCGGAACGGCAAGGTCGCCGGCGACGATCCATGGGAGGGCAACACCCTCGAGTGGGCGACCTCCTCGCCGCCGCCGCCGTACAACTTCGATCGCCTGCCGGAGATCCGGTCGGAGCGGCCGCTGTTCGATGCCCGCCACGGGCTCGTCGCCCATGACACCAACGCTCCGCGCGAGGTGGAGGACGGCCAGAAGGCCATCGGGGCAGGCCCGGGCGAAGGTCGCGAGGGCCAGGCGTGACCGCTGAAGCCCCGCCCATGACCGGCGCCGTTTCCCACGGGGATCCGCACGCCGCCGAAAGCGGCCACGCGCAGCGAGGCATCTCCAACCCGATCCTCGGGATGGCGCTGTTCATCACCTCCGAGGTGATGTTCTTCTCGGGCCTGTTCGCCGCCTACTTCGCGACTCGCGCGGCGAACCAGCCGTGGCCGCCGGAGGCCTTCGGGGAGCTCCTGGAGCCCCTCTCTCTGATCCTGGTCGCGACGATCATCCTGATCCTGAGCTCGTTCACCTGCCAGTTCGCCGTCTGGTCCATCCGGAAGGGCGACCGGGCCGGGTTCATCCGGAACATCTCGATCACCTTCGTGCTCGGGATCATCTTCCTGGTCATGCAGATGTACGACTACAGCATCCTCTTCGGCGAGGGGATGACGCTCGGCTCCGGGCCGTTCGGGACGACCTACTACACGCTCACCGGCTTCCACGGCGCCCACGTCTTCGGTGGCGTCCTGATGCTCGGGGTGGTGCTGTACCGCGGCCTCGCCGGCCAGTTCTCGGCGAAGCACCATGACGCGGTCGAGGCGGTCAGCCTCTACTGGCACTTCGTCGACGTCGTCTGGATTCTCCTCTTCTCGATCCTGTACCTGGTCTGAGGGGGAACGAGACATGCCCGGTCGACATCTCGCCGCCATCATCATCGCGATCAGCTGCGTGGTCCTCGGCGTCCTCTACGGCGCCCTCGCGCCCGTCTTCGGCTACCGCATCGAGTGGGCCGGCGTCACGATGCTGATCGCGCTCGGTGCCGCCCTCGGCCTCATGGTGTTCGTCCTCGACACCGGGCACCGCGAGTAGCGGGCTCCTGCCGATGGAGCCGACCGCCAGTTCCAGGACCCTCCTCGACACGCTGCTCGAGGCGGCCGCGGTCGTCATCACCCCGAACTGGAACGAGCTGCTGCTCCTGATCCCGATCGGGCTGCTCCTCCTCTTCCTCGCCTGGTTCATGCTGACGCTTCGCAGGTTCGCGACCGTCGGCCCCCGACGCCGGGAGCCGGCGCGGATCCAGCCGCTGACGCCCGCCAACGTCCACATGCCGGGCGGCTCGCTCGCCCCGATCCTGGTCGCGGTGGGCGCGGCATCGCTGTTCGCCGGCCTGATCATCGGTGGCGTCGCGCTGCTGCTGGGTGTCATCGCGCTCGTGATCACGATGCTCGCCTGGTTCCGCGAGGCGATGCAGGACTACGACCACCTGGAGCCCGCGAACCGGCTGCCGGCCGTGGTCCACGAGGGCCCGCCGCCCGGCGTCCACATGCCCGGGCCATCGATCCGCCCGCTCCTGGGGGCGCTCGGCTCCGCGGCGCTGCTGGGCGGCCTCGTGATCGGTGGCTGGGTGCTGATCCTCGCGGTCATCTTCCTCGTCTACACCCTCATCGGCTGGCTGGTCGACGCGACCGCCGAGTACCGCAAGGTCGAGGAGGCGGACAAGACCGGCCATCTCGAGAACATCCCGGACCGGCGGCTGCCGATGCGCACGCTCCAGGTCTTCGCCGTCCTGTTCGCCCTGCTGACGATGGCCCAGCTCGGGATCTTCCCGCCGACCGCGCCGGCCACGGCCGGTGGCCCCGGCGGCTCCCCTGCCCCATCCGGCGCCGGCGGCCCCGTGGCGCCTCCGGGCTCGCTCCAGCTGGTCGCGTCGGGCATCTCCTACGACCAGAAGTCCCTCACGGCGCCCGCGGACCAGCCGATCACGTTCTTCCTGGTGAACAAGGATCCGGCCTCCACTCCGCACGACGTGGAGCTCCACAACGCGGACGGCACGCCGATCAAGCCGGTCCCCGAGACGCCCGGCGGAGAGTCGATGGCCTACCAGTACGACCCGCTGCCGGCCGGCGACTACACCTACATCTGCTCCATCCACCCAATCCCCGCGATGACGGGGACGCTCACGGTCCAGTAGGCAGGTCGACACGGCGCTCCACCTGGACCGGCGGCGCCGGCTCATCGTGATCGGGCTCGTGATTGCGGCGATCGCGACGTTCAGCCTCGTCCAGGTCCGGGCCGCGCTGGACCGGGCGGAGGCCACCCCAGGCCCGTTCATCGAGCGGGGCAAGGCGGCGCCGCCCATCGTCGGCCGAACGCTCGACGGGGAAACCTTCGACCTGGCGGCCCTGCGTGGGACCCCGGTGATCGTCAACTTCTGGGGCCCGAGCTGCATCCCCTGCCGCGACGAGTTCCCCCTCTTCAAGACGAAGCTCACCGAACTGGGAGCGGCGAATCTCGCCATCGTCGGCGTGCTCATGGACGACCCCGTCGCGCCGGCGCGGGACTTTGTCACCGAATACGGCGCGAGCTGGCCCACGGTCGAGGATGGATCCGGCGCGATCCGGGCGGTGTATCGCGTCGCCGCGCGACCGCAGTCCTACTTCATCGATCGCGAGGGCGTCCTCCGCGCGATCCAGGTCGGCCAGCTCACCGATGCCGAGTTCGCGCGGCAGTACGCGCTCATCTCGGGTGAGGCGGCCCCGGTCGTTACGGCGACCCCCGGTGGGTTCGGCAGCCAGAAGCCGTTCGGCAGTCGCGAGGTCCCGCCACCCCCATGATCGAGGTTGCGGGCCTGCGGAAGTCCTATGACGGCCGGACGGTGCTCGAGGGCGTGGACCTCGTCGTTCGACCGGGCGAGCTGGTCGCGCTGCTCGGCCCGAACGGCGCCGGGAAGACGACGACGGTCGAGATCGTCGAGGGCTTTCGCGATGCTGATGCGGGCATGGTGCGGGTGCTCGGGGAGGACCCGCGTCGCGGCGGGCCGGCGTTGCGAGCTCGGGTCGGCCTGATGCTCCAGGGCGGCGCGGGGCTGGAGCCACGCGCGACGGCGAGGGACCTCGTTCGGCTCTACTGTGCCTTCCACGACGGCGGCCGCCGCGCCGACGAGCTGATCGAGCAGGTGGGGCTCGCGCCCGTCGCCGGGACGCGGGTCCGGCGGCTCTCCGGCGGCGAGCGACAACGACTCTCGCTCGCGCTGGCCCTCGCGGGCGAGCCCGAGGTGCTGCTCCTTGACGAGCCGACCGCCGGGATGGATCCGGAGGCGCGGCGGGACACGCGGGCGCTCGTAGCGTCGCTGCGACGCGAGGGGCGGACGATCCTGCTGACCACCCATGACCTCGGCGACGTCGAGGAGCTCGCGGATCGCGTCGCGATTCTCGCCAACGGCCGGATCGTGGCGGACGCGTCACCGGAAGAGCTCCGCGCCGGGGTCGAGACGGCCATCCGGTTCCGCCTGCACGCCACGCCCGCGCCCGAGGCGCTCGCGAAGCTGGCGTTGCGCCTGTCACAACGCGACCGCGGGGTCGAGCTCCGGCCGGTCGGCCGAGAGGGCCGCGACGACGATGCCGGCGCCGCGACGACCTTCGAGATCAGCCCGGGCGCCGCGTCCGCGGACGTTGTCGCCGACGTCTCCGCGTGGGCCGCGCGCGAGGGCCTCCTCGTCACGGAGCTGCGCGCGGGGGCCGCGTCGCTGGAGGATCGCTACCTGGAGCTGACCGGCGATCGCGACATCGAGGCCGGCTCGTGAGCCGCCCGGCGCCTCCCCTTCGCGCGGCGGCAGCGCTGGCGGCGCTGGAGCTCAGGCTGACCGCCCGTCGCGGGGAGAACATCCTCGCGACGATCGTGATCCCCGTCGCCGTCCTGCTCTTCTTCGCGGGCACCTCGACCCTGCCCGATACCGGGGTTCGGCAGGTCGACGTGCTGCTTCCGGGGTCGATCGCCCTCGGGATCATCGCGAGCAGCCTCGTCAACCTCGGGATCGCCACGGGCTACGACCGCCAGTACGGCGTGCTGAAGCGCCTCGGCGGCGCGCCCCTGCCGCGCTGGGGCCTCGTCGCGGCCAAGATCGCGGCGGTCCTCGTCCTCGAGCTCGTCCAGGTGATCGCCCTCGTCACCGTGGCGAATCTCGCCTTCGGCTGGACGCCCGGGCCCGGCTGGTCCCCGCTGCTCGCCATCGGCGCGGTCCTGCTCGGGACGCTGGCGTTCGCGGGCCTCGGGCTCCTCCTCGCGGGGACCATGCGCGCCGAGGCAAACCTGGCGCTCGCCAACGCGCTGTTCCTCACGTTCATGTTGATCGGCGGGATCATCCTGCCCGTCGACCACCTGCCCGCGTTCCTGCAGCCGATCGCCGCGATCCTGCCCTCGACCGCGCTCGCCGATCTGCTGCGAATCTCGCTCGCGAGCGGCGCTGCCACGGTCGCCAGCGCCAATCCCCTGTCGCCGATCGCCACGCTGGCCGGGTGGACCGTGATCGGGGTCGGGCTCGCGACGCGGCGCTTCCGCTGGGAGTAGCCGGGAAAAGAAAGAACCCCGGGTGGTCGGGACCCGGGGTTCAAAGGTGACTTCGAATTGGTTGCGGGGGAAGGATTCGAACCTCCGACCTTCGGGTTATGAGCCCGACGAGCTGCCGCTGCTCCACCCCGCGAAGGTCTAATACTTTACCAGAAATTGACCCCTCGGTCAAAGGCCGAGCCTCGCCTGGTTACGACTAGACTCGCGGTTGTGGACGAACGCGAGCGCGAGATCCGGGCAGCGACGGTCGGCGACCTGCCCCGTCACGACGCCACGATCGAGCTCGCGGAGTACGACGAAGGGTGGCCCAGGCTGTTCGAGCGGGAGGCCGCGCGCATCCGCCGCGCCCTCGGCGACCGGGTGCTCCTCCTGGAGCATGCCGGCTCGACGTCCGTTCCCGGCCTTGCCGCGAAGCGACGGATCGACATTGCGTTGGGGGTCGCCGATTCGTCGCACGAGGACGACTACATCCCCGCTCTCGAGGCCGTCGGGTACGTCGTCCGGATCCGCGAGCCGGACTGGCACGAGCATCGGATGCTGCGCGGGCCGGACACGGAGGTGAACCTCCACGTCTTCTCGGATGGCTCGCCCGAGATCGAGCGGATGCTGCGGTTCCGCGACCACCTGCGATCGCATCCGGATGACCGCGAGCTGTACGAGCAGACGAAGCGAGCGCTCGCCACACGGGAGTGGCGATTCGTCCAGGACTATGCGGACGCGAAATCCGAGGTGGTCGAGGCGATCCTTGGCCGCGCGTCGGTTGATCCGAATGAGCAGGCCCGGTGACGATGGCCGGGCGCCCGATATCCTCGCTCGATGCGGCCCTACTCCCTTGATTCACCCTGGGATCTCGATCCGGCGATCACGTTCCTCAACCACGGCTCGTACGGGGCGTGCCCGCGTCCGGTGCTGGAGCTGCAGCGCGAGCTGACCCGCCATCTCGAGGCGAACCCGATCCGCTTCCTGTCGCGCGAGTTCGAAGGCCGTCTCGACGAAGCGCGCCGAGCCGTCGCGGCGTTCATCAACGCCGATCCCGAGGGCCTCGTCGTCGTGCCGAACGCGACCACCGGCGTCGCCACGGTCGTCGAGGCGCTGCACCTCCGGCCGGGCGACGAGCTGCTGGCCACCGACCACGAGTACAACGCGACCCTCAACGCCCTCCAGACCGTGGCCGAGCACCATCGGGCTCGGGTCGTCCGCGCCGAGATCCCGCTCCCGATCCGGCACCCGGAGCAGGCGGTCGAGGCCATCCTCGCGGCGGTCACGCCTCGCACGAGGATCGCCCTGGTGAGCCACATCACGAGCCCAACCGCCCTGGTCCTGCCGATCGAGACGATCGTCCGCGAGCTGGACCGGCTCGGCGTCGACACGCTCGTCGACGCGGCCCACGCGCCCGGCATGCTCCCGGTCGACGTGACCGCGCTCGGGGCCGCGTACTGGACCGGCAACGGCCACAAGTGGCTGTGCGGGCCGAAGGGCGTCGGCGTCCTCCACGTTCGCGAGGACCGCCGTGAGGGCATGCACCCGCTCGTGACCAGCCACGGCCGGAACGACCCGCGCACGGACAGACCGCCGCTGTGGAAGGAGTTTGACTGGCAGGGCACGGGCGACCCGACCGCGATCCTCGCCCTCCCGGGGGCGGTGCGGGTCATCGAAGGCCTCCAGCCGGGCGGCTGGCCCGCCCACATGCAGGCGAACCACGAGCTCGCGCTCGCGGCTCGAAACGGCCTCCTCGATGCCCTCGGGCAGGAGCCCCTGACGCCCGATTCGATGGTCGGCTCCATGGCGGTGGTCACGATCCCCGCCGGCACGGACCCGGATGCCCTGAACCTCGATCTGGCCGAGAACGAGCTGATCGAGGTGCCGGTCACGCCATGGCCGGTCCGCGCGGCCCGCGACGACCCGAATTCGCCGCCGAAGCTCATCCTCGTCCGGATCTCCGCCCAGCGCTACAACGAGCTCGACGACTACGACCGCCTCGCCGAGGCGCTCGTCCGCCGCCTCGGCAAGCGGGCGGCCTGATTCGTCGCCTCCGCACGCCTGACGGGGACGCGAGCCGGCTCCGGTATCGTGGCGGCGTGACGGACACCGTCGAGATTCCTGACCCGAGCCTCGCCACCGGCCGCGACGCCGCCGAGGAGCAGCTGGACCAGCTCAAGTTCCTCCATCGCGTCGCGCGCATGGCCACGACCGCGAGCACGTGGGACGAGCTGCTCGAGACGGTCGTCGACGAGACCCGGGATGCCCTCCGGGCGAGCGTCTCGTCCCTCTACCTGCTCGACCGGGACGCGGAGAATCTCACCCTCGCGGCGACCAACGGCCTCGATCGGTTCCAGATCGGGCGGGCGCGGGTGCCGTTCGGCGAAGGGGTGACGGGTCGCGTCGCCAAGAGCCGCGAGCCGCTCGCGATCCCGGATGTCAGCCAGGACGAGCGATTCATGTGGGTGCGCGGCATCGACCAGCGTCGCTTCATCGCCTCGATGCTGTCCGTGCCGCTCGTCTGGAACGACATGATCGTGGGCGTCCTCAACGTCCAGACGGAGCAGCCCCGTGACTTCACGCCGTCGGACGTGGCCCACCTCCGGGCGATCGCGGACCTCCTCGGCGGGATCGTCGAGAAGGGCCGGATCCAGAAGGAAGCGGAGGCCCGCGCCGCGGAGCTCAAGGCGATCGACGAGGCCCGCGCCGAGCTGATCGCGATGGTCACCCACGAGCTCCGGACGCCGCTCGCGGTCGTCCGCGCGTACACGGAGCTCCTCGCCGAGGAGCCGCCGCTCGATGGCCGCGAATCCCGGGACCACGAGCGCCGCGACCGCCGCGCGGGCTGGTACCACTCGACGATGGAGCAGGTCGCGCGCCTTGATCGCCTGGTCGATTCCATCCTGGCGTCCGTTCGGGTCGGCCCGGAGCTCGCGGCGGACCTCCAGCCGGTCGACGTCGGCGAGGTCGTGCGGGAGGCGGCGGAGGAGCTGAAGCCGCTGCTGGCGCGCCACGGGCTCGTCCTTCGCGAAGGGATCCGGCTGTTCGCCCTCACGGACGCTGGCCGGCTTCGCCAGATCCTCGAGCACCTCGTCGAGAACGCCGTGAAGTACGCGCCCCCGGACACCACGATCACGCTCGACTGGAAGATGGCCGAGGGCGGAGTCCGCGTGGGCGTTGCCGACGAGGGCCCCGGCATCCCCGAGGAGTGGCGCGAGCGCATCTTCGAGCCGTACGCGCGGCGCGAGACCCACACCGCGCGTGGCTCCGGGATCGGGCTGTATGCGGCCCGGAAGGTCGCGGAATCCGTTGGCGCGCGCCTGTGGTGCGAGCCCGCCGAGGGCCACGGCGCGAGATTCGTGCTGGCCCTGCCGGCCGCGGCGGCGATGTAGGCGACGGACGAAATCCCGAATGACGATCCCCCGCCCGCCGCGGCCACTGCGCATCCTCGTCGTCGACGACGACCCGGCGATGGTCGGCGCGATCACCGCGCTCGTCGGCACGGAAGGCCATCAGGTCATCACGGCCTATGACGGACTCACGGCCGTGAAGCGCTACCGCGAGGAGCTGCCGGACCTCGTGCTGCTGGACCTCGCGATGCCCGGGCCGGACGGCTTCTCGGTGGCCGGCCAGATCCGGGCGCAGGGGGACGCCCCGATCGTCGTGGTCTCCGGCGAGAGCTCCGAGGAGGCGAAGGTCCGGGCGCTCGGGATCGGCGCGGACGACTACCTCGTGAAGCCGTTCGGGCGCGCGGAGCTGCTGGCGAGAATCGCCGCGGTGATGCGTCGCGCGGATCGCGCGGCGGGACCGGGCGGTGGTGGTGGCGCGGCGGGCGACGCCACTGCGAGCGGCGCGCTTCAGCTCGGCAGCCTGGTCCTCGACACGGGCCGTCACGAGGCCCGCGTCGGCGACACGAAGCTGGACCTGACCCCGATCGAGTACCGCCTCGCCGAGGCGCTCGTCCGCGCGGCGGGTGATCTCGTCCCGCACCTCCGGCTCGTTCGCGCCGGCTGGCCCGCGGAGGCCGACCCTGACCTTCTCTGGCTCAAGCCCCACGTCGCCCGGCTCCGCCGCAAGGTCGAGAGCGCCGGCGGCCCGCAGGTCCTCGCGGTCAGGGGGGTCGGCTACCGAATCGAGGCAGGATCCTGAGTCGTCGAGCGGAGCCCTGGCTGGACCTGCATCGCCCCGCTGGACCAGGACCTCGGTGCGGACGGTACGATCTCGCGCGTGAACCGTCAGGCCACGCCCGAGACCTTCATCCGCACGCAGGTCGTGCTGGACGAGCACGACCTCTCGCCCGACGGACGGTTCGCCGTGGTCGCCCGCCGCAGCGTCGTAGGAGACCGCTACCGCTCCCACCTCTGGCTGGTCCCGCTGGCCCGTCGCGCCACGCCGATCCAGCTCACCAACGGCGCCGTTCGAGACACTCGCCCGCGGATTTCGCCGGATGGCTCGTCGGTGGCATTCCTGCGGTCGCCTGCGCCAACGCCCGGACGCCGGCATCGCGGCACGGCCGAGGATCGGCAGGACCAGGTCACTCGGCTCCGCGTCCTGCCGCTGGCCGCCGACGGCGCGCCAGCAGGGGCGCCCTGGGCTGTCCGCACGCCGAAGGAGCGCTCGATCGGCGAGGTCGCGTGGTCACCGGATGGCGTCCAGCTCGCCGTGACCCTCGAGGTTGACCCGCCGCGGTTCCTCGTCGGCCGGAAGCCGATCGGGGACGACGCCCCCACCGCCCGGCGCATCACGAGGCTCGACTGGCAGTGGGACGGCTCCGGCGCCGTGGATCACTGGTCCCATGTTCATGTCGTCGACGCCCAGCGCGGGGCGAAGCCTCGTCAGGTGACCAGCGGTGACTGGGGCGCCGCGAAGCTGGCCTGGTCGCCAGACTGCCGGTCCGTCGCGTTCGTCGCGGATCCGCGAGCCACCGCGGATCTCCGGCCCAGGACCTCGATCTGGTCGATCGATGTCGACGGCACGGGGGCGCAACCCCGCGAGGTGCTCGCGCTCGGGAGCGCGGCGGACCACCCGGCGTTCTCGCCCGACGGGCGGTGGCTCGCGGCGATCGGCTACGTCGCCGAGGACGCCCTGGATGACACGAGCCCGGAGCTGGTCATCGGCCCGGCGGATGGGTCCGTCTCGCCGTGGCCGCTCGCGCCGTCGCTGGACCGGCCCCTCGGGACCTGGAACGACACGGACATGCACGGCTGGGTCGCGGATTCGCGTACGACCCCCGTGTGGGTGGACGAGTCGACGATCGTCGCGATCGTCACGGATCGCGGGCGTGCCGGGCCATGGCGATTCCCGGTCGACGCGCACACCGGGCGGCCCGCCGGCGCGCCCGAGCCCCTCGTCGCCGGTGACATCTCGACCTACAGCCTCGCGGCGACCGGGAACCCCGCCGTGCCGCGCGACCGGCGCGTCTCGCTCCTCGCGTGCCTCGGCGACCGGCCCCTGGACCTCGTGACGGTGCCGCTCGACGCCGGGTCCACTCCGCGACGGCGGACCACCATGGGCAGCCGCTGGATCGACCGGTTCGACCGGCCGGTCATGCGAGAGGTCAGCGTGGCCGGCGAGGGCGGGCCGATCGATACCTGGATCGCGTCACCCGCCGGCGCGGGCGACGAGCCGCTCCCGAGCGTCGTCTCGATTCATGGCGGCCCGCTGGGGGCGTGGGCGCCGGCGCCCTCGGTCGAGGTGGTGCTGCTGTGTGCCCGCGGCTACCGCGTCATCCTGCCCAACATCCGCGGCTCCACCAGCTACGGGCGGGACTGGATTCGCCCGCACCTCGGGGATTGGGGCGGGCCGGATGCTGCCGACGTCCATTCCGCGATCGAGCACGCAATCGCCCTGGGGCTCACCGATGCCGATCGGCTTGGGGCGCTCGGACTGTCGTACGGCGGATTCATGGTCAACTGGCTGATGGGCACCACCGACCGATTCAGGGCCGGAGTGAGCGTCGCCGGTGTCACGAACCAGGTGTCCGCATGGGCGGACGGCGACGCGGGGGTGGAGTTCAACCGGATGCAGCTGCTGGGTGCGCCGATCGATCCCGACGGCGTCGCGAAGCTCTGGCGGCAGAGCCCGCTCGCGAACGTCGCGAACATCCGGACGCCGCTGCTGCTCCTGCAGGGCGAGGCGGACCTGCGCTGCATGCCGGAGGACAACGTCCAGCTCTTCACGGCGCTGCGGGTGCTCGGCCGGACCGTGGAGTACGTCCTCTATCCCGAAGAGTCCCACGTGTACTTCACGTCGGGGCGGCCGGACCGTCGCATCGACCACATGACCCGGATGCTCGACTGGTTCGATCGGTTCGTGAGAGCCTGACGGCGGCCTGACACCGGTCGGTCACAGGAGGTCGCGCGGGACCACCTCGTGCCAGGCGCGGGCGAAGAACGGCTCGCCATCGAGCTCGACGCGAACGCCGACCCGCATGTCAAACGCCGCGGCGCTCGCCGCGGTGCTGCCGTCCGCGACCACCCGGATCCCATGGCCCGCCTGGTCGAGGCGGTATTCGCAGGCGTTCTCGAAGCGCCCATCTCCCGGCGTTCGCGCGGAGGCGGTCATCGTCAGGGTCTCGCCAACGTACAGCGTGGAGCGACCATCTGGAAGCGTCGTCGTCGCGCCCTCGTGGGTCCGGATCGTGACGTCGCCTGTCGCCGCGTCCTCCGCGGAGTCCCAGAAGGTGGGCTCCGAGACCTCGGCGCCGATCTCCGGCAGCTCGGGCGGGTCTTCGCGGAACGCGGGCGGCGCCACGGCATTCCCGTCCGATGGCGCGAGCGGCAGCTCCAGGCGCGACGGCGCATCGGATCCGCGATGGAGCCACACCCGGTTGGCGCCCGGCGACGGCCAGATCACGGGCCAGTGGGCGGACGCCAGCCGAAGCTGGATCCGATGCCCCGCCGGGAAGCGGTAGCCGGCGCCACGGAGCGGCAGTCTCACCTCATAGCGGCGTTCGGGCTCCAGGGGAGCGGGCTCGGCGTGCGAGTCGCGATGGGTGAGGTTGAGGATGCCCTCGCAGACCTGCTCGATCTCGCCGCCCGGCGCCACGGACGCGAGGCGAGCCACCAGGTGCGCGACCTCGCCCATCGACGAGACGTGGAGCACGGCGACCGGAACGCCCAGCAGGTCCACCGGCTGTTCCAGCGGCGCGCTGGTGTAGACGACGTCGAAGGAGTCCTCGAGGCGAAGGTCCGCTGCGAGGCCGTTCGGCGGGTGTCCCGCGCCCCAGCACAGCGACCCGGCCCTCGAGCCGGCGGTCGGGCTGTGGAAGAGCGAATCGCTCCCATGCGTCGCGGCGGGCTGGGGGACCAGCGAGAGCTGGTCCAGTGCGAGCTCGAGGGACGCGGGCATCGCCGGCGGCCACGCCGACGTGGCTCGCCACTCCCCCTGGAGTCGCTTCGGGAACCGCTCGGGGGGCGTCGGATCCCGGTGGAACCACGTCAGCGCGGGCTCTCGCTCGGCGCCGTTGGGCTCGTCCTTGAGCCACCGATCGAACCACCGAACGGCCTCGTGCAGCCAGTCGATGTTCGGGCCGGGGTACGCGTGATGCGGGAGCCCGTGGACCCACGGCCCCACGATCGTCCGGTGCGCGCTCGCGCTCGTGCAACGGGCCTGCATCCGCAGTGCCGCGTCGACGTACTCGTCCATCCAGCCCGTGATGTGGAGCACCGCCGCCTCGATCCGCTCGTAGGCGGGAGCCAGTGATCCCCGCCGCCAGTACGGCCCGTCACGCTGTTGCCGCGCCCACTCGAACAGCCAGACCGGCGTCGAGTCCAGCCGCGCCCGCCAGTCCTCGAGCCATCGATCGCCCCGCGTCGAAAGCAGTGCCGGCAGGGCATTCATTGCGATCTGGCTGACGGCGTACTGCGCCAGCTCGCTGACCGTCATCGCGCCGCCGACATAGTGGACGTCGTCCGTGTAGCGATCGTCGGTCGCCTGGATCGGGACGATCGCCTTGAGGTGCGGCGGGCGGGTCGCGGCCACCTGGATCGAGGTGAAGCCGCCGTACGACAGCCCCCACATGCCGATGGCGCCGGTGCACCACGACTGGGTGGCCAGCCATTCGACGGCGTCGTGGCCGTCGAGGGTCTCGGCTTCCGTGTACTCGTCGAACGCGACGCCGCCGGATGAGCCGGTGCCGCGGACGTCGAGGCGGCAGTAGGCGTAGCCGCGCTTCGCGAGGTAGGACGCGAGCGACAGGTCCCAGCCGGCCTGCCAGTCGTCCTTGCGGTAGGGATCCGTGTTGAGGATGGCGGGGATCCGCGTGTCGGGCGCGAGCCCCGCCGGCAGGAAGAGGTTGACCGAGAGCTCGATCCCATCGCGGGCCTGGACCCGGACGTCGGAGCGCACCTCGAGGCCGAGGTCCGCGGCGGTCGGGTAGAGGTTCGGGTTGGTCACCGGGATCGAGGATAGGGTCAGCCACGGCCGGCCCGTCGGCTATCGTCTCGGCCGTGGAGCGGGACTACGACGCGATCGTCATCGGGCTCGGCGGGATCGGCATCGCGGCGGCGTACCGGCTCGCGGCGGCAGGCGGCGGTCGGCGCGTGCTGGGACTGGAGCAGTTCCAGCTGGGGCACGACAACGGCGCGTCCCAGGACGTCTCGCGGATCACGCGGCGCTCGTATCACCGGCGCGAGTACGTCGCGCTGGCGATCGAGGCCCAGGCGGCGTGGCGCGAGATCGAGGACGCGTCGGGCGAGACGGTCATCACGTGGACCGGCGGGCTCGACCTGGCGCCTCCGAACGCCGCTGAATCCATCGACGAATACGCGCAGGCCATGATCGCCGTCGGCGTCCCGTTCGAGTGGCTGGATGGCGGCGAGATCGTCCGGCGCTGGCCCCAATGGCGCCTTCACGCGGACACGCGGGGCCTCTTCCAGGCGGATGCCGGGATCGCCGATCCGGAGCGCGGCAACGCGGCCCACCAGGCGCTGGCCCGGGCCGCGGGCGCGGATCTGCGCGAGCGAGCCCGCGTCGCGGCGATCGAGGACCACGGCGGTGAGCTCGCGGTCCTCACCGAGGATGGGCGCCGCATGACGGCGGGCTCCGTCGTGGTCGCCGCGGACGCCTGGACGAACGACCTCCTCGAACCGCTGGGGCACCGCATCCCACTCTCCGTCACGCGCGAGCAGGTGACCTGGTTCAAGGCGACGGAGCCGGAGCAATTCTCGCCGGAGCGCTTCCCGGTCTGGATCTGGCTTGACCAGCCGTCGTTCTATGGCTTCCCGACATGGCGCGGCCCCGGCCCGAAGGTCGGCGAGGACATCGGCGGCCGGCCGACCACGGCGAGGACTCGTGATTTCGCGGTCGACCCGGACTGCCTCGACCGCGTCCAGCGCTTCCTGTCGCGTCGGATGCCCGGCGCGTTGGGGCCGGCGGCGAAGACGAAGACCTGCCTCTACACGGTCACCCCGGATCGCGATTTCGTGGTGGATCGAGTCCCGGGCCACCCGGGCGTGATCGTGGCGCTCGGGGCGGCACACGCCTACAAGTTCGGGGCGCTGTTCGGCGTGTGGCTGGCGAATCTCGCGCTGGATCCCACACGTAGCGCGCCCGGCCCGGAACGAGACGTCTTCGGCCTCGACCGTCCGGCCCTCGCGACGAATCTCGCAAGCGCGGGCTGACGATCCGGCGAATCGCGTTGCGCCATCGCGGAGAGCGTGCGAACCTAGCACCTCACTGCGCGATCCGAGGCACCTCGAGGAGTGGGCGCCCGCCGAGTCAGCGACGGAGGAGAAGCTCATGCGAACGTCCCAGAGCCGCCGCGCGGCGGGGCTGCTAGCCACCCTCGCGCTGACCGGAGGTGCGCTCCTCGCCGGAGCCGCGGGCCCGGTGGCAGCCGCCGATCCAGTCGTCCTATCGGTCGGAACGACGCAGGACCTGGATGCCTCGAACCCGTTCAACACGGAGCTGGTCGTCGGCTACGAGGCGTTCGCGCTGACGTACAGCCTCCTCGTGGACTTCGACAAGGACACCCACGCGGCGCCAGGCTTCGCGGATACCTGGGAGCGCGCCGCTGATCGCGTCACCTTCAAGATCGGCGACAACCGGAAATGGTCAGACGGCGAGCCGGCGACATCCGAGGATGCCTGCTTCTCGTGGGGCCTCGCGCTCGCGGCAATCGCCGACGAGTCCTACATCGGCTCTGGCTACCTCGACCCGGGCGTCAAGGATGCCGGCGTGACGAAGATCGAGTGCCCGGATGCGAATACCTTCATCGCGTACACCGCGGACCCGTCCGACCGCATCTTCCAGGTCTACGTCCCCATCCTGCCCAAGCACATCTGGGGCGAGCTCGACTACACCAAGATCGCCGAGGAGACCTTCGACGCGCCGCTCGTCGGCACCGGCCCATACACGCTGGCCGAGTGGAAGACGGGCCAGTTCGCCCGGTTCGTGCGGAACCCCAACTTCTGGGGCAAGCAGGGCTTCGCGGATGAGGTCGTGCTCCGCTTCTACGCGGACAACACGGACACGATGGTCCAGGCCCTCAAGAACGGCGAGCTCGACTACGTCCACGGCGTCAACGCCGACCAGTTCAAGCAGCTTCAGGGCGACACGGCGACCTACACGGCGGTCGCCGGCGCGGCGAACGGCTGGACCCAGCTCGCCTTCAACACCTACGGGACCGGCACCGGCAAGACCATCAAGGGCGGTGGCGCCTCGACCAAGGCGCTCCAGGATGCCGCCTTCCGCGACGCCCTCGGCTACGCCGTGGACAAGCAGGTCCTCGTGGACCGCGTCCTTGGTGGCTTCGGCGACCTCGGCGACACCGTTGTCCCGCCGGTCCTGACCGACTATCACGTCACGCCGGACACCGTCCGCACCTTCAACATCGACCTGGCCAAGCAGAAGCTCGATACGGCCGGCTACGTCCTCGACAGCGCCGGGAAGCGGCTGGACAAGGAAGGCAAGCCGATCAACCTGCGGCTCTACTACCCGAACACGGACGACAACTACAAGAAGGTCGCCCAGTTCGTGCAGGAGTGGTACGGCCAGCTCGGCATCGCCGTAACCCACCAGTCATTCGACAGCGACACCCTCACGGCGCTTCTCCTCCCGCCGGAATCCGGCGAGGACGGCGCCCTCGCGAAGTACGACATCGAGCTGTGGGGCTGGTCAGGAAGCCCGGACCCCAACGGCCTGCTGTACGTCTTCCTCTGCGACCAGATCGGCACGTCGTCGGACAGCAACTACTGCAACAAGGAGTACGACGACCTCTACGCCCTCGAGTCCAAGCAGGGTGGCGCGGAGCGGAAGGCGACGCTCTCCCAGATGCAGAACCTCATCTATGACGAGGCGCCGTACGACGTCCTGTACTACGACGCCAACCTGGATGTCTATCGCAACGATCGGTTCGCCGGCTGGCAGAACATGCCGTCGAACGGCACGCCGTTCTTCACCTACGGGACCCTGAACTACACGCTCCTCACCGACGCCACCGCGGTGCCGACACCCGGACCCACGGTGGTGGCCACTGCGGGCGCGACCGCCGCGCCCGGAGCGACCACGACGCCCACGGCAACGCAGCCACCCAGCACGGGTGGCACCTCGTCCGGCGGCAACATGACGCCGGTGATCCTCCTGGCTGCCGTCGCGGCGATCGTGCTCGGCGGCTGGTGGTTCATGCGGCGCCGAAAGGGCCCGGCGGTCGAAGAGGAATAGCTCCGTCCGGGGCTTCGAAACCGTGAATGGGTTGAAGGCCGCCTTCGGGCGGCCTTCAACGACCCTGGACCCGCAGCCGGCATGAGCGCCGGCTACTTCGTCCGGAAGCTCGCCCAGGCGCTGGTCACGATCTTCGCGATCATCATCCTCAACTTCGTGCTCTTCCGGCTGATGCCGGGATCTCCGGAGCGCGCGACCCGCAACCCTCATCTCACGGCCGAGCTCATCGCCCAGAACCGGGCTCGGTGGGGCCTGGACAAGCCCCTCTTCCCCGATCAGCTGGTCAACTACGTCCAGGAGACCCTGACCGGCGACCTCGGCTACTCGATCAAGTACCGCGGCCAGCCGGTCGTTGACGTGGTCCTCGAGGCGGCGGGTCCCACGATCCTGCTGATCGGCCTCGGGGAGCTGGTCGCGATCGTGGTGGGGCTGGCGATCGGCGCGCGCTCGGGCTGGTCACGAGGGGGAATCGGCGATCGGATCGGGAACGGCCTGAGCCTGATCTTCTACTCGATGCCGTACTTCGTCATCGGCATGCCCCTGATCATCATCTTTGCGGCGGGCCTGCACTGGTTCCCGACCTCCGGGATGACCACGCCCGGCGGGAACAAGGACCTGTTCGCGACGCTCTGGGATCTTGGGCGGCACCTGGTGCTGCCGCTGGCCACCGTGTCCATCGGCCTGATCGGTGCGTACTCGATCCTCATGCGAGCTTCGATCATCGATACCCGGGCAGAGGACTACATCACCACCGCCCGAGCGAAGGGCCTGTCCGACGGCCGGATCCTGCGCTCGCACGCCTTCCCGAACGCCCTCCTGCCCATGGTCACGCTGATCGCGATCAACCTGGGCTATGTCGTGGCCGGCGCGATCACGGCCGAGATCGTCTTCACCTGGCCGGGGCTGGGGACGCTGACCGTCCAGGCCCTGGACGCCCGCGACTACCCGCTGCTGCAGGCGCTCTTTCTCCTCGTCGCCGTCTCCGTGGTGCTCGCGAACTTCCTGGCCGATCTCGTCTACGGCTATCTCGACCCCAGGGTCCGGGCGTGAGCGTCACGGGCATCACCGAGCCCGATCTGGGCCTCGAGGTCGTGCGGCGCCGCGGCGACCGGGCCCGGGGCTTCATCGCTCGGGGCCTCGGCCGATCGGACGGGCGCGTCGGCGTGGCGATCCTCGCCGTGTTCGCCGTGCTGGCCATCGCGCCATCGCTGTTCGTGGGGCCGCTCCAGACCGTGGTCACGGCAACGGGGTCCTCGCTGGAGGGACCCAGCTCGGCCCACCTGCTCGGGACCGACGAGGCAGGACGTGACGTGCTCAACCTCACCGTCCACGGCGCGCGGATCTCGATGACGATCGGCCTGATGGCCACGTTGATCACGATCGTCATCGGCTCGCTGGTCGGGATCGTGTCCGGCTACGTCGGCGGCTTCGTCGACACGGTGCTGATGCGGATCTCGGACTTCTTCCTCGTCCTGCCCACGATCGTGCTGGCCCTGATCCTGGCCCCGATCATCCTCGACATCATCGGCCCCGAGGCGGAGTTCGCCGGGATTCGGGCAACCCTTCTCGTGATCGTCGTGGTCATCGGGGTGACGAGCTGGGCCACAACGGCCCGGATCATCCGCAGCCAGGTCCTGTCGCTCAAGGAGCGGATGTTCGTGGACCGGGCGCGGGTCATCGGCGCGAGCTCCCTCCAGATCATGTGGCGGCACATCATGCCGAACGTGGTGAACCTGATCGTCGCGCAGGCAGTCCTCACCTTCGCGACCGCCGTCTTCACCGAGACGACGCTGGCCTTCATCGGCCTGGGCGATCCAACAGCGCCGTCGTGGGGCGAGCTGCTCAACAGCGCCCAGTCCTCCGGCGCGCCCGGCCTCGGCGCCTGGTGGTACATCGCGCCGCCCGCCGTGTCCGTGGTCCTCGTCGTGGTCTCGTTCACGCTCGTCGGCAACGCCCTCGACGACCTCCTCAACCCGAGGACTCGCCGCCGATGACCGACCACAACCGCATCCCCGAGACCGTCGCGCTTCCGAGCGATGCAACCATCGCGCCCGCCTTGGCCGCCGAGATCCGCGGCCGGCGGACCTGGCCGCTGCCCAAGCTCGCGGACCCCGCGGCGCCGCTGCTCCAGGTGAGCGACCTGCGAACCCACTTCCGGACGGAGCGCGGCTGGGTCCGCGCGGTCGATGGCGTCTCGTTCGGGCTGGCGGACGGCGAGGCGCTGGGGCTTGCGGGCGAGTCCGGCTGCGGCAAGACAACCACCGCGCTGTCGCTGATCCGGCTCCTGCCCTCGAACGCGCGGATCCGTGAAGGCAAGGTGGAGCTGTTCGGGATCGACCTCGTCCAGAAGTCCGAGGCGGCCCTCCAGCGCTACCGCTGGCGCGAGATCAGCATCGTCTTCCAGGGCGCGATGAACGCGCTGAACCCGGTTCGCCGGGTTCGGGACCAGATCGCCGAGCCGCTGCGGTATCGGTTGGACCAGTCGGACAAGGCAGCCACGACCCGCGCCGTCGAGCTGCTGGACCTCGTCGGGATCCCGCGGAAGCGCTCCGGCGCGTATCCCCACGAGCTGTCCGGCGGCATGCGCCAGCGCGCGATGATCGCGATGGCACTAGCGTGCGATCCGGCCATCGTCATCGGCGACGAGCCGACGACGGCCCTCGACGTCATGGTCCAGGCGCAGATCCTCCAGCTCCTGGAGCAGCTCCGGAGGGACCTCGGCCTGTCGCTGATGCTGATCACCCACGACCTTTCGGTGATCGCGGAGACATGCGACCGCGTGCTGGTCATGTACGCCGGCCGGGTCGCGGAGGAGGGCCCCGTGTCGCGCGTCTTCACCGCGCCGCGCCACCCCTATACCCGCAAGCTCCTCGCTTCGTTCCCGAACATCCACGCGGATCGGCGAACGCTGGACGTCATCCCCGGCGAGCCCCCGGACCTGGTGACGCCGCCGAGCGGATGCCGGTTCACGCCGCGCTGCCCGTACGCGATGCCCGTCTGCAGCGAGGTCGTCCCGCCGGAGGTCCGGTTCGCGGATGGCGTCCGCGTGGCGTGCCACCTGTTCCCGCCAACGGACCCCGATGTTGTCGAGGTTCCGCCGACACCGCCGACGACCGCCCCGAAGGAGCGCGCCTCGGCGCCGACGGCGCCGGCATGACGGAGCTGCTCCGACTCTCGAACCTCGAGGTCCACTTCCCGGTTCGGCACGGGCTTGGCGACACGCTGCTGCGGCGCGCGCCCCAGGTCGTCCGCGCCGTCGATGGGATCGACCTCTCGATCGAGAAGGGCGAGGTCCTGGGGCTGGTCGGAGAGTCCGGCTCCGGCAAGACGACCACCGGCCGGGTGATCGTGAAGCTGACGCGGCAGACCGCTGGCTCGGTGACCTTCGACGGCCAGGATGTGTCCGACCTCTGGGGCACCGGGCCGCTGCGGGACTATCGCCGCCGGGTCCAGCTGATCTTCCAGGACCCCTACGAGACGCTGGACCCGAAGCACACGATCGGCGCCTTCGTCGCGGAGCCGCTGATCGTCAACGGGCTAGGTGGCTCGGCGAAGGAGCGGCGCGAGGCGGTCGTCAATGCCCTCGAGGCCGCCGGTTTGCGGCCGGGCGCGGCGTACGCGGCGCGCTACCCCCATGAGCTCTCGGGCGGGCAGCGGCAGCGGGTGGTGATCGCGGGCGCGCTCGTGCTCGAGCCCGAGCTGGTCGTGGCGGACGAGCCGGTGAGCATGCTCGACGTCTCGATCCGGACGGAGCTCCTGCGGCTGATGCTGGACCTGCGCAAGGAGCGCGGCCTGACCTACCTCTTCATCACCCACGACCTGTCGCTCGCGTGGGTCATCGCGGATCGGGTGGCGGTGATGTACCTCGGCAAGATCGTGGAGATCGGGCCGGCGGACCGGGTCATCTCCACGCCGCGACACCCGTACACGGCGGCCCTGGTGTCCGTGTCGCCCTCGCCGGACCCGCCGGCGGCCGGCCAGCGCGCCAAACGGACGATCCTCGTCGGCGAAACGCCGGACGCCTCCGCGATCCCGTCAGGCTGCCGGTTTCGAACCCGCTGCCCCCTCGCCTTCGATCGCTGCGCGGTCGAGGAGCCGCCGCTCATCGACGTCGGCGACGGCCAGTCTGCTGCGTGCTGGCTCGCGGAGACGAGCGCTCCAACGGCCCTGGCGGTCGGAGAAGTCGAATCGAATCCAGGTGCCACGACGCGCTGAACTGTGCGGCGAGTCAGCGCTTGTCAGCGGTGTCCGCGGCGGAGCGACTGCGCGCTTCTGTTTCGGCGTCGTGGTAGTGGTCCCGGGCAGCCGTCTCGGCAGCCCTGGCGTCCTCCTCCGTGAGCCGCGCGTCACCGACACCCGGATTTCGCTGCCATGCCGCGAATGCGGTGGCCCGGTCAGCAGCGGCCTGGGCGCTATCGGCGGCTCGCTGAGCGGCCTCGACTGCTTTCCGTGCCAGCTCCGCGATCACGGCGACCGCGTCTGCATCGGTGTCGGCCTTGTCCGCCGCCTCTTCAACGAAGCGGGCATGTTCGGCAGCCTCCTGAGCCGCCCGCGTGGCTTCACGCCACGCTGCGAGCAGGTGTGCGGTCGTGACGCGCCTGTCATCCACGAGCTCATGATCGCCGATGCGCCGTGCCACGTTCACGTTGAGCACTCGCCGCGATGTTGCGACCGCGTGTCGAGCGTCCCGCCAGACAACCCTCTTGTGCTGCATCGGCCCAACAGTCATCGGTTGTCGCCACTGGCGTTCTTCATATCCCGGTCCCCGCGGCGGGCCTGCTCCCAGATGTCGGCGGCGACGTCCTCGGTGTCCTGTGTGGCGGCGTCGAAATCGGGCGTTGAGGGCGTCGAACGCGAGCGTCTGTCCTCGGCCTCATGCAGACGAGCGAGGTTTTCGACCATGCCCTCGGTGTAGAGGCTGTGGTACGCGTCGCGGAGTCGTGCGACGTTCGCCTCGCGCTCGCGGCCATCGCCGCTCGCCACCAGGTCGCGTTCAGCCTCGCGCCAAAGGTCGAGCGCTTCCTGGAGAGCTTCTCTCCGACTGACCATGTGCCCACCGGGCTTTCGGTTTCAAGTCGGAAAAGACGGGCGTTCTGCCCATTTGGCTGGTTCAACCTGAGGGGCAAGTGTGGCCCTCGGGTACCCTCGACGCCCGTCCAGCCGCCGTGACGAGGTCACGGCTGTGTTGCAGGTCGCAGTTCCGCGAGAGGTTCGCCCGCTCGAGATCGCGACGCGGATCTAGGCGGCGAGGATCGGGCGCCCGCTCCGGTCGTGGGGCGCGTCGATGCACGCCGGGTTGTCGCCACGGGCGTCGCGGCCGCCCATCCGGCCGAAGTGGAACCACGGTGCTTCGTCCGCGGTGCCGCTCGCCTCGAGCCGGCAGCCGCAGGCGGCGCAGGTAACGGGTGCGATCTGGCCGTCCCGCACGGCACGCGGTCGATCTGGCGCCTCGTTGATCTCGAGCGTCATGGCCATCCCCTTCCGGCCGCCCGGCCTGCCCCGGGTCGTGGGCGAGAATCTGCGCTCCTCGCGACGCCCAGTCAGGGGCACGGGTGTTTCCGTCAGGTTGCGAACCGGTGAACCTTGGAGTCGAACGGGGTCCGATCCCGTCTCACCGCGCCGATCAGCCCTCGCTGAAGTCCCACTCGTCGATGTCGTTCACCCGCTGGTAGCCGATGTCCTGGTAGATCTTGTTCGAGGTTGGGTTCGCGAGGTCCGTGAAGAGGAAGACGTAGTCGCGGCCGGCATCGAGCTGCCGTTGCGTCACGCCCGCGACGAGGTTGCTGGCGTAGCCGTGCCCACGCAACTCCGGCGGCGTGTACACCGGCCCGATCCGGATCCCATGGGGCGTCAGTCCGCCGACGCCGGTCATCGAGACGGCCCGGCCGCCGTCGAACCAGAGCCATGCCTCCCGGCCGATCCCCCGAACCCAGCGGTCGGCGAGCGCCTCGAAATCCTGAACCGGCCCGCCGGGCAGCGCCTCGTTCATGAATGCCTCGACCCAGTCGCGGACGAGGACTCGATCGCCCTGGACCGCACGCCGCATCTCGCCCGTCGTGGGCCTCGGCGGGATGACGTGCGTCAGCTGGAAGCTCCGCTCATGGCGGATGAGCCGTGCTGGGGCGCCGGTCCGCTCGCGCCACGCCTCCGCGAAGTGGGTCACGGCTTCGGAAGGCCCGACAGCGCCGGGAATCGGCCCGCCCGCGACGTCCTTCGAGAGGTCCTCCGCGAGCCGGTGGACCGCGCCGGGGTGATCCATCATCGAGACGACGACCCGCCACGGCGGCGTTCGGATCGCGGCGCCGACCACTCGATCTCCATGGAGCGCGGCCGCGAGATATGGCGCCGCGATGTACTGGTTCGGGTCCGCCTCGATCGAGGAGCAGATCCCGAAGATCAGGTTGTGCTCGGCCTCGCGCTCGGCGAGGAACTCGCCGGCGACGTCCATGAAAGCGGCAACGGAGCTCGCGCGCAGGATCTCCACGACGGTGAGGCTAGCGAGCCGGGCCGCCCTGAATCTCGCGTTTTCGCCGGTCCACGAAGTCGTCCAGCGCTTCCGCCCGACCCGGATCCAGCGGCGGCCGCTGGAACTCCGCGAGGAGCTGCTTCCAGATGCGATTCGCCCGTTCCGTGGCGGTCCTCGCGCCGTCCTCCTGCCACGTCTCGAAGTTCCGCCAGTCGGACAGCATCGGCTGGTAGAAGGCGTGCTCGAACCGCTCGAGCGTGTGGGCCGTCCCGAAGAAGTGCCCACCGGGCCCCACCTCGGCGATCGCATCGAGGCCCAGCTCGACATCGTCGATCTTGGGCGGCTGGAGGACGAGCGCCATCTGCTGGAGCAGCTCGGCGTCGAGGATCAGCTTCTCGAAGCTCGCGGTCAGTCCGCCCTCCAGCCAACCCGCGCCCTGATAGAGGATGCTGGCGCCGCCGAGCACCGCGCCCCAGATCGACATCTCGCTCTCGTACGCGGCCTGCGCGTCCACGACCGCCGAGCCTGTCACGTTGGAAGTCCGATGCGGGAGCGAGACCCGCCGCGCCAGCTGCCCGGTCGCGATCTGGCCCTGGACGTACTCCGGCGTCCCGAACGCCGGCGAGCCGGTGCGCATGTCCACGTTCGAGGTAAAGCCGCCGTAGACCATCGGCGTCCCCGGCCGAACGATCTGGGCGAGCGCGACCATGAACAGGGCCTCCGCGTGCTGCTGCGCCAGCGCGCCGGCGAGGGTCGCGGGGGCCATCGCGCCCGCCAGCGTGAACGGCGTGGCGATCACCGGCTGGCCCGCCTCCGCCATCGCGATGAGCCCGTCCGACATGGGTTCGTCCAGCCGCAGCGGCGAGTTCGTGTTGACCACGGTCATGAGGCTCGGTTCGCGCGCGAGCTGCGCCCGATCGATGCCGCGGGTGATGCAGGCGACCTCGATCGCGTCCTCGGCGACCTGCGAGCCGAAGGCAAGGCATTGCCACGTCTTGTCCAGCGTCGTCGCGAACGTCCGGTACATGTCGAGATGGCGGGTCTCGACCGGGAGGTCGGTCGGCTCGAGCGGTCCGCCGCCCTCCTGGTGGACGATGTCCAGCGCGCCGATCACCCGGACGTAGTCCTGGAAGTCGGCGAAGTTGCCGGGCCTCCGGCCACGATCGATGTCGCTGACGAACGCCGGTCCGCCGACGGCCCCGAACACGAGATGCCGATCGCCGAAGATCAGGTTCCGCTCGGGGTTGCGGGCGTGGAGCTCGAAGCTCGCAGGCGCCGTCGCGACCAGACCTTCGAGGAGCTCGGGCTCCATGCGGACTCGGGCGGCGGCGCCCCGACCCGCCGCGTCCGCGGTTTTGCGCTCGACGCTGGCGCCGGCCCCCTCGAACAGGTCGAGCGCCCGCGCGTTGAGCACCTCGAGACCGATCTCACGCAGGATCTTGAGGCCCGCCCGATGGACCGCCTCGAGCTGGTCCGCGCTCAGGAGCTCAATCGGCGCGAACGGATTGACGATCCGCCGCCATGGCAACCGCGGCACGCCACCACCCGTCCGCCGCTCGCGGCGCGGCCGCGTTCGCCAGAGCTCTGGTTGGTCCGGCACCGAGCCACGATAGGGCTTTGGGCTGGCGCGAAAGTGAGCCCGCTGGGATTCGAACCCAGGACACGAGGATTAAAAGTCCCCTGCTCTGCCGCTGAGCTACGGGCCCGGCCGGGACGCTAGCACCTTCATGGGAGCGGCCGCCGTGCTGCCCATGTCCAGCCGCACGGGTGTCGTGCCGCCGATGGTCGTCGGCCACCATTTCCTCGCTGCTACGCTTGGGCGCCTGGTCGCGGCGGCCCTCGCGCGCAACTCCACGAGGGCCGTGAGGTCGCGCGAGGGTGAGGGCGCAGGAGGTCGAGGGTTGCCAGCGGTTCGTGTGGTCACGATTCCGTCCGCCGATCGGGCTTTTCGGGTGCACGTGGAGACGATCGCGGAAGAGCTTGGCGGGCCGGACCCGTCGGCGCTCGAGGGTCGGCTCCGCGCCCCATATCCAAGTGCGACCGTCAGCACCTCGAGCGCGCTCGGCAGCCTGATCGCAGGCGACGCTCGGATCTACGTCTATCGAGATCGGAGCGCGGCGCGTGAGCCCGATCCTTCCGACTGGTGGCTGAGCGAGGAGCTTCCGCGCGCGGTCGTCAACCCCGAAGGACGGTACGTGGATGCCAACCCGGCCATCGCCGAGCTGTTCGGCGTCCCGCTCGCCAAGGTCATCGGCTCGGAAGCTGGGCGGTTCACCCTGCACGAACAGGATCCCGAGATTGCCCGTCGCCTCTTCGAGGCCTTGGCGACATACGGGGAGCTTGCTTCGACCGCCACGGTCAGGCAACCCGATGGCACCGAGATCGCCATCGAGTTCCACATGCACCGCACCGCGGCTGGAACCGGGTACGAGACGGTCATGCGTCCGCGCGGAGGGGGCCTCCGCATGGGTCATCCCGACTCGGCGAGATGACCTCGTAGCACGCACGCAAGGTTGCGGGCCGGCGCGGCGAGGCTCGCAGAACAGAACCCGGGTAGGGTCACGGATGTGGATCGGCCGGTGCTCATCGTCAATCCGCGCTCCGACGAGGCCTTCGTGGCGCTCGCGCAGGCGTTGATCGAGCGGGGCGCTGAAAGTCCCTCTGCGCTCGAAACGGAGCTCCGGCAGCGGTATCCTCTTGCGGTGGTGCGCGAGCGCGGCCTCACCGCCGAGGCCCCGGTCTGGTACGTGTACCGGGAGGGACAATGGATTCCGAGCGCGAGCTGAACGAACGACAGGATGACCTGCGAGCGACGAGCGAGGACATCGTCGTTGACGCGACCTCGCTGAAAGCCCTCGAGGAAGTAAAGGGTTCCATGTCCGTTGGCGACCCGCGCCTGGTCGTGCTCGCAAGGGCGGCCGAGAAGCTGGGCGAGAAGATCGCAGCAAAGACATCGCTCGAGCTGGCGCTCGCCGAGGACTCCGCCGGATAGAGCTCAGTTGAACTTCTGGTGGGCTGGCGGTCCCACCACTGAGATGGACCGCCAGCCCACCGGCACCTAGGCCGTGCTGTGGCGGCGCTCGGGCGCGCTCGAAGAAGGGGTGCTCGTCCTGGCCGCAGGCGTCGGTTTCGCCCCCTGGTCCTCGGCCGCAGCTCGAACCTTCTCGGCGGCTGCCTGCGTGTCTTCGTACCACTTCTGGGTGATCTGGCCGGCGACATCACGGCCACCTAGCCCGAAGGCCAGTCCGAATGCCAGGGCGAGGGCGGCGACGAGACCGGTGAACAGAATGTTGAGCAGGTCGGCAGCGATGCCGATCTGGTCAATGGCAATCAGGACCGCGAACGCAATGACCGCGATCTCGGCCACACGGCCGAGCAGCGGCGCGTTGGTGAAGCCCATGTTGCCCGCGCCAACCTCGATCAGCCCACGCAGGAACCGCCCGATCAGCGGAGCTACGAGCAGAATCACCGCGGCGACGAGGAGATTCGGGATCCACAGCAGAACCTGATTGAGCAGGGTGCTGACCTGCGGCATGCCCAGGACGTTGGCGGCGGCGACCAGGAAGACGAAGCGGATGATCCACTTCACGATCTCCGACGTCACGACGCTTGGCTTGATCTGCTTTGACCGCTTCCCGTAGACGTCCCCGCCGTGCTGGGCGAACATCCGGTCCGCGCCTGCCCGCTCAAGCAACGCTCGCACGGCTCTGCCCACGACACTGGCGATGATCCAACCAACAATCAGGATCAGCAGCGCCCCGAGGACCAGCGGGATGGCGGTGATGAAGGTGTTGAGCGCATTCGACGCCGCCAGGAAGATGGCGTCTCCCCAGTTCGAGACTTCTTGCGTAATCATCCTCTCCTCGGAAACACTGATTGCGCAGGCGTAGGGGCCGCGCTCCACTACAGGTTCAGGGCGGAGCAGTGCCGTCGGGCAATCACAGGCTGTGCCCGCGGTTGCATCGGGCCGACGGAACCGAGAATGGTTCGTGGAACGCTGGCAACCGGGCGCCTGCCGCGGGGCCCGGATTCCTGTCGGCACGTAGACCGGGGCTCCGCCTAGTCGTAGACCTCGGGGTTGACCGGCGTCGGGAGGCGCTCACCGCGAACGCCCGCGAGCAGGTTCGCGGCGGCCATCGAGGCCATCTTGCCGCGGGTCGCCAAGGAGGCAGACGCGATATGCGGCACGACGAGGCAATTGTCGAGCGTTACCAGCGGATGGTCGGCCGGGAGCGGCTCGGGGTCAGTCACGTCGAGGCCCGCCGCCGCGATGACGCCGTCCTGCAGGGCCGTCACGAGCGCGTCGGTGTCGATCACCGCACCGCGCGAGGTATTGACCAGGACCGCCGACGGCTTCATCCACCGAAGGCGCTCGGCGTTCAGGAGGTGGTGCGTCTGCGGGCTCAGGTTCACGTGGAGCGACACGAAGTCGCACTTGGGCAACAGCTCCTCGAGCGGCATGAACGTCGCGCCGAGCTCCGCCTCCACCTGGGGGCTGGCCTGCGAGAGGTCGTGATAGAGGACCCGCATCCCGAAGCCGGCGGCGCGGCGAGCCATCGCTTGCCCGATCCGCCCGAAGCCGACGATCCCGATCGTGGCGCCATGGACGTCGGGGCCCATCAGGAGCATCGGGCCCCAGGTCTTCCACTTGCCGTCGCGGACGTAGTGATCCGCCTCGGCAATGCGGCGCGCGGCGGCCATGAGCAGGGTCCAAGCGAGGTCCGCGGTGGTTTCGGTGAGGACGCCCGGGGTGTTCCCGACAGCGACGCCTCGGGCCGTGCAGGCCGCGACATCGATGTTGTCGAAGCCGACGGCGAAGTTCGAGACGACCTTCAGGTTCGGGCCGGCCCGATCGAGGAACGCGTCGTCGACCTTGTCAGTTAGCAGGGCGAGGACCCCGTCGCAGCCCTCGATCGCCCGGAGGAGCTCGTCCCGCGGCGGCGGCAGGTCGCCCTGCCAGACCTCGGCGTCGCAGGCATCGAGGATCGGGCGGAGGCCCTCCTCGGGGATGATTCGCGAGACGAAGACCTTCGGTCCGGGCACTCCGCGGCGCCTAGCGGGAGCCGGACGCGGCCGCGGCCGACCCGACCAGCGGCGTGACGAGGGCCTGGATCCGCGCGAGCGCTTCGGTGAGATTCTCGCGGGAGTTCGCATACGAGATGCGGATGTGGTTCGTGCCCACGCCGCCGAAGGCCGTGCCCGCGAGGACGCAGACGCCGGCCTCCTGGAGCAGCCGCTCCGCGAGCTCCGCTCCGGTCATGCCCGTGCCCGAGACGTCGGGGAAGACGTAGAACGCGCCCTGGGGCTTGATGCAGCGGAACCCGGGGATCGCGTTGAGCCCGTCGACGATGAGGTCGCGGCGGGCTTTGAACTCCACGACCATCGCGTCGACGTCGTCCTGCGGCCCGCGGAGCGCCTCGATCGCGCCTGCCTGGGCGAACGCGGTGACGCCCGAGATGGTGTTGATGATCAGCTGGCTGTAGGGCTTCACGAGCCAGTCCGGGACCACCGCGTAGCCCATCCGCCAGCCGGTCATCGCATAGGTCTTCGAGAAGCCGTCGAGGGTGATCGTCCGCTCGGCCATGCCGGGCAGCGAGGCGATGGAGACGTGCTCGGCCCCGTCGTACAGGATCCGCGAGTAGATCTCGTCGCTCAGGACCACGAGGTCGTGCTGAAGCGCGAGCTCGGCGATGCGCTCGATATCACCACGGGTCAGGACGCCGCCGGTCGGATTCGCCGGCGAGTTGATCACGAGGAGCCTGGTCTTCGGCGTGATCAGCGAGGCCAGCTCGTCGACGTCGAGGCGGAAGTCGTTCTCCATCCGGATCGGGATGGGCACTGCCGTGCCGCCGACGAAGCGGGTGATCGATTCGTAGATCGGGTAGCCCGGATCGGGGACGATGACCTCGTCCCCCGGATCCACCAGGGCCATGATCGCGTAGACCATCACGCCCTTGCCGCCGACGGTCACGAACACGTTCGATGGCTCCACCGCAAAACCGCGCCGGGCCGTCGTGTCGGCGGCGATCGCGGCGCGCAGGTCCGGCAGGCCCGCGAACGGCGGGTAGTGGGTCATGCCGTTGTCGAGTGCGGTCTTCGCGGCCTCGCGGACGTTCGCCGGGGTGTCGAAGTCCGGTTCGCCGATCTGGAGATAGACGATCGATCGACCGGTCGCCTCGAGCGCGCGGGCCCTCGCCGAGACCTCGAACGCCGTCTCCGTCCCGATCGAATCCATGCGTGCGGCAGCTTTCATGGCCCGCATCATAGGCTCGGCCTAGAATCCGGTGGTGACCCGCTACTACGCCATCGACGAGGCCAACGCCGCCATCCCCGAGGTGGAGCGAATCCTCATCGGCCTGCGCGACCAGCGCGAGGAGCTCATCGCCCGGCGGGACCGCGTCGTGCAGCTGTCGCCTTCGGATGACGAGGCGCCGCCCGCCGGCGCCGCCGAGCAGATCCGGCTGCTGCGCCTGTCGATGCAGGGGCTCATCGACCAGATGCAGGCGGGCGTCGCGCGGCTGGTCGAGATGGACGTCACGCTGCGGGACATCGCCACCGGGCTGATCGATTTTCCGGCGCTGGTGAGCGGCCGCCCGATCTGGCTGTGCTGGCGCCTCGGCGAATCGGACATCGCCAGCTGGCACGCCCACGACGAGGGCTTCGACTCCCGCCGCCCGCTGGACGAGCTCCCGAGCATCTCGTCTCGCGGCTCGGGCACGCCATCCGCGTAGCGCGGGAGCGACCAGCCGGCCGGTGAACGACCAGCGCATCGTCCAGGGCGGACGGTCGAAGGCCTACCGGCCGATCCCGGAGGCCGAGCGGCGCGCGGCAATCGAGGATGGCCTCGCGGCGTACCACCGAGGCGACTTCTTCCTGGCCCACGAGCTGCTCGAGCCGGCGTGGATGGGGACCGCGGACCTGCCCGAGCGGGAGCTGCTGCAGGGCCTGATCAAGCTCGCGGCTGCGTTCGTCCATGACGCCCGCTCGAACCCGCTCGGCATCCGAAAGAATCTCGCGGGAGCCCGGGACCGGCTGGCGGAAGGGCTCTATGCGGGCTCGCGCGTCGGGATCGATGTCGTGGCGCTGATCGCCGCCGTCGATGCACGCCTGGGTGGTGCGATCGAGGTTGGCGACCCGCCGATCGAGATCCCGCCACAGGATCCGACCGCGGGCGGAGGCTAGGCCTCCTTCGGGGCCCGAGCTTCGCGTTCGGCCCTGCGGTTCCGCCACCAGCCGGCCATCTTCTCGCGGTTGTTGAAGACCCAGCCGACCGCAACCAGGATCACGAAGTTGCCCGTGCCCACGCCCGCCGCGGCGAGGTAGCCGAGCTGCTGCCCGATCTCTCCGCCGATCTGGAGGCCCGGAACCACCAGGCCCACCAGCCCGAGCTGGAAGAACGGCGCCTGCGGGGCGAGGTTCGCGCGGTAGCCGCCGGTGGCGGGGGCGCCGTCCGCCTCGCCGCCGAGGACGTAAACGTTGACGCCGCTCACGACCGTGGCGCTGTCCACCACGCCCGCCGGCAGGTCGGTCTGATCCAGGTGACGCCAGCCATCGGCCAGGTCCCCGTTGGCATTCGGGAGGGCCCAGTACACCTCGCGCTTCGAGGCGATCCCGTCCGCGCCGCCCGCGATGTAGAGCGCACCGTTGGCCACCCAGCCAGCGGCGCCACCGCGCGCACCGGGGAGGTTCGCGGCGTCATTAACGGCCCACTGGACGACCCCTTCGATGCCGCCGCTCGCCGCGGGGCTCGGGGCCGCTGCCGAAGCGCCCGGCGCCGCGCTGCCGGCAGCCGCCGCCGCGACGCCGTAGCTGGCGCGCTGGACGGTGGCGGTCGGTCCGTTGGCGTCGTTGCCGCCGAAGACCCACAGGTAGGTGCCCTCGAGGGCCATCGTCGCGTCGGCCACGGCGTGGAGCAATGGCGGCTGCTCCTTGAACTCGCCGAGGTTGCCGGAGGTGTCGATCGTGGACTTCCAGACCTTGGTGCTCGGCGCGCCGTTGGCGTCTCGCCCGCCCGCGATCACGATGCCGTCGGTCACGGCAACCGCGGAGGCGCCGGCCCGGGGCTCGGGAAGCTTGAGATCCGTCGCGTCCTCGCCGGTGCCGATCTTGGCCGGCTCCCAGGCCTTGAGCGCGCTGGTGTCGGGGTCCAGCCCGATCTTCCAGACTGTGTCCGTGGCGCCGCCGGGACCGGCCCCGCCGACCAGGTAGGCCGTTCCGGAGAGGATCGCGAGCGCGGCGTCGGCGCGGGCCTCCGGCAGGGCCGGACCCTCCGCCCAGGCGCCGAAGACGCCGTTCGCGACCTGGCTGACGTAGGTCGTCGCGACCGGCGCGTTGCCGTCGCTGCCGCCGATGTACAGGAGGTTCGTGCCGAGCTGGGCAGCCGCACCGTCGCTTCGCGCCGCGGGGAGCGCCACGTCGGCGGCCGTGCCCTGCCACGGGACCAGCGCGCCGGCGGGAACGGGGCACGGCATGTTCGTGCCGTTCTCCGGCGGGCAGAGGTTGACCGGCGACCAGCCGAGGATGCCGAGGTCGATCGTCCGTGAGACGACGAAGTAGTAGGCGCGATCCGGCACGTAGCCGAGGGCCATGATGATGACGAGGAGCCAGAACCCGGCCTTCGTCGTCGCCCAGCCCCAGCCCTCGGGATCGAACAGCCCGAACACGGGACGGCTCCGAACCGGTCGACCTGCGGGCAGCGCCTTGGCCATCGCTATTCGACCGTCAGGGTGCCGGTCATCGCCGGGATCGGGTGGACCCGGCAGATGAAGGTGTAGGTACCGGCCGCGAGCGGAGCGTAGGGATAGACGATCTGCTGGCCGCCGTCGATCGGCGCGGGATCCGAGATCGAGGTGCCGTCCGCGGCCTTGATCTGGACGTTGTGGGGCAGACCGGGCCCGTCCTGATTGTCGAGCGCGATGCCGAACGGCTTGTCAGCCGGGACGGTGAGCTCCTTCTTGTCGAACGCGACGCCGACCGCGACAAGGTCGACGACGGTGTCCTCCGGGCCGAGCGTCGCCACCGGTGCCGGTGTGCCGCCACCGCTCCCGGACCAGCACTCGGGCACGTCGGTGGCGTCGGCGGCGGGCTTGAACTCGTCATCGCGCCAACCCTTGAACGTCTCGACCTTGCCGTCTTCGCCGATGACCGGTTCGTTGAGCTCCGGGTCGCGCCGGGTGAACTCCTGGGTGCTCGGAGCACGGATGAAGGCGATCAGGTCCTCGATCTGGATGTAGTTGAGCGGGCCGCCGTTCGTGTCGGCCCAGACCGGCATGAGGCTCTTGGGATTGCCGCAGACGTACCGCCCGCCGACCGTCAGGACGTTGTGGATGTACTGCTCGGACAGGTGCGAGAAGAGCTTCGCCTGGTCGTTGAGGACCGGGCCGATCCCGCCCTCGCCCTTGGCGCCGTGGCACCGCGCGCAGTTCGCCTCGTAGAGGTTGTAGCCGCGCTCGATGGACGAGACCTGCTGGGCGTTCTCCTGCGCCTCGAGCCGCGGCGTCGTCTCGATGATCGGGACCCCGAGCTCGTAGAAGTAGTAGATGATCACGAACAGGGCCACGATCGCGACGCCGAGGAACGCCACCCACCGGGCGTCACCCGTCTGGCGGACGATCTTGGCGGCGCGCTCCGACGTCAGCCCCGCGATCGCCCGGGTCTGGCGGGGCGCGGTGAAGCGCTCGGCGGACCGGGTGGGGGCGGTTTCGCTGGGCTCGCGGCGGGCGGGCAGGCTCCGCTCCGGCTGGCCCTCCCGCCGGTCCCTGGGCGAGTCGGTCATATGCAGCCGGTTGGGGTCTTCGGCGGGATGATCCCCGGCTGGCCGACGGCGACCGGGAGCGGGCCAAGGGTGATCTTCGAGGTGTCCAGCGTCAGGATGCCCTCGGCGTCGACGGTGATTGCGAAGCGATCCATGCCGCGCGGCGCCGGGCCGTACTGCGCGCCCTGGGCCTTGATCCCGAGGCGGTCATAGCGCGAGCCGTGGCACGGGCACTCGAACCAGTAGTTCTTGAGGCACGGGTTGGGCTTGCAGCCGAGGTGGGGGCAGCGCTGGTAGAGCGCGCGGACGTTGAGGGCGGTGCCGTCACCGGCTCGATCCTCGCCGGGCACGAACTCCTGGCGCGACGGGTCCACCAGCATGATGTAGGCCCGCGCGGCCTGGTAGTAGACCGGGAACCCGGTCGCGAACGGCAGCGACGTGTTCTGGGCCTTGATGTCGTCGATGGTCCCGATCTCGATCGTGCCGCCGAAGCCGCCGCGTGAGTTCGGCCACAGGAAGCCGATCGTGCCCGCCGCGACCTCCGTGAGCCAGAGGAGGGTCGCGCCGCCGATGGAGCGGCGCAGCAGCGTCCGCCGCGAGATCCCCTGGACGGGATCCTGGCGGAGCGAGCGAAGCGCCTGGGGCGTGAGGGCCTGGGGCTTCTCGGCGGGCTGGACGTGGTAGTTGCTCATCGGTCAGTTCACAGTGCGAAGTGGAGGCCGTTGGTGAAGTTGTCGAAGAACGGCAGGTACGGCGTCACGAGGGAGTAGCCGGGCCCGCGGAAGAACACCCCGACGAAGGTGACCATCAGGCCGAGCGCGCACAGCAGCGTGAACAGCACGACCGCAGTCTTGCGATCCGAGGGCTTCTTCGCCTCGATGTTGGCCCGGTCGATGTACGGCAGCACGATCATGCCCAAGAGGATGTACAGGAACGGCACCAGCACGCCGGAGACGACCGGGTGGAAGTACGCGAGCAGCTCCTGGAGCCCGAGGAGGTACCACGGCGCCTTCGCGACCGGCGGTGTGACGTTGCCGTTCGCCAGGTCCTCGAGCGGGGCGTTGATGAAGAGGCCCATCAGGAGCAGGAAGATGCTCATGACCGTCGCGGCGAAGAACTCGATCGAGAGCAGGTGCGGCCAGGTCATGACCGTGTCGTCCGGTTCCTTCTGGACTCGAACGACCGCGTCCTGCTTGACCATCGCCAGCAGGCGGTAGGGCCGCGCGGACATCGGCACGCGCTGCTTGTCGATCTCCGTCCGACGGGTCGGATCGACGGGCAGGACCTCGCGCGCGACGGGCTTCGTGTCGGTCTTCTGATCGCTCATGCAGCAGTACCCGACGGGCCGCTAGGACGGCCAGATGCAAGGCGCCGGCGAGCACCGGAACGAGCGGACGCCGACGTCCGTGAGCGAGAAGCGCAGGCGGCAACGCGGCAGATGGCTGTCATAGCGGACCGGAGATTCCGCCGTCTTTCCTGATGCGCCAGAAGTGGACGGCCAGGAAGATGGCGGCGACGAGCGGCAGGACCATGATGTGGAGCACGTAGAACCGGAGCAGCGTGTTCTGCCCGACCTCCAGTCCACCGAAGATCAGCGACTGGATGGGGGTGTTGATCACCGGCGTGTAGCTGGCCATGTTCAGGCCGATCGTGATGGCCCAGTAGCTGATCTGGTCCCACGGCAGCAGGTAGCCGGTGAAGCTCAGGGCGATCGTCATCAGCAGCAGGATCACGCCGACGACCCAGTTGAACTCCCGCGGCGGCTTGTAGGCCCCGTGGTAGAAGACCCGCATCATGTGCAGGAAGACGAAGAAGACCATCAGGTGGGCGCCCCACCGGTGGACGTTCCGGGTCAGCAGGCCGAACGCGACGCGTGACTGGATGTTCAGGATGTCCGTGTACGCGCTCCCGGTCGACGGGATGTAGAAGAACATGAGGTAGACGCCCGTCACGGTCAGGACGAGGAACAGGAAGAACGACAGCCCGCCGAGGCAGAACGTGTACGCGAACTTGACCGCGTGCTGCCGGACCCGGACCGGGTGGAGGTGCAGGAAGACGTTGTTCATCACGGCGTACGCGCGCGACCGCTCGTCCGTCGGGTAGGGGTTGCGGAAGAGCGACCGCCAAGCGGGGCTCCGGCGGATGGCCTGGTCCACCCGCTCGAGGAAGCTCAACGACCCATTCCTCCTGCGACGCCGGGCGTGCCGGCGAGCTGAGCGTCTCGGTACGACTCCTTGTAGAGCCGGCCATCGGTCGAGATCTCTTGCAGCTCGAACCGCTCCATCGTAATGGCGTCGAACGGGCAACGCTTGACGCACAGCGCGCAGCGGATGCAGCGCTCCTCGTCGAGGATCATCGCGGCGCCGTCCTGCCAGCCGTAGGCCTCGTCCAGCTCGGTCAGGAGGCCCTCGGACTTGAGCTGGTTGATGTCGACCATGTGGATGACGCCCTCGGGGCAGACATCCGCGCACGCGCCGCAGAGGACGCAGCGGAACGGGTCGAACCAGATGTTGAAGTTGCACATGAGGCAGCGGGTTGACTCGGCGACGGCGGAGGTCGCGTCGTAGCCCTGCTCGACCTGGGTCGTGAAGTTGACGTCCGGGTCGGTGGACGGCATTCGCTCGGTCAGGGCCGTCATCGGGATGTGCTGGCGCGGCAGGACGTCGTAGAACTCGGGCATCTCGAACGCCCAGGTGCTGGTCATCTTGACGTTCGCCGCGACGGTCACGTCCGTGCGTCCGGCCAAGTAGCGGTCGATCGCGTACGCGGCCTTCTTGCCGTGGCCCGCTGCCTCGATGAGGGTCGTGGGGCCGGTCACGAAATCGCCGCAGGCGAAGACGCCCCGGACGTTCGTGGCGTAGGTCGCGGGATCCACCTTCACGCGGCCGCGATTGACCTCGAAGTCCGCCTCGACCGGGAGGAACGTCAGGTCCGCGGCCTGCGAGACGGCCGGGATGACCGTGTCGGCCTTGATCACGAACTCGGACCCGGGGATCGGCACCGGCGAGCGCCGGCCCGAGGCGTCCGGCTCGCCGAGCTTGTTCCGGATGAACTTGACGCCGGTCACGTGGCCGTTCTCGCCGAGCACCTCCACCGGGCTCGCGAGGAACTCCATGCGGACGCCCTCCCGCTCCGTCTCGCCGAGCTCCTCCTCGTCGACGACCAGCTCGGACCGCGTCCGGCGGTAGACGATCGCGACGTTCTCGGCGCCGTGCCGGAGCGAGGTTCGCGAGCAGTCCATCGCGGTGTAGCCACCGCCGATGACCACCACGTCCCTGCCGACCTCGATCGGCTCGCCGAGGTTGGCCTTCTTCATGAAGTCCACGCCGTACTGGACGCCCTCGAGGTCGCCACCCGGCACGTCGAGGGCCACGGCGTTCATCGCGCCGGCCGTGATCGCAACCGCGTCATGGTCGCTCTGGAGCTCGTCGAAGGTGATGTCGACGCCGATGTTGGTGTTGTAGTGGAAGGTCACGCCGAGGCGCTCGACCAGCTTGATGTCCATCTCGATCGCCTCGCGCGGGAGGCGGAACGCCGGCACGCCGATGAGCATCGTCCCGCCGCCGTACGGCAGGCTGTCGTAGACGTCCACCCCATAGCCCTTCATCGCCAGCTCGCGGGCGACCGAGATGCCGGACGGACCTGCGCCGACGACCGCGACCTTCTCGGCCCGGGCCTCGATGTGGGGCATGACGTCAGGGATGCCCGAAGCCTCGTGCCACTCGACGAGGAAGCGCTTCATCGCCCGGATCGCAAGGGGCCGGTCGATGTCGCCGCGGCGGCAGGCGCGCTCGCACGGGGCGGAGCAGACATAGGAGCACATCGCGGCCACGGGGTTGGGCTCGCGGGAGAGGATGTAGCCCTCCTCGAAGCGGCCTTCCGCGGCAAGGTTCAGGTAGCCCCGGCAGTTCGTCCCGACCGGGCAGGCCTCCTGGCACTCGATGTTGCACTGGAGCCAGGAAGCATCGACCGGCTGGACGAGGAATTCCTGGCGGACGTCGAGGGTCAAGGCGCGGCTGAACCTCAGTTCGTCGATGGCGGACGGTCGAACGATGGGGGCCGGCGATCCGGGAGCGGCCGGCAGGCGCAATCTACCATCCGCTCCCTTCCCACGCTCGCCGCACGCTCGGGACGTGCGTCTGCGAGCCCGGAATCGGGCCTGCGCGAAAGGTTGACGCGGGCGTTCGCTCGCAGCTACGCTCCGGCGCAGCGACGACGCCCCCGGGTGGCGTTGGACTCCGAGGCATTGGATCCCGCGTGACTGCGAGCGAGCTGGCCTTCATGGCCCTCGGCCTTCTCCTCGGCGCCGCCGTCGGCGTCGCCCTCTTCGTGACCGTTGCGAGCCGAGTCCCACGGCGCGAGATTCGGGTTACCGTGACCCGGAATGCCCTCCCCCGCCGATCAGAGACGCTCTCCCAGGGTGCCTTCGCGGCCCGGCCGAGCGAGCCGGCCAGGGGCGGCCCGGGCGACCGGCGATGGTTCGATCGGGACCATCAGACCCCAGAATCGGCGCTCCTCGTGACAACGGCGGTCTGGGCCCCCGAAACGCCCGCCGATGCTCCGGCGATGACGCCGGTCGGGCCCGGGCGCGCGGCCCCCGCCAGGTCCAGGGATCGAACGATCGTTCCATTGGCCGCCGGCGCCATCGCGTCGCCGGCAGGCGTTCCGACCTCCGCTTCGGCGGTCCCGGCGCTGGAGCCGATCGTCGCGCCGATCGAGGATCCCGCCATCGCGACCGCAGCCGCGCCGCTGTCACGGTCCATCGCGGCCTCGGTGGCCGTTGGGCTCGAGCCGGAGCCCGAGTCCGATACCGACCGAGCGCCCGACGACCTCCGACGCCGGCCCGCACGCGGGACAACCCTGGAGCGGATGCTCCGCGGCGACCACATGGCGATGGTCGAGGCGATCGACGCGATCGGGGGCGAGGACGGCCATCGGCGCCGCGAATGGGAGGTCCTGCTCGGCGGGCTCGTGGAGGCGATGGCCGAGGTCGCGGTCGAGGAGTCCGTCATCGACTTCCCCATGGGCACTGCGTTCTGGGACACCTTCACGGTCGAGCAGTGCCGCCGGATCGTCGCCTCGCTGGCCTCGATGGGTTACCGCTACGACGGCGTCGACGGCTGGGCCGAAGCGCGCGTCCCGGCGTACCGCGACCTCAGCAACGCCCTCGCCGACGTCGGCGTGGAGCCACGGCGGGTTCGCGCATGGCCGAACCAGTCGGAGATCGCGGCGCTGTTCGTCGGCGCCCGGCCCGCGCCGGAGGAGCTCCTCGCTGCCGCGGGTCCGGACTACACGGCCGCCGACATGCAGGCCCTCGTCGGCGAGCGGGCGACTGCGATCGCGGATCTCTGGGTCGCGTGGGACTCCGTGAAGTCGGTTCTGCTGTCCGAGCAGCGCGAGCCTGCGGAGAGCCAGCCCGTCGCCTAGCGCCTCGTCATCCGGGCACGCGTGGCGTCAGGAAGCGGCGGAACCTTCCTCGGCGGCCTCGGACGGCTGCGGCGCGGCCTCGTCGTCGTCATCGATCACGACATGGAAGAAGCCGTCGGCGTGTGCCACGCCGATCTCCTTGCCCTGGACCGCGGACCACTCGTGGATCCACTTGTCGACCTCGGAGAAGTCCTTGATCTGGCTCTCATGGCAGCGGAGCGCGTCGAGCTTCCGCCCGACGGTCGCGGTGATGTCGACGTACGCGTTGGCGCGGTGGGTCCAGAAGAAGTACAGGCGACGGACGACGTGCTTGCCGATGCCTGATTTCGCGAGCCACGGGAAGGCCATCGGGTTGCGGGCGGCGGGGTAGACGGCGTCCGCCGCGGCCCAGCCGGCGGCGCGATGGTCGGTGTGGTTCACGCCGGCGCCGCGCGGAAACGCGTTCTCCGGGTCCGTCGCGAGGACGGCGTCAGGCTTGAAGGTGCGGATCTCGCGGACGAGATGCTCCCGCAGGATGAGGTCGTTGGCCAGCGCGCCGTCGGGCATGTGGAGGAAGGTCACGCCCTCGTAGCCGACCACCTCGGCCGCAGCGCGCTGCTCGCGCTCGCGGATCCGGGCGAGCTCCAGGGGGTCGAACTCGGGATCCTCGCCGCCCTGGTCGCCGCTCGTGCAGCAGACGAGCCAGCCGACGGACCCCTGGTCGATCCACGCCGCGGCGGTCGCCGCCGGTCCGAAGTCGGCGTCGTCGGGGTGGGCGGCGATGACCATGAACCGCTCCGGGCGCCAGGCGTGGGCCTCGGCTGGAGCGCCTTCGCCGGCCGGGTTGCCGCCGCTCGCAGCGGGCACGGTGGCGGGAGTCGTCTCGCCGGCGGGAGTCCCCTCGCCAGCCGCGGTCTCGGGTTCGGCCATTCAGCCCGAAGCGCGGGTGGCCCGCTCCTCGCCGAGCGCCGCCAGCACCTCCGCGGGGTGGCCGTCGGCCTTGACGTTCGGCCAGGTCCGGGCGATCCGCCCGTCGGGATCGATGAGGAAGGTCGAGCGGATGATGCCCATGTACGACTTCCCGAGCATCGTCTTCTCGCCCCAGGCGCCGTAGCGCGCGATGACCTCGTGCTCGGGGTCGGAGAGCAGGGTGAACGGCAGGTCGAACTTCTCGCGGAACCGACGGTGGCTCGCGGCGTTGTCCTTGCTCACGCCCCAGACGTCCGCGTCGGTCGCGGCGTAGTCGCTGTCGAGGTCGCGGAACTGGCAGGCCTCGGTGTTGCAGCCGGGCGTGTCGTCCCTGGGGTAGAAGTACAGGACGGTCCAGCGGCCCTTCTGGTCCATGAGGTTATGGACTGCGCCGGTCTCGTCCGGGAGGGTCATGTCCGGGGCCACCTGGCCGACCTCGGGGACGACGCGCTGCGGCGGCGTCTCGGTCGCGGGCGCGTTCATGGCCGGACTGTAGCAGGGGTTTCGATCAGGAGGAGCCGGCCTGATTCGAGCGTGACGGTGGCAATTGGGCCGGTTCGGACGTTCGAGACACCCCGGGTGCGGCCCAGCACAAGGGGCTCTCCGACGAGGGGGAAGCGGAGGCCGGCGGTCGTCACGCCCTCTGCGGTCTGGCCGATGGGGATGATCGAGACGAGATCGCCCTCGCGGCCCTCGAGCTGTCGCGTCGCCGGGCCGTGATCCTCGGGCGCGGTGAGCAGCGAGCACCTGGCCGCCTGGTCGTCGAACAGCCAGGCGGGCCGGCCGCCCAGCGCCGGATTCGCCAGCAGCCCGAGATTCGCCACGGCGTGATCGACGCGCGGACCGCCGAGGGCCCCGAGCAGCACGATCGAGTCCGCACCGGCCCCGAGCGCCGTCATGAGCGCGAGCTCCGCATCGGACTCGTCCTTCTCGGCGGCGACGCGCTCGATGGCGACGCCGGTCGCGGCCAGCGCCGCGAGATCGGCCGGGTCGATCGAATCGCCATCGCCCACCCATCGATCGATTCGGAGCTTGAGGACCAGGGCGTGGCGCGCGCCGCCGTCCGCCGCGATCACGAGCTCGATGCCCGCCGACCAGTCCGGCCACGCCTCGTCCAGCTGCGACCGCGTGGGCACGGCGCCGTCCGCCAGGATCACGGCCCGGCGATCGGGCATCGTCAGGCGGCCGGGCCGCGCGAATCGGCCGGATCCCGCGACTCGCCGGCGGCCGTCGACGGCACGCCCTCGCCGAGCAGGTCGGCGACGAACGTCGCCACGCCCGGATAGACGACGGCCGCACCGGCCTCGAAGAGCACCTCGCGGGAGCTGATGGCGGACTCGATCCCGACGCCGATGGCGCCCACCGCCTTCGCCATCCGCATGTCGTCGGGCACGTCGCCGACGTAGCGCGCGGTGGCGACCCGTTCGGACCGGTCGAGCTCCCGGAGCACCCGGAGCAGTGGGTCGGGATGGGGCTTTGATGCGATGTCGTCGTTGCCGAAGACCCGGACCGGGATGAGGTCCGAGAGCCCGTTGCTGTCGAGCTGATTCTCGACTACATCCCGGTGGCCCGCGGTCACGAGCCCGAGGACGAAGCCCGCGGCGGACAGCCGCTCCAGCGCCTCGGCGACCCCCGGCAGCAGGCCGGCATCGACGGTCTCGCGATACAGCTCCAGCCAGCGAATTCCGGCGGCGTCGAGGTGCTCGGGCGGGATCCCGAGGCGCTGGTACATCACCCGCCAGTCGGGGATGTAGGCCGAGCGATAGCGGGCATCGTCGAACGGCAGGCCGTACTCCGCGAGGACCTTGAGGTTCGCCTCGTAGATCGCCGGAAGCGAGTCGAAGAGCGTGCCGTCCCAGTCGAAGACGATGGCGTCCATGCCCACCGATCGTAGCGCTCCCCCGATGCTATCCTCGCCGCCGTGCCGACCGCCCTCGAGCACCCTGCCGTTCAGCGGGTGCTGGATGTCGCCGCCAGAAAAGGCGTGACCCTGGAGGTCATCGCCTTTCCCGACTCGACCCACACCGCGGCAGATGCCGCCCGCGTCGTCGGTGCGGAGATCGGCCAGATCGTGAAGTCGCTCGTCTTCATCCTCGAGAACGAGGGCGGCGAGCTGGAGCCGGTCGTGTGCCTCGTGTCCGGCGCGAATCGCGTGGATCTGGAGCGCCTCGCCGCGGTCCTCGGGCGGCGCGACGTCCGGCGCGCGACCGCCCGCGAAGCCGACGAGCTGACCGGGTTCACGATCGGCGGCATCCCGCCCTTCGGCCACCGGGCCCGGGTGATCATGGATCCCGACCTGGGCCGGTACGAGACTGTCTGGGCCGCCGCGGGCTTGCCGACGGTCGTCTTTCCCGTGGCCCCGTCGGTGCTGCGGATGCTCGCCGACGCCCACGTGGCGCCGATCGCCGAGGAGCCGCCGGTCCTCCAGGCGTCCTGACGGACGAATCGGGCTCCTCGCCGCCGTGACCGTCCTGCCGTGACCGCCGAGCCTCGCGACGCGACCATCGCCTATCCCGGCGGGCTTCGAGCGCGCTGGCGCTGGGGCGGCTCCGGTCAGGCTGCGGCCGTGTTCGCGCTTTCCGAGGTCGGCGGCAATCTCCTCGATCTCGGGCCGGAGGTCTCCCCGGCGCCGGACGAGCTGTGTCGCGCGGAGCTCCGGGTGGACGGGCCCGGCGGCGCGTGGGCGGTTCGGCTGGCATCAACGCTCAACGACGAGCCGACGGCGCAGCTCTGGGACACCGCGGGTCAGCTCGTCGTGAAGTACGGCTTCCACACCTTCGGGCTCGATGCCCGATCCGGCGCGCTGCGCTGGTCGCATCGGTCGGCAACGCCGGTGCTCGCGGTCTTCGCTTCCTCAAGGCTCCAGCACGTGATCATCCAGGCGGAGCTGGAGACGTTCGCCGTCGAGGCCGACGGTGGCGTGGCCTGGCGGATCGCGCATTCGGACGTGGTCACGGAGGCGGCGATGGTCGGCGGGCGCCTCGTCCTCACCGCGTACGGTGGCGGCGTCAACGCGGTCGACCCGGCCACGGGCCGCGGCGAGGGCTGACCGACCGAACCGAGGGCGGCCGTGCGACTCGGCGCGCGACCCGGCGCGGGGCTGGCGCGCAGCCTCACGATGTGGATGCGTCGTGGACAAGCCACCCGTCCCGGGTGAATCTCGTGGACAGGTGGCATTGACCCGCCCGGTCGACCCACCTAATGTCTGAACCAGCCCGGAGGGGCTGAACGACACTAACGGCGGCGATCGCATCAACGCCCACGTGTTGCGTAGGTTCCTCCGGGCCCTTTGATTCCCCGGGATCGCCGCGGCCTGGACGGCACTGCCGCGCCACCTATGATTCCGGCGTGGCTCCCCTGATCCTTGCTGCCGCGGGCGGGCTCGCCCTCGGCATCGCGTCCGCGATCCTGCGCGGCTTCGGCCCGCGCTACCGCGTCGGCCGGCTGCTCGCGGTCGTACCGAGGGTGACCGTGGCCGAGGCGCTCGAGCTCGCGAACGCCGGCGAGCCGCGCTACGTCCGGATCGAGGGCCGCATCGACAGCGACGCCGAGTTCGAGGACCAGGACCACCGGCCCCTCGTCTATCGCCGGACGTCCATGCACTGGCGGCGCTCGCCGGGCCGGGGCGGGTGGACGCCCCTGGAGGACCCGACGATCGAGTCGATGGGGTTCACCCTGAACGAAGGCCTTGAGGACATCGCGATCGACGCCCAGGCGCTCGGGGACGGGCTGGTCGTCATCGCCCGGGAGAGCACGGGGCTCGTCCGCGATCTCGGCGAGCGTGCCCCGGAGGGCGTCCCGGCGGACGCCGAGCTGCGGCTCCGGATCGAGTACCTCTCGAGCATCGATCACGCCACCGTGCTCGGCGTCCCGGCTCGCGGCGCCGATGGCGTCCCCGCGATGGGTCCCGGCCTCGGCCGCCCGCTGATCGTGACCACGCTCGAGAACGAGGAGGCGATGCGGGTGCTGACGGGTGGCGCGATCGGGCGCTCCCGGGCCGCGGTGGCGGGCCTCGCAATCGGCGCCATCCTCATCGCTGCGGCGGCGATCTGGTTCCTTCTCGAGGCGCTGCTCGGCGGCGGCGTCGCGATCGCGCTGGCGGCCACGCCGGAGCCGACGGTCCGGCCGGGCTCGGACATTCGCGGCGGTGGCGCCGCAGGCTTCCTCGGCACGCCCCTGCTCGCCGTCGGGGCCGTCCTGGCCATCGGGGTCATCTCCGTCGTGGCCACCCTCGCCTACGTCCGGCTGACCGGCGGGCCGCGCGGAGGTCGCTGACCCGAGAGAGGCGTCAACCCGATCCACGGCCGATCGCGGCGCGCGCCCGCAACGGCCTCGAGCCGGCCTCCGTGGAGGGCAGTGGTACTTCTCTCCCATTGGCAAGAAATGTGGGGTACGTGAACCTACCCTCGAAGTTCACGAATCCTCCCGGGGGCATCTTGTCGAAGCTGGACCTGCACCACCCGCGACCGCTCGATGCGACGCTGACGGTCACGCGCGCCGCAGAGGTGCTCGGCGTTCACGCCAACACGGTCCGCGCCTGGAGCGACGCCGGGCGCCTCCGCTACTACCGGATCAACCCCCGCGGCGACCGCCGCTACCGCCTGAGCGACCTCCAGCGCTTCCTCACCGGGCTCGATGCATCCGGGCAGTCATCTGCCGGCGACGACGCCAAGGCCGGCAACCCGCGCCGGCGCGGCGGTACGGTTCCGCTGGAGGAACACCAGGCGATGCTCGAGCTCGTCGGGGAGCTGTCGGCCCTCAGCGGCTCGGCCATCCGCGAGGCGCTCGCCAACCCCGGCGCCCCGCTGAACGCGGCCACGCGGGCCATCCGGGAAAGCCTGCGCGTCGCCCACGCCTCCGCGTGGCGCCTCGAGGAGGGCCGCCTCTCCCCCGTCGCGGTCGCCGGCGGCGGCCCCGGGCTCGTCCGGCTGCCGGGCTCGTTCGGCGTCCTCGGCGAAGCACTTGGCGCTCCGGGAACCGTGGTCGAGGCCGACCCCGCCACGCATCTGTCCGCCACCAACCAGGCGGGCCACGAGGTCGCCGCCGCGATCCCCGGCGACGTGGAGTCGTGGGGCGTGCTGCTCTTGCTCCGCCGGGCGACCGAGCCCTTGACCGACCAGGAGCGTGACCTGATCCGCGTTGGTGCCATGGCCCTCGGCAACATCATCCGGGCCTCGTCCTCGGCCGCGGAGGTCGCCCATCAGCTCCAGCGGGCCGATGCCCTCCGACGCGTGACCAGCGACATCGGCAGCCGCCTGGACCTGGACGAGATCCTCGACCGGCTCGTCGACCACGCTGCCGTGCTGTTCGGCGCCGACCGGGTGGCGGCCTTCCTGTTCGAGGAGGACGGCCGGCGGCGGATGGCCGCGTCGCGAGGACTCTCGCCGTCGTGGATCACGGCAGTGACCTCCGTGGAGGGCAACACCCTGGGAACCGCGGCGATCACCGCCCGCCGGCCGATGTTCTCCGTCCACTACGCAGACGACCCCAGGGTCGGGAACCTTCGCGCGGCCGTCATCCAGGAGGGTTTTGACACGGCCTGCGTCGCGCCGCTTTTCGATGCCGGCGCCGAGGAGCCGCTCGGCATCCTCGGCGTCTATCACGACCAGCCCCACGCCTGGTCGATCGACGAGCTGGACACCATGGCCGCGCTCGCCACGCAGGCCACGGTCGGGATCAGGGCGGCCGGGAACTACGCCCAGCTGGCGACCTGGGCAGCGCAGCTCCAGTCGATCCAGGCCCTGGGCACCCGCCTCAACCGCCTGACGAGCGTCAAGGAGATCGGCGATGCGATCGCCACGGAGCTCCGACAGCTGATCGACTACCACAACGTCCGGGTCTATCGGCTCGATGGCGACGACCTCGTCCCCGTGGCGATGCAGGGCCGCGTCGGGGAATACCTCGATGAGACGCCCGAATTGCTGAAGATCAAGTTCGGTGTCGGGATCACGGGCTGGGTCGCCGAGCACCGGACCGCACAGCGCCTCGACAACGCCGCCACGGACACGCGGGCCCAGACGATCGCCGGGACCGAGGACGACCTCGACGAGTCGATGCTCCTCGCGCCGATGCTGTTCGAGGACGAGGTCCTCGGCGTCCTCGTGCTCTCGAAGCTCGGGCTGCGGCAGTTCCGCGCCGACGACCTCCGGCTGCTGGAGATCTACGCCAGCTTCGCGGCCCAGGCGATGGCCAATGCTGACGCGACCCAGCAGCTTCGGGCCCAGTCGGCGGCGCTCGAGCAGAAGGTCCGCGGACAGCGCGAGCTCCTTGGCATCACCGAATCGATCCTGACGACCTATGACCCGCCTGTCCTGCTCGGCACGATCGCGGACAGGCTCGGCGAGCTGATCGGGTCGGACAATGTCGCGATCGAGCTCCTGGACAAGGACCAGGGCGTGCTGACGCCGGTGATCGCGCGAGGAATCGACGCGGACTACTACCTCCGCCCCTGGCAGGCGGGCGAGACGGGGCTCGCGACGTGGGTCCTCGAGCACAACGAGCCGGTCCGGGTGGTCGACGAGTTCGACGACGAGCGCGTTGCCCAGCCACCCAGTGGCCCGATCCACGGCAGCCTCATCTGCGTCCCCCTCCGCGATCGCGATGGGGCCATCGGCGTGCTGACCCTCGAGCGGGTCGGCGAGGGCCGGGTGTTCAGCGAGGACGAGTTCGAGCTGACCCAGCTGTTCGCGGCCCAGGCCTCGATCGCCCTCCAGAACGCCGAGGTCCACCTCGCGGTCCGGCGGCGCGCCCAGACGGACGTCCTCACCGGGCTGCTCAACCACGGCACGTTCGGCCAGCAGCTGGACGCCCTCATCGCAGCGGGGGAGGAGTTCAGCCTCGTGATGCTGGACCTGGACCGGTTCAAGCCGGTCAACGACGGCATGGGCCATCAGGCCGGCGACCTGCTGCTTCGCCAGGTCGCCGACGCGATCGTCGCCGCGAGCCGCGACAGCGATCGCGTGTATCGCTACGGAGGCGATGAATTCGCGGTGCTGCTGCCGCGGACGGACGGCGACCAGGTCGGCGTGATTGCCGAGCGCGTCCGGGCGGCCGTCAAGGGGGTGGTGGGCCCCGGTTCCGACTGGCGCGGCCGCGCTCGCTCGCTCGAGGCGTCCGCCGGCACCGCCTCCTTCCCGGCCGATGGGCAGCGCGCCGAGGAGGTCCTCCTCGCGGCGGACCGCGCGCTGTTCGTGGCCAAGCGATCCGGCGGTGGCCGCGTTGCCAGCTCGGCCGAGGGCCTGGCCCTCGTCGGGGAGTTCACCCTCCAGACCCCGACGCCGATCGACCCGCTCGCGGGCGCCGCCTGAGCGCGCTCGAGCCGCTTCGCCGCCCGCTGTTCACGTCCTGTTACGGCGAGCGTCGCCGATCGTTACGCCCGCTCGTCAGAGTCCGGCCATGACCGTTCGATCCTCGCGCCCCGACGGAGCCCGCGCGACCCTCGAGTCCCCCTGGCTTGCCGCCGGCCTCGTCGCCGTCGTCATGGCCCTGATCGCCGCGATCCTGCTCGTGCCCGGGCTCATCGGCTCCGGGGGCCCCGGCGCATCGAGCCGCGCGTCCGGCCCGCCGGCTCCCACCGCCGCGCCCACCGACCCCGCACCCACCTTCCTGCGGCCCACCCCGAGCCCCCAGCCATCCTTCAGCTCGTACGTCGTTCGACCCGGCGACACCCTGAGCTCGATCGCCCGGACGTACGACACCACGGCTCGCTCGATCGCGTGGTGGAACCGCGGCACCTATCCAATCCTGGACCCGGAATCGGAGTCCTACGACCCGAACCACCTCGAGCTCGGCTGGGTCCTCGTGCTCCTGCCCGGCACGGAGGTCGACGAGAACAACCCGCCGACGCCCAGTCCCGGTCCCAACGCGACGCCCGGCCTGACCCCGCCCTCTGTCACGCCGCCGCCGACGCTCCCTCCGACCGGCACCACGCCGCCCAGCCCGAGCCCGCGGCCGACGCGGACGCCGGCCCCGACGCCGAAGCCCACTCCCAAGCCGACGGCCGCGCCGGCATCGGCCACGGTCGTCTCCCATGGCCCGCGAACCGTCCAGAACATCGCCCTCACGTTCGACATGGGCGGGCGTTTGGACCCCGCCGTCCAGATCGTGCAGTGGCTGATCGATCACGACGTCCACGCGAGCCTCTTCCCGACCGGAGCCTCCGCCACCACGACGACCCGAGGGCTCCAGGTGATGCAGCTCGCGGCGACGCGGCCGGACCTCTTCGACATCGGCAACCACTCCTGGAACCATCCCGACTTCCGCGACCTCACCGCCGCCGAGATGGCCGACCAGCTGATCCGGACGCAGGCGGCGCTGCTCCCGATCTGCGGCACCACGAAGCCCTGGTTCCGCCCGCCGTACGGTGGCTGGAACGAGGCGGTCCGCGCCGGCGTCGGCGCCGCGGGCTGGCGAACGATGGTGATGTGGGACGTCGACATGATCGACTGGCGGCCCGAGGCCGACGGTGGCCCCACTGCGGCCGACATGGCCGCGAAGCTGCAGGCGAACGCCCGGGGCGGCTCGATCGTCCTGATGCACCTCGGCGGCTACAACACGCTCGAGGCGCTGCCCGGGGTCCTGGCGGCCGCCGGCGACCTCGGCCTGGAGCCCGTGACGCTCACGGAGATGCTCGGGAGCTGAGCCGCCGAGCGAGAGTCGGTCCGGAGCCGGTCTAGAGTCGGCCAGCCGCGACCACCCGCTGCAGGAACTGCCTGGTCCGGGGCTCCCGCGGGTCGGTGAGAAGCTGCGCCGGCGTGCCCTGCTCCAGGATCCGCCCGCCATCCAGGAAGCAGATCCGGTCCGCGACGTCCCGGGCGAAGCCCATCTCGTGGGTTGCGATGACCATCGTCATCCCGCTGGTTGCGAGCTCGCGGACGACGTCGAGGACCTCGGCGATCAGCTCGGGATCCAGGGCGCTCGTGATCTCGTCGAGGAGCAGGAGCTGCGGCTCCATCGCAAGCGCTCGCACGATCGCGACGCGCTGCTGCTGCCCGCCGGACAGGCGGTCCGGGAACTCGCGGGCCTTCTCGCCGAGCCCGAACCGGTCCAATAGCGCGAGGGCCGACGCCTCGGCCTCGCCACGCGGGCGCTTGAGGACCCGGCGCGGCGCCAGCGTGACGTTGTCGAGGACGCGGAGGTGCGGGAAGAGGTTGAACGACTGGAAGACGATCCCGATCCCCCGCCGGACCTCGTCGACGTTCACCCCCGGGCCGGTGATCTCGCGCGCGCCGACGTCGATCCGGCCGGCATCGATCGGCTCGAGGAGGTTGATGCAGCGGAGCAGCGTGGACTTGCCCGAGCCCGACGCGCCGATGAGGCAGACGACCTCGTGCTCGGCCACCTCGAGGTCGATGCCGTCGAGGACGGTCAGCGGCCCGAACGACTTGCGCAGCCCCTGGATGCGCAGCGCCGGCAGCGCCGCGCCCTTGGAAGGCATCGGGGTCATGGCCGCGATCCCGCGGAGCTGCGGGCTCGATCGCGGGCAAGGAGCCAGTCCGTGATCCGGGTCAGCGGGAGGGTGAGGACAAGGAACACCAGGGCGACGACGAGATACGGCGTGAAGTTGAAGTGGGCCGACTGCTTGATCTGGGCGGTCCGGAACAGCTCGACGACGCCGACGAAGGACACCAGCACGGTGTCCTTCTGGAGCCCGATGAAGTCATTGAGGAGCGGTGGGATGACGCGGCGGACCGCCTGCGGCAGGATCACGTAGCGCATCGATTGGGCGCGGGTCAGCCCGAGCGAACGGGCGGCCGCCTCCTGGCTCGGGTGGATCGACTCGATTCCCGCCCGGTAGACCTCCGAGACGTACGCAGAGTAGATCAGGGTCAGCGCGACGACCCCCCAGAGGAACGGGTCCTTGGACACGCCGGGGAGGCGCAGGCCGGGAACTGCGAAGCCCAGGAAGAAGATGACGAGCACGCCGGGCAGCGCGCGAAAGATGTCGGCGTAGGCGATCGCAAGCAGGCGGATGGGGAAGAAGACCGGCCCCGGCAGGTTTCGAAGGATGGCGACGAGCAGCCCCACGACGAGGACCAGCGCCTCCGCGATGATGAAGAGCTGGACGTTCAGCCGGAAGGCCCAGACGATGCCCGGCACACCATCGGCGAACTCCTCGCCGTTGAAGAATGATTCCTGGACCGCGGGCCAGTTCGGGGCGTTGACGACCAGCAGGCCGAGCAGCCCGAAGGCCACCAGCGTGCTGGCAAACGCGATCCAGCTACTGCGCCGCCCCATAGCGGCCGGCTCGATCCCGACCGGCTACTGGAGCTCGGGGGCCCCCTGTCCGCCGATCCACTCGTCGCGGATCACCTCGAGCGTGCCGTCCTGCTTCAGCGCCTCGATCGCCGCGTTGATGCAGGAGGTCAGCGGACTGTCCTTCGCGAGCAGGACGCTGAAATGCTCGACGTCGGCTCCGGCAGCGGTCGGGAGCGAGCCGACGATGACGCCGTCGTCCAGCTGGGCGTCCCGCATGTAGAAGCCTGTGGGCAGGTCGGCGACGATGCCGTCGATCTGGCCGGCCTGCAACGCCGAGACGGCCGCGTCGTTGGTGTCGTAGACGGACGGGTCGGTCGTGGGAGCGATCTGGTCGACGATGTACTGGTAGCTCGTGGTCCCGACCTGGGCACCGAGCTTGAACTCCTTGAGGCCGGCGACCGTCGTGACCGCCGCGATCGGGGTGCCCTTCACGGCGATGACGGCCTGGCTCAGGTCGAAGTAGCCCTCGGTGAGATCCACCGCGGTGCGGCGCTCGGAGCTGTCCGAGACCTGTGTCAGGTAGATGTCGAACGGTTTGTCACCGGGAGCGACGGTGGCGTTGAAGCCGGCCGAGACGACCCACTTGACCTGCTCCTTGGTGTAGCCCAGCCAGTCCGCGATGGCGTACGCGGTGGCGCTCTCGAGGCCCTTGCCGTTGGTTGGCTCACCGAGCTCCCAGTCGGAGCCAGCCGGCTTGGTGTCCTCGGGGATGTAGTACGGCGGGTATGCGGGATTGTCCGTCGAGACGGTCAGCGTCCCCGCGGTCAGCGTCTGGAGGTTGGCCGCGGTGCACTGATCCTCGGTGGGCTCGGCGGTGACGACCGCGGCCTGGCTGGCAGCCTGGCTGGGAGCAGCGGCGGAGGGGGACGCGCCGCCGCCGCCCGGACCGCACGCGGCGGCAAACAGGGCGATGAGTCCGAGCGTGACGATCCGCAGGCGCGCCATGGGGTCCTCCTCCTCTGGACGCCGGAGTGTAGCGTCAGGCTCGGGCGATGCCGATTCGGGCTCCCGTGCCGATACGGAGGCGAGACGCCGCATCGCCGCTCGAGACGGCGAGGGCGAGGTTGCCGTTCGAATCGACGTACACCAACAGCTCGCCGGCTGTTGCGTCACCGAACGTCTGGTGCCAGCGAGCGTGGTCGTCGCGCGTCGCGGGATCGTCGAGGAGCTCGAGTCCGAGTCGAGTTCCCCACGGGAGGTCGCCGAGCGCCGCCGCGAGGTCCGCGGGGCCGCCAGCGAGCCGGACGTTGCCGAACGAATCAACGTAGGTCGCCGCGGTCACCAGCCGGCCCTCTTCGACGGTCGCGGTCGCGGCGGGCAGCCGAACGAGGTCGCGCGGCTCGACTGCCGGGCCGAGGTCCTCGAACGCGCCGCCGATCGCGAGCTGTGCCGCCATCGGCGCGAACAGGTCCCGGCCGTGGAAGGTCTGGCTGGTGACGGGCAGCATCCAGGCGCGATTGGCGAGGAGGCGAGATTCGGCGATCCCGCCGAGGCGCTCCGCCGCAGGCACGAGGAGGCCGTTGTCCGGTCCGATCAGCACGTCGCCGCGAGCCGTCCGGATCCCGATGGGCCTCCGCTCCGTGCCGACCCCGGGATCCACGACCGCCACGTGCACCCCGACGGGCAGCCACGGAACCGCAGCAGCGAGCAGGTAGGCGCCGTCCGAGATCGCGTACTTCCGCACGGCGTGGCTGATGTCGACGATCTGGGCGTCGCGGGCGATCGAGAGCATCACGCCGCGGCAGATCGCGGCCGCTCCGTCGAGGCCGAAGTCCGTGAGGAAGCCGATGACCGGTCGCTCCATCGCCGAATCGTAGCGGCGCCGAAGGCCGGGCTGGGAACGCGGCCGCGGAATCGAAACGGCGCCCGGAGGAGGTCGGGCGCCGTCTCGACGTTGCGCGAGCGGAGGGGAGGAGATCCTCGCTCGCTGGGGACGTTCAGGGTGTGGGCGGATCGATCACGTGGGTGAAGCCGGCTCGGTTCGAGCGGCGGTCATGGACCGTCGCGCGGCCCACGCCGCGGGGGTGGCGGATTGCGGTTCGCGGCGGGAGCGCGGCCCGTTCGGCGGTGCGCAGGTCCGCGGCGTGGCGGATGCGGCGATGGATGATCGCCTCGATCTCCGGCAGCGACCAGTGGAACCCCGCGCTCGGCAGGCCATGCAGGAACGCGGTGAGATTGGCCGCTTCGCCCGTCTCGAGGCCGCGCGCCAGCAGGGAGCGGTAGGTCGCCCGAAGGCTCCTCCCGATCGACCCGTCCAGCGGTTCGCCCTGGGTCTCCATCGACTCCGGCCATTGCCGTGCAGACCGAGTGGCCGACCGGCGGACGCCGGGCGGTTCGGTGACTGGATGGTCGGTTCGGTGCGGTCAGGTGACGATGGCCCGTCCGTACCGGTGGGACCGGTACTTTCCGCGAGGGCCCGCCTATCCTCGGCCCGTGGATGACCTCGACGACCTCGGGCGCGAGTCGGAGCGCGAGCCGGGCAAGCGCGATCGAACGGCCCGCCTGATGCGCGTCGCGGGCCTGCTCGCCGGCAACCCCGGCGGGATCCGGCCCAAGGACATCGCGGAGCGCCTCGGGATGTCAGTCCGAAACGTCTACCGCGACCTCAAGGCCCTCGAGAGCGAGGTTCGGCTGCCGACCTGGTCCGACGACGGCAAGTGGGGCATCCTCGGGGATGCCTTCCTGCCGCCGCTGAAGCTCACGCTGCCGGAGGCGATGGCGGTCTTCCTCGGCGCGCGGCTGATGGTCCGCTACGCCGACAAGTACGACCCCGACCTGGCGTCCGCCTTCGAGAAGCTGGCCGCGACCCTGCCCGAGGCACTCCGCGATCACGTCTCGCGCAGCCTCGACGTCCTCCAGGACGCGCCCCGCGACCCGGCCTTCAGCGACCACGTCCGCCAGCTCACCCGGGCGTGGGCGGAGCATCGCGTCGTCGAGATCGCGTACGAGGGCGCCGCGTTCGAGGGCCGAGCCGGCGAGCGCTCCAGGCGGACCGTCCGGCCGTTCCTCATCGAGCCGTCGCTCCAGACCCACGCGCTGTACCTGATCGGGTGGGACGAGGACCGCGACGCCATCCGGACGTTCAAGATCGAGCGCATCAGCGAGGTCCGGGTGACGGCCCGGAGCTTCGAGCCGCCCGAGGGCGCGACGCTGGAGCAGGACCTGCGCCGAGGCTGGGACATCATCGCGGACCAGCCCGCGACCGAGGTGGTCCTGCGGTTCGGGCCAACCGTCGCGGATCGCGTCGCCGAGACGACGTGGCATCCGCTCCAGCAGGTCGAGCGGACGCCGGACGGCGGGCTCATCTGGCGGTCCACGGTGAGCGGCGTCATCGAGATCCGGCTCTGGATCCTGTCGTGGGGCGAGGA
>DATLDP010000035.1:0-8274 GCA_035525825.1 Candidatus Limnocylindria bacterium
ACCTGTTCGTGACGGCGCTGGCGATCCTCGTCATCGACCGGCTCAAGGGCGGCGCCTGATGGGCCTGATGTCCGGCCTCGTCCCGGGCCTCGGCATCGTCAAGGGCATGGCCCTGACGCTCCGGCGGTTCTTCGAGCCCAAGGCGACCGTGATGTACCCGGAGATGCCCGCGGACGTCGCGACGAAGTTCCGTGGCCGCCTCCAGCTCCTCTACGACGAGTACGGCGGCCTCAAGTGCGAGACGTGCTTCCAGTGCGCCCAGGCCTGCCCGATCGAGTGCATCGACATGGGCGGCATGGACACGAAGGGCCGCTTCCATGTCCACTGGGGCCCGCCCGAGACGTACGGCGAGCGGCGCGAGGAATCCGCGCTGCGGCGCTCCGGCCGGACGGTGCCGGACCAGATCTACGAGCACTTCGCATCGTTCGACCTGACTACGATCGACGAGATTCTCGACGCGTACGACCACGACCCGAAGTGGATGCTCCAGATCCTCGAGGCGACCCAGGCGGCCTTCGGCCATCTGCCGGTGGCGGCGATCAAACGGATCAGCGAGCGCACGGGAGCCTGGTACGCCCCGATCTACGGCGTCGCCTCGTTCTACTCCCACCTGCGGTTCGAGCCGCCGATGGCCGCTTCCCAGGTTGCCGAGGTCACCGCCCGCCGTCCCTCCGACGACACCTATCTCGCCGCGCTCGGGGAGTCCGTCGGCGGAGGTCGGCCGTCGTGAGCGCGATCCTGCAATCCCCGAAGGAGTGGCCGCAGGTCCTGCTGGCGCGAGCCGGCGCGAAGGATCCGGCGGACCTCGACGAGGCGCTGAAGGCGGGCGCGTTCGACGCGCTCCGTCGGGCGGTTCGCGAGCTCGGCCCCGAGGGGACCATCGCCGAGGTCGAGGCGAGCGGCCTGCGCGGCCGCGGCGGCGCCGGCCATTCCACCGCCGCGAAGTGGCGCGCCGCCGCGGAGACGCCGGCGCGCGAGCGCTACGTCGTCGCGAACGGTTACGGCGCGGACCCGGCGGCGAGCACCGACCGGATCCTCCTCGAGACGGATCCGTACGCCGTCGTCGAGGGCGTCGCGATCGCCGCGTTCGCGATCGGTGCCGAGCAGGGCTACATCTCGATCCGCGCCACCGCGTCGGAAGCGATCCGCCGCGTCGAGGCCGCGATCATTGCGGCGGGCGAGCGGAACTACATCGGCGACGACGCGCTCGGCAGCGGTCGGCGCATCGAGATCGAGGTTCGACCGGTTCAGGGCGCGTACATGCTCGGCGAGGAGACGGTCCTCCTGAAGGCCCTCGACGGCAAGCGCGGCCAGCCGGAGCAGCGCCCGCCCCACCCGGCGACGCGTGGCTTCCGCAACGCTCCGACGGTCGTCCTGAACATCCAGACCCTCGCCTCCGTGCCCTGGATCCTCCGCAACGGCGCCGCAAAGTTCGCGGCGATCGGCGCGGGCGACGCCCCCGGCACGATCCTCGTCGACATCCGTGGCTCCGAGCAGAGTGGCGTCGCGGAGGTTCCGCTCGGGACGCCGCTGGACCAGGTCGTCGCGCTGGGCGGCAATCCCGCCAAGGGCCGCTCACTCAAGGCCGTCGTGGTCGGCGGTCCGACGGGCGGAATCCTGCCGCCGAGCCAACTCAGGACGTCGTACAGCTACGCGGCGCTCCGCGAGGTCGGCGCCCACATCGGTTCCGGCTCGGTCATCGTGGCCGACGATCGCACCTGCATCGTGGACCTGGCGCGGCTCCTGACCCGCTTCTCCGCGGACGAGGCCTGCGGCAAGACGATCCCGTGCCGGATCGGTGTCCGGCGGCTCGCGGAGATCGGCGAGCGGCTCACGATGGGCACCTCGCGAGCCGGTGATGAGCAGCTGCTGGAGGACCTCGCGGCGGACATCGTCGGTTCCGCCCTGTGCGATCACGAGCGATTGGCAACACTGCCGATGATGAGCGGACTTCGATACTTCAAGGAAGAGCTCGACGCGCACTACGCTCGGGGCGAGTGCCCCGCCGGCGTGTGCCGGCCGATCGGGCTTGGCGCGGGCATGCCGGTGGCGGCGGGAGCGGGGGCATGACGGACCTGATCGAGCGGCCGCCCAGCGAGATCGTCACCACCAAGCAGGGCGCGGAGGTGCCGGCCCCGGGCCGGGACATCGAACGCGCCAGCCGCGAGCTCGCGGGCACGCCGTTCGAGCCGCCGGAGGCGTCCGCTCCGAACCTCCAGGAGCAGCGCGACGTCCCGCGTCGCCTGGACCATCGCTCCGAGAGCCGCCCGGACACCCCGATCAAGGTCGGCACGGACGTGCCGCTCGAGGACTCCGCCGCCGAGCGACTCCTCACGACCCAGGCGCCGCAGCGCCCGATGTCCACGCCGGGAATCCGGATCGAGGTTGACGGCCGCCTGATCGAGGGCCTCGAGGGCCAGACGATCCTCGAGGTCTGCCGCGACAACGGGATCGAGATTCCGACCCTGTGCTACGAGCCCAAGCTCCCGGGCTTCGGCGCCTGCCGGATGTGCGTCGTCGAGGTCGAGGGCGAGGAGCATCCGCCGATCTCGTGCTCGCGGACCTGCGAGGACGGCATGAAGGTCCAGACCCAGACCGAGGAGATCCGGCGCCTCCGCCGGACCAACCTCGAGCTGATCTTTTCGGACCACAACGCCTACTGCCTGCCGCCCTGCCAGAACAAGTGCCCGAGCCATATCGACATCCCGGGCTTCCTGAAGCAGAACGCCGAGGGCAACTTCCGGGAATCGACCCGGATCTTCAAGCGGACGATCCCGTTCCCTTCGGTCCTCGGGCGCGTCTGCCCCGCGCCGTGCGAGGAGCACTGCCGGCGCGACGAGGTCGACGAGGCGATCGCGATCCGCGATTCGCACCGCTACGCCGGCGACATGGTCATCAAGTCGATGCTCAACGAGAACCTGGATCCGCCGGTCCCGTTCGAGCAGCAGCCCGCGACCGGCCGCCGGGCAGCCGTGATCGGCTCGGGTCCCGCCGGCATGGCCACGGCCTACTATTTGCTGCTGTCCGGCCACGATGTCACCGTCTTCGAGCGCGACCCGGCGCCCGGCGGGATGCTCCGCTACGGCATCCCGCAGTACCGCCTGCCCAAGGTGGAGGTCCTCGAGGCCGAGTACGAGAGCGTGACCCGCCTCGGCGGCAAGATCGTCTGCAACCAGGGCCTGGGCCGCGACTTCACCCTCGACGACCTGCAGTATCAGGGCTTCGACAGCGTCGTGATTGCGATCGGCTGCTACGACACGAACAAGCTGGGGATCCCGGGCGAGGACGCGCCGGAGGTCCTCGACGGCCTCGAATACCTCCGCACCGCGACCCTGGGCCTGCCGTACCCGAACCACGAGGGCAAGCGCGTCGTCGTGATCGGCGGCGGCTTCACCTCCATGGACTGCTCGCGGACGTCCATCCGCCAGGGCGCCAAGGAAGTGACCCTCGTCTATCGCCGCGACATGAAGGACATGCCCGCGTCGAACGAGGTTCACGAGGCGCTCGAGGAGGGCGTCACCGCGATCTTCCAGGCCGGCCCGACGCGAGTGATCACGGACAAGGACAACAACGTCACCGGCGTCGAGTTCATCCGGATGGCCCTCGGCGAGCCCGATGCCTCCGGCCGCCGCCGCCCGGAGCCGGCGCCCGGCACGGAGTTCACCGTGCCCTGCGACCGCGTCCTGCTGGCGATCGGGCAGGGCCCGGAGCTCGACTGGATCGGCCCCGGCTCGACCGGCGCGAAGGCCACGAAGAACAACCGGCTGCAGGCGGACGCGGTGACGTTCGAAACCACTCGGCCGGGCGTGTTCGGCACCGGTGACGTGCGGATCGGCGCGTCCACGGTGGTCCAGGCGATCGCCGAAGGGCGCCGCGCGGCCTATGCGGTCGACGCGTTCCTTCGCGGCAACGACCTCGAATCGATCCGGACTCGCCAGACGCTCGCGGAGCCCCAGCCGGAGTTCCTCTCGATCGTGCCCTTCACGTCCGAGGTGAAGGAGCCGCGCTACCGGATGAAGGCCATCGAGGCCGAAGAGCGCAGCCACAACTACATCGAGTACGAGATCCCGTACTCCCGCGAGGAGATCGTCGCGGAGTCCACGCGCTGCCTCCAGTGCACCTGCGAGGCGATCGGCTATTGCGACCTGCGCCGCCTCGGGATCGAGTACGGCACCACGCTCAAGACCCTGGAGCCGCAGTTCCACGAGGGCGCCGGCTACCGCAGCGTCAACGAGAACCGGTTCACCGGCGTGAACCACGACTACGTCCGCGACGATTCCCACGCCTTCATCCTTCGCGAGCCGTCGCGCTGCATCGACTGCGGGCGCTGCGCCAACGTCTGCGCGGAGGTTGTCGGCGCGGCGTGCTACGACTTCATGCGGGTCGGCTTCGACACGCTCGTCACGACGCCGCTCGATATGAGCCTCAACGACACTCCGTGCGTGTCGTGCGGGCGCTGCGCGGAGACGTGCCCCACCGGCGCGCTGATGCCGAAGCCGCGGGTCCTGCAGAAGTACGAGGTGGATGAGAGCCGCTGCATCCTGTGCGGCATCTGCGTCGATGCCTGCCCCTACGACGCCCTTCGCGACGGCGGCGAGTTCGAGCTCGCCCACTCGAGCCGCGACGAGCCGATGATCGATCTCATGGCGATGGCCCAGATCGACCGGGAGACCGAGGTCACCTACATCCGCAAGGAGCGCGACTGGCTCCAGCGGGCGATCGATGCCGGGCGCTTCGTCCAGTCCGATCGCCTGCTGACGGTGCTGCCCGCCTCGCTCTCGCGCGGCGGCGACGCCAGCGGGAACGGGAACGGCGCCAGCGGCAACGGTGCCGGCGCGGCCGGCGGGCACGGTGGCCCCGGGTCGCACGACGGCCACGACCACGGCGCGGGTGACGCCGGCCACGCCCACCTGAAGTAGCCGACGGCATGCGAGCCTGGCTCTACCTCATCGCCGCTGCCATCGCGGGCGGGATCATCACCACCCCGGCGATCATCGTCCTGATCCTGATGGGCGGCTCGTTCGACGACGCGCTGCTGGCGGGCCTCGCCTCGCTCATGATCGCTTCCGGCATCGCGGTGGTCTCGATGCGCGACATCATCCGCTGCGGCCTCGCGATGATCGTCTGCTTCCTGGCCCTTGCCGGCATCTACGTGACGCTCGGCGCGCCGATGGTCGCGGCCGCCCAGGTGATCGTCTACATCGGCGCAATCAGCGTGCTGATCCTGTTCGCGATCATGCTCACCTCCGACAAGGTCGGGTCGGCGAAGCTGACGTTCCAGACCCAGGCGACGCCGGCCGCGGTGGCCGCGATCGTGATCGCGGTGCTGGTCGCGGTCGCGGCGGCGGGCACGGACTGGGGCGCGGTCACGACCCGGATCGCGATCCAGACCGACGTCCTGGCCCACCTCCTGTTCCAGAACTACGTCCTCGCGTTCGAGGCCGTCAGCGTCCTGCTCCTCGCCGCGGTCATCGGCGGCGTGTTCCTCGCCAAGCGTGAGGGCGGCGCCTGATGGGCATCGCCGACCAGCTCAACACCTACCTGACACTGTCGGGGCTGCTGTTCGCGATCGGGACGTTCGGGTTCCTCGCGCGCCGGAACGCGATCTCGATGCTGATGTCCATCGAGCTGATGCTCAACGCGGTGAATCTCACCATCGTGGCGTTCGGGGCCTTCGTGCCCTCGCTCCAGGGCGACGGCGCCGTCATCGCGCTGATGGTCATGGCGGTCGCGGCCGCCGAGGCCACCGTCGGCCTGGCGATCGTCATCGCGATCTTCCGGAACCGCAAGACGCCGCTCGTCGACGAGTACGACGCGATGCGCCGATGAGCCGCCTCGATCGGGGTCGCGGAGCATGAACCTCGGCCTGCTCGAGGACTCCCTCGCGGTCGCGCCAGACCCGATCTACACCACCGTCGTCCTCGCGATCATCGGACTGCCGCTCGCCGGCTTCCTGATCAGCGCGATGGTCGGGCGGCGCCTCGGGCTGAACGCCTTCTGGATTCCGGTCGGCGCAGTCGTCCTGTCGTGGCTGGCCGCGATGACCGTCGTAGCGGCGACGCTCGGCGGCAAGTTCGGCGAGGAAGGGCTCGCGGTGCCGCTGTGGCACTGGATCCCGGCAGGCGACTTCTCGATCGACATCGGCTTCTTCGTCGATAACCTGACGGCCGTGCTCCTGATCGTCGTCACGACGATCGGCATGCTGGTCCACGTCTACTCGATCGGCTACATGCGCCACGACCCGGGCTACTGGCGGTTCTTCGCCTACCTCAACCTGTTCATGGTCTCGATGCTTCTCATCGTCCTGGCGGACAACTGGCTGCTGCTGTTCGTGGCCTGGGAGCTGGTGGGCCTCTCGAGCTACCTGCTGATCGGCTTCTGGTATCGCAAGCGGAGCGCGGCGGAGGCGAGCAAGAAGGCGTTTATCACGAACCGCGTCGGCGACGTCGGGTTCGCGCTCGGGATCATGGCGATCTTCGTGAACACGGGGACGCTCAACATCCGGGACTCGATCGAGTCGATGACGATGCTGCACATGACGACGGTCGGCACGCCGCCCATGACCATCCCGATCGCCATGGTCGCCCTGCTCCTTTTCGCGGGTGCGGTCGGCAAGAGCGCCCAGTTCCCGCTCCACGTCTGGCTGCCGGATGCCATGGAGGGTCCGACGCCCGTCTCAGCACTCATCCACGCCGCGACGATGGTCAATGCCGGCGTCTACCTCGTCGCCCGCGCCAACCCGATCTTCGCGAGCGCGCCGGAGGTGATGGTGGTCGTCGCCGCGATCGGCATCTTCACGGCGATCCTCGCCGCCTCCATCGCGATGACCCAGACCGACATCAAGCGCGTGCTGGCCTATTCCACGCTGAGCCAGCTCGGCTACATGTTCGCCGCGCTCGGCGTGGGGGCGTACACGGCCGCGATCTTCCACCTCGTGACCCACGGGTTCTTCAAGGGCCTCCTCTTCCTCGGATCCGGATCCGTGATCCACGCCGTCCATGAGGAGCAGGACATGCGGAAGATGGGCGGCCTGCGCAAGAAGATCCCGCAGACCTACCTGACGATGCTGATCGGATCAGTCGCGATCGCCGGCATCCCGCCGCTGGCGGGCTTCTTCTCGAAGGACGAGATCCTGGGCGAGAGCTTCAAGCTCGGGTTCCAGTGGGTCTGGGCGATCGGGATCGTCGTCGCGGTGATGACCGCGTTCTACATGTTCCGGCTGATCGGCATGACCTTCTGGGGCGAGAGTCGCGTCGACAAGTCGGTCGAGCCGAAGATCCACGAGTCACCCGCCGTCATGACCGTCCCGCTGTGGCTCCTCGCGATCCCCTCGGTGCTCGCGGGCATCGTGCTGACGTGGCCGGGCCCGCCGCTCGGACCGCTCTTCGGGATGGAGGGAACCGGCCTGCTCGCGACCTGGCTCCACCCGATCTTCGAGCACGCCGAGGAGCTGCTCGGCCACCACGAGGCGGCCTTCCAGATCGCAGGCATCGACGGGATCCTGATTCTCGCCAGCGTGGCCGTCGCGCTCATCGGCATGCTGACCGCATGGCGGCTCTTCGGCGTGGAGATCGGCCCGCTCAAGGGTCGGGCGCGGCCCGCCGTCGTCCAGCGGATCACGAAGCGGGCGTGGTTCCTCTACCGCGCCTCGGCCAACAAATGGTGGTTCGACGACATCAACCACGTGCTGTTCGTCGTGATCGGCGGGCGGTTCGCGAACGCCCTCGCGTGGTTCGACAAGCACGTCGTCGACGGCATCGTGAACAGCGTGGGCGCGCTGACCCGCCGGAGCGGCACGGGCCTCGCGCGGGTCCAGACCGGCCGCGTCCAGAACTACGCGCTGGGAATCGCCCTCGGGCTCATCGCGATGGCCGGCTCGTACTTCGTGATCCTGGGCCGCTGAGCGATGGCTGACCGCCGATGAACGGCCTCCCGATGCTCACGATCGTCACGTTCCTGCCGCTCGCCGGCGCCCTGGCGATCGGCATCGCCCCGGTCCGCTGGGCTCGCGTCCTGGCACTGGTTGCGTCGCTCGCCACCTGGGTCGTCTCGCTCGTCCTCGCCGCCGGCTTCAACGCCCACGGCGCCGGCTTCCAGTTCCCGGAAACCGCGAGCTGGATCCCGGTGTTCGGGATCCAGTACAAGCTCGGCGTCGACGGCCTGTCGCTCGCCATGGTCCTCCTCACCACGACGCTGACCTGGATCAGCATCCTGGCGAGCTTCAACCCGATCCAGGTCCGGATCAAGGAATACATGATCTCGTTCCTGATCCTC
>DATLDP010000037.1:0-13646 GCA_035525825.1 Candidatus Limnocylindria bacterium
CGAGTTCGGCGATCGACTGGACAAGGCCCAGCCGACCCTTCCGGTCGCGGATCTCCTGCTCTCGAAGCTCCAGGTCGTGAAGATCAACAGGAAGGACGTGCTCGACGCGCTGATCCTGCTCGCCGAGCACCCGCTGGCCCAGGACGACGGCGCGCGCGACGAGACCCAGGGCGAGGGCGCCATCAGCCTGCCGCGCATCCTGGCCCACACCTCGTCCGACTGGGGCTGGTGGCGGACCGCGACCGGCAACCTCAAGGTGCTGGAGCACTATCTCGACACGGAGTTCACCGAGGCCGACGTGGATATCGGCGGGGAGCGGCCGGTGCGCTACGACCCGCGGGCGCAGGTGGCGGCGCTCCTGGAGGCGATCAACGACGCGCCCAAATCGACTCGCTGGAAGATCCGCGCAACCGTCGGCGAACGGCAGCAGTGGTACGTGGAGCCCGAGGAGGTCGGTCACTGATGCGGGTCTTCTTCGCGACGGACATCCATGGCTCCGAGGTCTGCTGGCGCAAGTTCCTCAACGCCGGCGCGTTCCACAAGGCGGACGTCCTCGTGATGGGCGGCGACATGACCGGCAAGGCCATGGTCCCGATCGTCGGCGGCGGCACCGACGGCGCTGGCGGCCAGTGGCGGCTCACGCTCCAGGACCAGGAGCACGTCCTGAACGGCGAGGACGAGCTCGTCGCCATGGAGAAGCGGATCGGCGACCGCGGCTACTACCCCGTCCGCCTGTCGCCGGACGAGATGACCGCGATGCAGGCAGATCCCTCCCTCGTCGATGCCCGGTTCAAGTCGGAGATGCTGGCCCAGGTGGCGCGCTGGATGGCCCTCGCCGACGAGCGCCTTGCCGGCAAGCCCATCCGCTGCATCGTCTCGCCGGCGAACGACGACATCTTCGAGATCGACCCGATCATCGCCGCCGCGAAGCTCGTGGATCTCGGCGAGAGCAACCTGATCGACCTGGACGGGATCGCGCTCGTCTCCACCGGCTGGGCCAACCCGACGCCGTGGAACACCTTCCGGGAGCTGCCCGAGCCCGAGCTCCGCGCACGCATCGATGGGCTGGTCGCGTCCGTCCCGGACAAGCGCCGAGCGATCTTCAACTTCCACGCCCCGCCATACGGCTCCAACCTCGACAACGCCCCGAAGATCGGGGCGGACATGCGATACGTGTCGGGAGGCCAGGCGCTCATTCCGGTGGGGTCGCACGCGATCCGCGATGCGATCCTCGAGTATGGGCCGGTCCTCTCGCTCCACGGCCATATCCACGAGGGCCGCGGCGCCGTCAAGCTCGGAAAAACCCTCGCGGTCAACCCCGGATCCACCTACGAGGACGGGGTGCTCCAGGCCGCGATCGTCGACATCGACGCCAAGAAAGCGGAGGTGAAGCGCTATCTGCTGATCAACGGCTGACGGGGAGTCAGGAAAGTGGAGGGAATGCAGACCTGATGACGACGGGAGAGATGGCCAAAGCCCCGGCGCTGTTCCTGCGGAACGCGACGGGCCTCGTGAAGGGTTGGTCCGGATTCGACGCGTTTGCCTACGCGTTCATGTCCGTGAACCTCGTGTGCCTCGGCATGTTCTACAGCCTCGCGATCTTCGGCTACGTGCCGGATGGATCCGCGATCGCCTCGATCATCATCACCGGCATCGGCATGACGTTCATGGCCGTTGCCTATGCGGGACTCATCGCCGCGATGCCCCGAGCGGGCGGCGACTACGTCTGGCAGACCCGGGTCCTGGATGGCATTCCGGGCGCCGTCGTCGGCGGCGCGTTCGGCGCCGTGGCGATGTTCCTCATGGGAACCGCCCTCGGGCTGGACAGCACGGTGACGTACGTCGGCATGGCGCTCGGCGTCCTGGTCGGCGCGGCGCTCGGCCTGAAGCGCGGTGGGATCGGGTTCGTCCTGTCGGCCACGGGTTGGTGGTTCATCCTCGCCCTCTGGGCGCCGATCTATGGCTTCATCTTCAAGATCGAGTTCATCCAGCCGCTGGCGTCGGTCCTCGGCTGGAAGGCGGGCGTCGACTTCTTCGGCACCGCCGACGGCACGTTCGCCGTCTCGATCATCACGATCGTGGTGACGTCCGCCCTGGTGGCGCTGGGCATGGCCGGCTACGCCCGGATCCAGCGCTGGTGCCTGTACGTGGGGCTGGCGGCCCTGGCGCTGATGTTCGTGCTCCTGGCCGTCTCGAGCCTCGACGCGTTCAAGGCGGCCTACGACCGCGAGGCGCTCAGCCAGTTCGGCGTGGCCAACGCCTACCAGGCGACGATCGACCAGGGCGCTGCCCAGGGCGTGAACGGAACCGCCTTCGACGGCTTCGGGTTCGGGGCGCAGACCCTGCTCCTCGTGCCCTTCATGCTGTTCTTCCTGCTGTACCCGAACTGGGGCTCCACGCTCTACGGCGAGGTCCGCGGCGCGGGCGACTTCCGGAAGGTCATGAACGGCATGCTCGGCGGCCTTTGGGCCACCGTCGGCCTGGCCATCGTGTTCGTGTTCCTGGCCGCGAAGACGTTCGGCTGGGAGTTCTTCAACGCCTCGAACGGGACGTACGTGAACTACGCCTATGGCTATGTCACGGACGCGCCGGTCGTTCCGATCTGGGGCTTCCCCGGCCTGATGGCCGCGTACCTGATCGACAGCCACATCATCCAGGCGATCATCGTGATCGCATTTGGCGCGTGGTGGCTGGGCTGGACCGGGACGCTGTTCCTGTCTTCGACCCGGATGATCTTCGCGGCCGCCTTCGACCGGGTCCTGCCCGAGTGGGCGGGTCGGGTCTCCGAGGGTCGCGGCGTGCCATGGGCGGCGCTTGCGCTGATCATGGTTCCATCGGTGGTCCTGAGCTGGCTGTACGCCTACCAGGCGGCAACCTTCTACCCGCTCACGCTCGACGCGACGCTCGTGATCGCGGTCACCTTCCTCGGCAGCTCCATCGCCGCGATGATCCTGCCGTTCTGGAAGAAGGACATCTACGACGCCTCGCCGGTGGCTCGGTACAAGGTCCTCGGCCTGCCGCTGATCTCCATCGCCGGCGCCGGGTCCACCCTGTTCCTCGGCTGGGTGCTCTACCTCTGGCTGAGCGACCCGCTCTACGGCATCGGGGTCGGCAACGCCGACTCCATCAAGTTCCTCGGCGTGCTCTACGGCGCTGCCGCGGTCCTTTACGTGATCTTCCGCCTGTGGCGCCGGATGCAGGGCGTCGACCTGGACGCCATCCACGCGCAGATCCCGGCGGAGTAGCCCTCGCTGAAGGCCGGCCACCGGCCGGGCAACGATTGACGGTTCGAAGCGGGGCCCACCCGGGCCCCGCTTCTCTCTTGCTGCCGCGGTGAATGTCGTGGTCCAGCGACTTCAGGAGCGACGGTAGCGCGACCGGGGCGGGCGACCAGCCGTCTCAGGTTGCCGCACTCCTAGTAGCGTGCTAGCGTGCTAAAGCATGAAAGAGGAATCCAGCCCGTCCCAGGACTCCACCCGAGATCTCGCCGACGCATGGATCACGGAGGACACCAGGGAGCTCGCTCGAGCCGTCGCCGCGCTCCGCAATGAGGACGAGGCGCTGCGCTTCCTGCGCGACCTCTGCACGATCCGAGAGCTCCAGGAATTCGGTCGTCGCTGGCAGGTTGCGCGACTGCTGGTGAGCGGGACCCCCTACCACGAGATCGGCGAGCGATCCGGGGCCTCCAGCGCCACGATCAGCCGCGTCAACCAATGGCTGCGCTTTGGTCGCGGCGGGTACGGCATGCTGATCGAGCGGGTCGCGGGCGAGGCCGGTAAGGGACCAGGGAAGCCATCCGCATGAGTGGCGGCGATACGTTGCGGGTGGCGCTCCCGAACAAGGGCCGCCTCGCAGGTCCGGCGCTCCAGCTGCTGCGCGACGCCGGCCTGGACCTGGAGGTCTCACCGGCGAGCCTGACCACCTCTGCCCGCAACTTCGCGCTCGACCTCCTTTTCGTGCGCGCCGAGGATGTGCCCGAGTACGTCGCGGACGGCGTGGTCGACGGGGGCATCACCGGCGTCGATCTCATGGCTGAACGCGCACCCGGGCTGGCGGCCGTGCTGAAGCTCGGCTTCGGGGCCTGCACGCTGACTCTCGCCGTACCACGGGGAGCATCGACCGGTACCCCGGAAGACCTCGCCGGATGTCGAGTCGCGACGTCGTTCCCGCGTCTCACCCAGGCGTTCTTCGAGGACCGGGGCGTTTCCGTTCAGCTCGTCGAGGTGAGGGGCGCGGTCGAGGTCACCCCGCAGCTCGGCGTCGCCGACGCGATCGTCGACCTCGTGGCGACCGGGAGCACGATGCGCCTCAACGGCCTTCGGCCAATCGCCCCCTTGCTCGAGTCGGAGGCTGTCCTGATCGCGCGCGGCGAGGGGCCTGATGAGCCGTGGCGGCCATTGGCCGGGATGCTCCGGAGCGTCATCGACGCCCGGGGCAAGGAATACATGATGATGAATGCGCCGGCCGAATCCCTCGAGCGCATCCGGGAGCTGATCCCCGGGATGTCGGGACCAACGGTCATGCCGCTGATGGACCCGGAGATGATCGCGATCCACTCCGTGGTCGAGCGCGCGACGCTCTGGCGTCTCATCCCCGCGCTGAAGGACGTGGGCGCCCGGGACATCCTTGTGGTCCCGATCGAGAAGGTCGTGCGCTGATGGACCGAGGCAGCGCCACGGCCCCGGCCATGCTCCGGCGTGACGACTGGGACGCAATTGACCCCAACGACAGGCTCCAGTGGATCGCCGCGCTGCGCGCTCCGACACCGGACGCCGATGCGGCCGCGATCGTCGCGCGGGTGCGTCGCGAGGGCGACGCCGCGTTGCGCACCCTGAGCCGCGAGATTGACGGCGTCGAGATCGACGAGCTGTTCGTGCCCGAGTCCGAGATCAACGCCGCGAGCGACCGCGTGCCGCTTGAATTGCAGCGAGCCCTCCAGGCGAGCGCCACTGCCGTACGTCGCTTTCACGCCGATCAGCTCGCCGCGCTCAACTCCGAGCGGCGGGTCCGCACTGCGCCGGGCGTGATTGCCTGGCGGCGCTGGAGCCCCATCCGCCGGGCCGGCGGATACGTGCCCGGCGGGATTGCGCGATACCCGAGCTCCGTGATCATGCTGGGGGTGCCGGCCGCGCTTGCCGCCGTTGATGAGTTGATCCTCGCAACGCCACCCGGCCCGGACGGGACCGTGGATGCCGCCGTGCTGTACGCGGCCTCGCTCGTCGGGGTCCGGCGGATCCTGCGGGTCGGCGGAGCGCAGGCGATCGCGGCGCTCGCTTACGGCACCGGCACCGTGCCGCGTGTCGATCGCATCTTCGGCGCCGGCAATGCCTGGGTCACGGCTGCCAAACGGCTCGTCGCCGCGGACGTCGCGATCGACCTGCCTGCCGGCCCAAGCGAATGCGTCATCGTCGCGGATGCAGCGGCCGATCCCTCGCTTGTTGCCGCCGACCTGCTGGCCCAGGCGGAGCACGGGCCCGACGCGCTCGCGGTCCTGGTGACGGATGCCTTTGCCCTGCCCGACGCAGTCGAGCGCGAGCTCGCCACACAGGCAGCCGCGCTCGCCACCGGCGATCGTGCGCTCGCGACGCTCCGGGCCTGGGGTCGCTGCGTCCGGGTGCGCGACCTTGAGGCGGCGGCGGAGCTGGCGGACGCCATCGCCCCGGAGCATCTGTCCTTCCAGTGCCGCGACGCGGAAGCCTTCGCCGAGCGCATTCGGGCTGCGGGTGCAATCTTCATCGGGCCATGGGCGGCAGTGGCGGCCGGCGACTACGCCAGTGGGACGAACCACATCCTGCCCACGGGTGGGGCCGCCCGAGCCTTCGGTGGCGTGGCCGTCGAGTCCTTCGGGCGCTGGGTCGAAGTCCAACGCGTGACACACGCGGGAATCCGGCGACTTGCTCCCATTGTTGAGGCGATCGCAGGTGCAGAGGGTCTGCCGGCTCACGCCGCGTCGGTCCGGCTGCGTGCCGAGCGCCCCGGACCGGCGGGTCCGCCCGTTGGCGAGGACCCCGTGGAGCTGCTGCGCCGTCCCGGGCCGGTCCTCGCCTACCCGTCGGAGGCCCCGGACGACGTCCTTGCAGCATTACTCGGCGTGTCGCCACATCAGCTTGCTCGCCATGACCTCAACACGATGGGCGGCGGGCCGCTTCCGGCGGCAGCCCAGGCGATCAGGTCCTACGACCCGGCCAGAGCCGTCGCCTATGGGGACATGGGCTATCGCCAGTTGCGAGCGGCTCTGGGGGAGCGGCACCGCGTCGACGGTCGCCGGATCGTACCCGGGGCTGGTGCCGACGAGTTGATCCGGCTGGTGGCCACCGCGACTCTGGGCCAGGGCGACGCCGCACTCCTGCCAACGCCGTCGTTCGGCATGTTCGCGGTCGAGACGAGGCTCGCCGGGGCGCGCCCCATCGAGCTGCCCCGCCGAGAGCTGGCTCAGCGGCAGACCCCCGGGCAGCTGCGAGCAGCCGCGGAGCGGGAAGCCGTCCGGCTGGTCTGGCTGTGCAGTCCGAACAACCCGACGGGCGATCGCTACGCGCTCGAGGAGGTGCGAGCCCTCGCGGCGGGGCTTCCGGCCATCGTCCTCGTCGATGAGGTCTACCTGGAGTTCGCCGAGGCGGACACCGGCGAACAGCCGGACTCGGCGTCTGCCATTCGCATCCAGGAAGAGCTGCCCAACGTGATCGTGCTTCGATCGCTTTCGAAGTCCCATGGCATGGCCGGAGCCCGCGTCGGCTATCTCGTCGTGCCGACTGCGCTGGTAGAGCGATTCGATGCGATTCGCCTGCCCCTGTCCGTTTCGGGCCCGGCCGAGGCAATCGCCCTCGGCGTCCTGGCCGACGAGGGGCCGGCCGCGCAGCGGCGAGGCGAGATGGTCGCCGAGCGTCGAAGGCTGGCGGCGGCATTGGAGGCGAGTGGCTGCAGGACGCTGCCCTCCGTGACCAACTTCGTCAGCTTCCGGCCACCAGATGCGGCCGCGCTCGCGAGGGCGCTGGCGGAGCGCGGGATGATCCTGCGCAGCTACGAGGCCGGGCCGATGACCGGCTGGCTCCGAGCCAACGCGCTCGACCGGCAGCGTACCGATGCGCTGATCGCGGCCCTGCGGGACCTCCTCACGTGAGCCGGGTCGGCACGGCCGAGCGCACCACAGCGGAAACCTCCATCCGCATCCGGGTGGACCTCGACGGTACGGGCCTCGCGAGCGTGACGACCGGGATCGGCTTTTTCGACCACCTCCTCGTCCTGCTGGCACGACACGCGCTGATGGACCTCGATGTTCAGGCGGAGGGCGACCTGCACGTCGACGAGCACCACACCGTGGAGGACGTCGGCCTCGTGCTCGGCAGGGCAATCGACACGGCCCTCGGCGACCGGACGGGCATTCGCCGCTACGGCGACGTCCGGCTGCCGATGGACGAGGCCCTGGCCAGCTGCGCGCTGGACCTCGGCGGGCGCGGTTACGCGGATATCGAGCCGCGGGCGGATCCGCTGGCCGGTGCCAACGTCTGGCTTGAGCTGCTCCCGCACTTCGTGGAAACGCTCGCCCGCGAGGGGCGGTTCGCCGTGCATCTCCAGGTCCGCAAGGCGCGGAGCACCCACCACCTCGCGGAGGGCGGGCTCAAGGCCCTGGCCCGGGCATTCCGCCACGCCGCCGAACCGGACGAGCGCCTCGCGGGTGGCAGCCCGAGCACCAAGGGGACGACTCGGTGATCGCGGTGATCGACTTCGGGGCGGGCAACACGCGCTCGGTTCTGCGCGGACTCCACGCCGTCGGAGCGCGTGCACAGCTCGTACGGACGCCCTCTGAGATGGTCGGGGCCGAGCGGCTGATCCTGCCCGGCGTCGGGGCCGCGGGATCGGCAATGACGGCACTGCACGAGCGATCCCTGGTCGATCCCATCCGTGCCTGGGCCGCGGACGGGCGGCCATTCCTGGGGATCTGCCTTGGCGCGCAGCTGATGCTCGACGCTTCCGAGGAAGGAGACACGGCCGGCCTGGCCCTGATTCGAGGCGCGTGCCGGCGCTTCCCGGCGTTCGATGCGGGAGGCCCGACGCGGGTGCCCCACATCGGCTGGAACCGGGTCGAGCTGGGCGGTGGTCAGGGCTTCGACGCCTATTTCGTGCACGGCTACTGGCTGCAGCCGGCCGATCCCGGTGTCGAGGCTGGCTGGACCGAGGTCGATGGGTTTCGGTTTCCGTCGCTGATCCGCTCCGGGTCCATGCTCGGGACCCAGTTCCACCCGGAGAAGAGCGGCCCGGCCGGGCGGGCCCTCCTGGCCGCGTGGGTCCGGGGGCTCCTTGACAACGCCTCCCGGATCCCGGAGGCCGCGGCGTGGAGCTGATCGCCGCGATCGATCTGTTGGGGGGTCGCAGCGTGCGGCTCCGGCAGGGTGACTTCGCGCAGCCAATGGCGAGCGGGGATCCGTCCGTCCGCGCCGCCACATGGGCCGCCGCGGGTGTCCCGAGGCTGCACCTGGTCGACCTCGAGGGCGCACGCGCCGGCATGCCGCGGGCGGTGGCCGCCCTGGCGGCAGTCGTCATGGCCGCACGCGCTGCTGCGCCACTGGTCAAGGTCCAGATCGCAGGTGGACTGCGAACCGAGGCCACGGTCGGGGCGGTGCTCGACGCCGGCGTCGATGCGGCCGTGCTGGGCACCGCTGCCCTCGAGCGGCCCGGCTTTCTGGCTGCCTGCGCAGGACGCTGGCCCGGCCGGGTCCTGGCCGCCCTGGACCTGCGCGATGGCCGACCGGCGGTCAGCGGCTGGCTGCGATCGCGTGATGACGACGCCCTCGAGGTCGCCGGACGCCTCCTCGCCGAGGGTGCGGCCGCCCTGATCGTGACCGACACCCGTCGTGACGGCACGCTGACCGGCCCGAACCTGGCCCTGCTCGCCTCCTTCCGCAACGCCTTCCCGGTCGCACGACTGGTTGCCGCTGGCGGCGTCCGGTCGACGGGTGACCTCCTCGACCTGGAACGGACCGGGCTCGACGGGGCGATCGTGGGCATGGCGCTCGCGACCGGCGCCCTGCGGATCCCCGATGCGCTCGCAGCGCTGCTGCCGCAAGCCGCGCCGGCATGAGCCTCCGCAAGCGGGTCATCGCCTGCCTCGACGTGACCGACGGCCGGGTGGTCAAGGGCACGCGCTTTGTCGACCTGACGGACGCCGGCGACGCGGTCGAGCTCGCGGCGCGATATGCCGCCGGCGGAGCCGACGAGATCGTGATCCTCGACGTGGGCGCCAGCCGCGACCGTCGCCCGGCCCTTCTCGACCTGATCTCCCGGGCGGCGGCTGTCCTGGACGTCCCGCTGGCGGTGGGCGGCGGCGTCCGGTCCGTCGACGACGCCGTGGCGATCCTCGACGCGGGTTCCGACAAGGTGTCCGTCAACTCGGGCGCCCTGTGGGACCCGAGCCTCGTGGACCGTCTCGCGAATCGCTTCGGGTCGCAGTCAGTGGTCATCTCCATTGACGCGGCGCGCCGAGTGGGGGGCGACGGATGGACGGTGCGTGGCGTGTCCGGCACGCGCGAAACGGACCGCGATCCAGTTGCGTGGGCGATGGAGGCGACTGACCGCGGGGCCGGCGAGGTGCTGCTGACGAGCATCGACCGCGACGGCACCCGGGCCGGCTACGACGTGCTGCTGACGCGAGCCGTCAGCGATGCAGTGTCGGTGCCGGTCGTCGCCTCGGGCGGAGCGGGCGACGTCGAGGACATCGTGGCCGTCCTCACGGACGGCGGCGCCTCGGCCTCCCTGCTTGCCTCCATGCTGCATCTGGGCCAGGTGAGCATCCAGGAGCTCAAGGTCGCGCTGTCCGACAGGGGCGTGTCCGTCCGTCCGGTGCCGTCGCCCGTGTCCCCCAAGGAGGTGGCTGCGTGGCTTGGCTGAACGAACGGCGGGCTCGACCCGACCGCGGACTGCTGCCCGTGGTTGTCCAGGACGCCGACGACGGCGTGGTGTTGATGCTTGCCTGGGCGAATGAGGAAGCCCTGGCCGCGACCGAGCACACCGGCGAGGCGCACTTCTGGTCCCGTTCCCGGAACGAGCTGTGGCGGAAGGGCGCAACAAGCGGCAACGTGATGAAGGTCGTGGATCTCGCCGCCGACTGCGACGGCGACGCCGTGCTCTATCGGGTGCGGCCCCGAGGGCCCGCGTGCCATAGCGGCGCTGAATCGTGCTTCGCGGTCAAGGGCGACGAATCTGGGACGTTCACGATGAGGCGGCTGGCCCGCATCGTGGAGGCTCGAAGATCGGCCGAGCCGAAGGGCTCATATACCGCGCGGTTGCTGGCGGGCGGCCCCAGGCGCGCCGGCGAGAAGGTCGTGGAGGAGGCGGGAGAGCTCTTGTCTGCGGCGCTGGCGGGGTCCGACGACGAGGTTCGGAGCGAGGCCGCGGATGTCCTTTACCACGTGCTCGTGCTCCTGGCCGCGAGGGGAATCTCGCTCGAGGAGGTCGAGCAGCGGCTCGGTGAGCGACGGCAACGGTGAGGCGCCCTGAAGGGCGCAGCGTGGACCGCGGGTTGCGCGGTCGCGGTTAGGCGAGGCAGACTGTCGGCGCGCCCGGCACGTCCGGGCCGCCTGGGGTGCAGCAAGCCCACGAAGCATCCGTCCAGGAGCTCCTGTGCCCTCCAAGGCTGCAGTCACCGTGGCGGCCGAGCCCGCGCGCGCGACGATCGCCCGCACCCTGTTCATCGGCGGCTCGTGGGGTCCCGCCGAGAACCGAGGCTCGTTCGAGACCTCCAACCCGGCGACAGGCCGGTCGATCGGCGTCCTCTCCGAGGGGGGCCGGGCGGACGCGTCTCGAGCCATCGAGGCGGCATCGCGCGCCGCCGGCGCCTGGGGCCGAACCTCCCCCTTCGAGCGGGCTGGTGTTCTCGAGCGCATCGCCACCACGATCGAGGATCGGCGTGGGGAGCTCGCCCGAGCATTGACTCAGGACCAGGGCAAGCCACTCCACGCCGAGGCCTACGGCGAGGTCGAGGAGCTGATCGTCTACTTCCGGATGGCCGCGGCGGACGCGACGCGGATCGAGGGCCTCCTGCCGCCGTCGGTCGACCCGCACAAGCGCGTCCTCGTCTATCGCGTGCCAAAGGGCGTGGTCGGCGTGATCACGCCCTGGAACTGGCCCTACACGATGGCCGCGGAGCTGATCGCGCCGGCGCTCGCCGCCGGCAACGCCGTCGTCTGGAACCCGGCGCGATTCACCAGCCACTGCTCCGTCGCGCTCGCGAAGGCGATCGCCGATTCAGGCCTCCCGAGCGGCGTCTTCAACCTCGTGACCGGGCCCGGAGACCTGGTCGGCGACGAGATCGCGGGAGACCCGAGGGTCGGCGTCGTCGGATTCGTGGGCTCCACGAGGACCGGGATGAGGATCGCCCAGCGCGCGGCCGGCAAGGAGCTCCTGATGGAGCTGGGGGGCAACGGCCCGCTGGTGATCCTGGACGACGCGGACCTCGAGAAGGCCGTCGCGGCGACCATCACTGCCTGCTTCCTCAAGGCCGGCCAGAGCTGCACCGCGGGCGAGCGGGTGTTGGTGGATCGGGCGATCCACGCCGAGTACCTGGAGCTGCTGGTGCGAACGGTCGAGGCGGAGGTGCGACTCGGCGATCCCCTCGCGAGCTCGACCACGATGGGGCCGCTCAACAACGAGCGGACGGCCGCGAAGACCGAGCACCAGGTCGTCGAGGCGATCGAGCGCGGTGCGACGCTCCACCACGGCGGCCGCCGCGAGCCCGGCCTCGGCAGCGAGCTCTTCTTCCAGCCGACGATCCTCGACCGTGTCACCGAATCGATGGAGATCGCGCGCGAGGAGACCTTCGGCCCGGTCGTGCCGATCACCGCGATCGACGGCGAGCAGCAGGCCCTCGACCTCATCGAGAGCTCCAGCTACGGGCTGCTGACCGCGGTCTTCACGAAGGATCTCGGGCGCGGGCTGCGGTTCGCCGAGTCGGCGCAAGCCGGATGGGTCAACATCAACGAGGGCACCAACTACTGGGAGTCCCACTTGCCCTTCGGCGGCCGCGCGGGATCGTCGAGCGGTGTCGGGCGAGTCGGCGGCCGGTTCGCGATCGAGCGCCTGACGGAGCTCAAGACCATCGTCGTGAATCTCGGCTGAGCGAAACCATGAGCGCAACGCTGAGTCAAATGTTGAGTGGACAATCGGATCGCCCTCGGACGGGCGGTTGGGAGGAGGCACATGGCAGCGCTGCCTGATCGGGCGAGCGTCGTCGTCATCGGCGCGGGGATCGTGGGCAACTCGATGGCCTGGCACCTCGCGCGCCTCGGCTGGCGCGACATCGTGCTGCTCGAGAAGGGCACCCTGCCCAGCCCCGGGGGATCGACGGGTCACGCCTCCAACTTCATCTTCCTGACCGACCATTCGAAGGAGATGACCGCCTTCACCCTCGACAGCGTCCGGCAGTACGAGGAGCTCGGCGTCTTCACCAAGACGGGGGGCATCGAGGTCGCCCGCACGCCGGAGCGGATGCAGGAGCTCACGCGCCGCATCACCAGCTCCAAGGCGTGGGGCATCGAGCCAGCCGAGCTGGTGAGCACGGAGCGCGTGAAGCAGCTCGTGCCGTTCATCAACGAGGACATCGTGCTCGGCGGCGTGTACTGGCCGAACGTCGGCGTCGTCGATTCACTCGAGGCGGGCACGCTCATGCGCAAGAAGGCGCAGGAGCTGGGCGCACTGACGATCGGCGCCGGGGTCGAGGTCACCGGCATCGATGTCGAGGACGGCCGGGTGAAACGGGTTCGAACGGACAGCGGCGACATCGAGACGGACACCGTCGTGATTGCCTGCGGCGTCTGGAGCCCGCGGATCGCCGCGATGGCGGGCGCCTCCATCCCGCTGACGCCCGCGGTCCACCAGATGATCGACATCGGGCCCGTGGCGATCTTCGAGAACGTCCCGGTCGCGGTCGGCTACCCGATCATCCGCGATGTCGACACGAACATGTACGAGCGCCAGCACGGCAACGAGTTCGAGGTCGGCTCGTACGCCCATCGGGCGATCCTCATGGACCCAGACGACATCCCCTCCATCGCCGAGGCCGCACTCTCGCCGACGATGCTCCCCTTCACCCAGGATGACTTCGACCCCCAGCTCGAGGACGCGCTCGAGCTCTTCCCCGAGGTCATGGGCGACGAGCGCGCCGGCGTGAAGCTCGCGATCAACGGCCTGCTGTCCCTCACGCCGGACGGCAACCCGATCATCGGCGAGACGCCGGAGGTCAGGGGGCTCTGGTCCGCCGCGGCGATCTGGATCAAGGAGGCGCCCGGGATCGCGAAGGCGATCGCGGAGTGGATGACCAACGGCGAGCCCTTCATCGACCCGCACGGGTCGGACATCGCCCGGTTCTACGACCACCACAAGACCGAGAGGCACATCGCCGCCCGCACGATCGAGGGCTACAACAAGACCTACGGCATCGTCCACCCGATGGAGCAGTGGGCCTCCAACCGCCCCGTCCGGCTCTCGCCGTTCTACGAGCGCGAGAAGGCCCTCGGCGCGGAGTTCTTCGAGGCCGCGGGCTGGGAGCGGCCGTACTGGTACGGCGCCAACGAGGCGCTCCTCGCCGAGTACGGCGACCGGGTGATGCCGCGCGAGGCGGAATGGGAATCGCGCTGGTGGTCGCCGATCATCAACGC
>DATLDP010000040.1:0-26260 GCA_035525825.1 Candidatus Limnocylindria bacterium
CGCGATTCCGACCAGGCCGGCTTCACCGGCCACGTCACTGCAAGGACCGGCTAGACGAGGTCACCGCCCGGGGCGGGGGCGTCGTGGTCACGAACGGGTGGATGCATGTCGCGGCCGCCGTCGCGACATGCCCGACGACCATCGTCGCGAAGTGCCGCGTAACGGTCGACGAGGCCGGTCAAAGCATCGAGGACTTCTGCGGTATCGCCGTGCTCTTTGAAGTGGCGCTTCCGCGGACGACACTCAATGGGCAGTCAAGTCGCAGAAAGGTGCCGTGGTTGACGTGTCACTCGCTATCGTTAGTTAATTGCAGTCGGAGAGCGAAGACTGTCCCGGGACCATCAATCGGCAACTCAGCCCATATCTCGCCACCCATCGCGTGCATCAGGCGGCGGCAAACATACAGGCCAATACCGGCCCCGGGGGCATAGTCGGCCGCGGCGGCGGTTCGGACCAAGAGGTCAAAGATCTCCTCCCGCTGGTCCGGCTTGACTCCGATCCCACGATCCCTGACCCGCAACTCGACGGAATTGCCGACGACGACGCCGGAGACCTCCACGGGAGCGTCGGCGGGGCTGTACTTGAGGGCGTTCGACAGGAGATTCCCCACCACCTGCTCGGCGAACACCTCCTCGCCGGCCACGGGCGGTAGCGAAGTGGGGATCTCAATGTTGATCGTGCGATCCGGTTCGTGCCGCAAGATTCTTGCGACCGTCCGCTCGATCACCCGCTGAAGCAGAACCGGTTCAGCACCGCTCTCAAGCGAGCCCTGTTCGATCTTGGACAAGACCAGGAGATCTTCGATCAGGTGCAGCAGACGCTCGGACTCTGAGATGATGTCGGGAAGCAGGTCGCTGGCGCGAGCGTCGCCCTGAATGGCTTCGGTCCCAACCAGGATCCGTGCAGCTGCATAGATTGTGGTGAGCGGCGTCCGAAGCTCGTGCGACAGCATGCCGACGAAGGCGTCCTTGACCCGCTCCCGTTCGCTTGCGGCGTCGAAGGCTTGCCGGCTTGACAGCCGCAGCTCCAACTCCCCGACGACCATCTGAGCGAGGTCCTGGAGGATCGCCGTCTCATCAGCGGTCATCTCGCGCGGTTCGAATCCGAGGATGCAGAGGGTACCGAGATTGTAGCCGCCGGCAATTCGGAGCGGGACCCCAGCGTAGAACTTCAGGCCGAACTCTCCGGCGACAAGGGGGTTCGCAAGGGCCCGCGGATCAGAGGGCGCGTCGTTCACGATCCACGGCCCGTCCTGCAGGATCGCCGACGCGCACAGGCCCGGGGCCCGATCGATCTCCTCGACGTCCAGCCCGTAGTGCGACTTGAACCAGATTCGGTCGTGGTCGACCACACTGACAATTGCGATCGGAACGCCGAAGACGCGGGCCGCCAAGCTGGTGATCCGATCGAAGGCTCCGTCGGGCGGTGTGTCGAGTATCGCGTAGCGGTTGATTGCGGCAAGTCGCTCAACGTCATCGGATGGAATGATGGCCGGATCAACGATGGTCACAGCGGAAGCCTAACCGAGAAGTTTGGCCGAAGAAAACGCCCCGCCAAGCCGTGGAATGCCCTCGTCCGTCAGCCCCAGGCCCACGTCCGGGATGCCTCGCGTGACATTCGCCGACGCTGCGTTCGCCGCCGCTGACCCTCCAGACACAACCGACCAGTGCGCGGTTGGCGCTAGGCTCGCGGCAATGACACTCGACGCGCGACAAGTGGTGGCCGCGGTGGTCGACGTGTGGAATGGTGCCTCGACCGATCACCTCGAGTCACTGCTCGCGCCGGCATATCGCGGGCACATGCTCGGGGTACCGAACGGGGAGCGCGACGCGGCTGCGTACCCTGCCGCGATCGGCGGATTTCGCGCTCGATTTACCGGCGCAGAATTCCGCATCGCCGAGCAGCTCGATGCGGGCGATCGGCTCGTCAGCCGGTTGGAGGCGCGGCGTCCTGGCGCTGGCGCAGGCGAGTCGCTCGTCTGCCAGGGAATGAACATCTCTCGCTTCGACGAGGTTGGCCGCCTCGCTGAGGAGTGGGCGATCTGGTCCGGGTGGCTCGCGGAGTCGGCGCCGGCGGACGCGGGGTAGCTCCTACGGGCGACGGATCCGGATGTCGTCGAAGCCGGCCTCGACGAGGTTGTGGGTGCCGCCGTCGGCGGCCACGAAGAGCAATCGAATCGTCTGGCCCGCGAACGGGCTTAGCGCGATCGAGGCCGACTGCCACGCAGCGTCCACGTCGGCCGCTTTGCCGAGCCGCTCGAACACCTTGGTTCGCGTGTCGGTCGCGACGTCGACGACGTAGACCCGGAACAGGTCCGACGAGCTCGAGCTGGCGGAATGGGCGAGATACCACTTGAAGGTCAGCGCTCCGTAGCCCGCGGCATTCGCCGGCAGCGTCACCTCGCGCGACGCAACCGAGGTTCGCCCATCGAGGTCGTACGCGGTCGATGAGGACCCCGCGGGCAGGCCCGTGGCGTAGGCGTTCGAGCCGGACGCCGCCGTGCCGAGCTGCTTCGGGCCGTTGGAGTTCGTCCCGGCCGGGTTGCCCCGCGCCCACGCCCCGCTCGCGGATGTGAGCGCCGTATCGCCGCCGAACGCATCCCGGGTCCAGCCGCGGCTCAGCTCGAGGTCGTCGTAGAGCGGCCCGCAGTTCGCGACCTGGGTGCCGCTCGCGCGGTACGGGCAGTCTGCGAGGTCGATCAAGTACAGCAGGGACGCGCGGTTGCGCTTGGTCTCACGAGCGATGACCTCGTCCGGGGGATGGTGGCCACCCAGCGTGGTGCTTCCCTCCGGCGGATAGACCTCCACCGTGAACGAGAAGATCCGCTGCGTCCCGTACATCCAGTCCTCGCCGTCGCCGTCGCTAATGTACCAGTCGCCGGACTGCCGCACGGTGTAGCCATTCGTCGCTGCCATCGCCTGCGCCATGGCGAGGAAGTTGGCGCGGTCGGTCGTGGTCATGTCGCTCGGCACGTTGGTTGCCGTGTAGGCGTAGGGAAAGAGGACGAGCTCGCCGCTGGCATGGAGCGAGACCTGGGTCTTGATCTGCTGCCGCCCGTCGATCACCCGGGTCTTCACGAAGTTGGACATCGCCAGCGTCTCGGGCGCCGAGAACGCCTGGGGGCCGCGGTACGTCTTTGCGGAGGGGTTGCCCGACGAGCCGCCGCAGCAGCCCCAGCGATAGCCGTAATTCCGGTTCGGGTCGGTGCCGATATAGCTGCTGCCGGAGTTCGGCTGGCGGTTCTTGCGCCAGTTGCGGTAGGGGTCGCCGGTCAGGTCGTACTGGGCGCCATCCGGGTTGAGCATGAACACGATCCAGATCTCACGGTGGTCCACGAGCGACGTCACCCTCGAATCGCTGCCGTAGTCGGCGACGAGCTCGTTGAAGATGTAGATCGCCTGCTCTACCGAGAGGTGCTCGTCGCCGTGGTGGCCGCCAACGAGCAGGACCTCCGGCTCGTTCTCGTCCGTCGCGACGTTGTCGCTGACCTTGGCGGCCCAGATCTCGCGGCCCTGGTAGCTCTTGCCGATCGAGAAGACGTCCACGATCTCGGGGTGCGCGGTCTCCACCGCGTGGACCTCCGCGGCCATCTCGGAATAGTTGTGGAACAGCGCGTCCTTCGTCGGGAAGTCGGGATCGGCGGCGCCCACGGGCGCGGCGGCCGTCAACAGGAAGCCAGCCGCCGCGACGACGAGGGCGAGGCGGCGGGAGCGCCGGCGCGCGCTGGTCATCGCCACAGGATGACGGCCCCAGCCGTTCGTTGCATCCCCCAAAAGGACCGACCTGCCATGGCCCCGCGGGCGATTACGGCGCCGTCACGTTCGGGTAGGCCGGTGTCGCGATGACGCCGAACTGCGAGATCGGCCAGTATCGGACCAGCCCGCGACCGATCACTGACGAGATTGGGATCGGCCCGAAGATGCGGCTGTCGGCGGACTGCTGGCGGTGGTCGCCCATCACGAAGAGCTCGCCCTGGGGCACGAGCCACCTGGTGTCGGTGTAGGGATCCGTGGGCTCGGTGTCGCTGGCCGCGTCGCGATAGAGGTACGGCTCATCCAGCTTGATGTCGTTGACCAACACCTCGCCGTCGCGGAGCTCGATCGTGTCGCCGCTGAGCCCAACGATCCGCTTGATGAACGGCTTGTCGCCATCGGCCCAGGTCTCGGGTGGCTGGAAGACGATCACCTGGCCGCGCCGATAGGGGCTCCAGAGGTGCGAGAGCCGGTCGACGAGCACGTAATCGCCCTGGAGGAAGGTCGTCTCCATCGAGTGCATCTGGACCTGGAACGGCTGCGCCACGAAGTTCTGGAGCAGCAGGAAGATGACCAGGGTCAGGACCAGGGTCTCGACGAGCTCGAACAGGCAGCCCCGGGCCTTCCGGCCTCGGCCCGGCGTAGCAGGAGCTTCTGTGGCGGCGCCCGGCGCCGTGGCGGCGCCCGGCGCCGTGCCGTCCGCTCGCGTCGCGCCGGTCAGCGGCGCATCGGACGGCGGATCGAGCGGCGCGGGTCCGTCGTCGGTCCGGGTTTCGTCGCGGGGGTTGAACGTCACCCCTAGCGCTCGAGGACCACGTCGCCGTCGAGCATCACCACGCGTGGCCGGACCTCGGCGAACGCTGCAGCGCCCTGGGACGCCGGGACGTCCGAACTGCCACGCTCTCGCGGCGCGGCCGGGAGGACGATGAGGTCCGCTCGCGAGCCGGGAACGAGACGGCCGCCGAGCGGCTGTTTCGCCGTCTGGTACGGCCCCACGGTCGCGGCCCGCAGCGCCTGCTCGAGGGTGAGGGTCTCGTCGGGACCGAAGGGCGCGGCGTCAGCGCCCCACGACGGATCCCGCCGGAGCACCGCCATCGCGATCCCGGGCCAGGGGTCGATCGGCTCCACGGGCGCGTCCGTGCCGAACGCGACCACGGCGCCGGCATCGATGAGCGAGCGCCACGTGTAGCCGTTCGCTTCCGCTCGTCGACCCCAGTCGCGTCGAGCGGTGTCCGCGTCGTCGCGGAGGTGGACCGGCTGGACGGACGCCGCAACACCCAGCTTCGCGAACCGCGCGCGGTCCGCCGCGTCGCACAGCTGGACGTGCTCCAGCCGCGGCATCAGCGCCACTTTCGAAGCCGTCGGTCCGAGGACATCCAGCGCGGTGCGCACGGCGGCGTCGCCGATCGCATGGATCTTCGTCGCGATCCCCGCCGCTGCCGCCTTGGCAGCCGAGGCGGCCAGCTCGTCGGGCGGCGTCGTGAAGTAGCCCCGGATGTCCGTGCCTTCGACGGGCTGGAGCGTCGCCGCGGTCCGCGAGGCCAGCGTCCCGTCGGCGAAGAGCTTGAGCCAACCCATGGTGAGTCGGTGGCCCTCGCCGTCGCTCCGGCCGATGGGCTTCCCGCTTCGGAATCCGCGGGCGATGGCATCGTCGAGGCCCTCCGCCCGCACGCCGACGTGAACGCGGATGGGCAGGTCACCTCGCTCCGCCAGCTCGGTGAACATGTCGAAGGCCGTGTTCGTGGGATCCGGCGCGAGGAACCTGGGGTCGTGGGCGCCGACGACGCCGAGCTCCAGCAGCCGGCGGCCGAGCTCCTGCACCGCGCGGCCGACCGTCTCGTTGCTTGGCAACGGGATGATGTCGCTGAGGAGCTCGGAGGCGTTCTCGAGCAGCACCCCCTCCGCCTCGCCATTGGAGGCGCGACGGATCACGCCGCCGTCGGGATCGGGCGTCGTGCGATCAATGCCCGCGGCTCGCAGCGCGGCGTGGCTCGCCCACATCCCATGGTGGTCGAAGGACCGGAGCGCTACGAGGCGGCCCGGCGCGACCTGCTCGATGGCGTCGGCGGTCGGCCAGGCGCCGAAGCGACGGTGATCCCAGCTCCCGCCCTGGACCCAGCCCGGTTCCGGGATTCGGGCGGCACCTGCCTCGATCAGCGTGAGCGCCTCGTCGATCGTCTGGGCCTCGGCGAGGTTCACCTGCTCTGCCGCGAGGGCGGCGTCGATGACGTGGAGGTGGGCGTCCGTCAGCCCGGGGATGGCGATCTCACCGGGCTCGAGCTCGATCCGCCGGGTGTGGGGGTCGGCGCGCGTCTCGAGCTCGATCGCGGTGCCGGCGAAGGCAACCTTGCCGTCGCGGATCCCGATCGCCTCGACCCAGCCGAACCCGGCAGCGCCCGCGAACGTGGCGATGCGACCGGAGATGAGGGTTTCGAGCGGCATCAGGCGATTGTGGCTGGCGTGGCGGTGCCCGTCGCGGCGGGCGCGGCGCCACGTGACGCGGTGGCCGGGCGCGGGGCGTGCTCAGCCGCCGGTCCCCAGCCGGGCGGATCCGCCAGCAGCGCGGCGAGCGCCCTGCGATCGAGCCCGGCCCCGAGGCCGAGTGCCAGCGCGATGCGGGCCTTCGGGCCGGAGAGGTGGCCCGCGAGCAGCGCGCCCGCGCGCACCCACGTGGCGCCGCCGCCGGGGAAGGCGTAGCCGTCCGAGGCCGCACCCGAGGGACAGCGCGTCGTGAACGCGACCGTGATCCCCTGCCCCATCGCGGCCTCCGCGGCCGCGAGCAGGGACGGATCGGTGTTCCCGGCGCCCGTGGCCTCCACGACGAGGCCCGGGGGTCGGAGCGCGGCCGCGGCATCCAGGAGGGAGCCGTCCATCGCCACGTGGGCGGTGAGGAGCTGGACGCCCTCGGCTGCGCGATCGGTTACGACCCGGCGGCGCGGGCCGCGTTCGCGGTTCACCCGGACCCCTTCGTCCGACACCTGCCCGAGCGGGCCGGTATCGAGGCACTGGAACGTGTCCAGGGCGGCCGCGTGGGTCTTCGTCACCGCATCAGCCGGGTTGATCGTGCCGTCGAGGACCACCTGCACGCCGGCGCCACGCAGGCGCGGCGACGCCGCGCAGCGAACCGCGTTCCGGAGGTTCTCGGGACCGTCGTCATTCGGGTCCGAGGCCGCCCGCATGGCTCCGACGACGATCACCGGCTTTTCGCCATCGAGCACGAGGTCCCACAGGAACGCCGTCTCCTCGATTACGTCCGTCCCCTGCACGACGACCACCCCGTCGATCGCCGGGTCCGCCTGGCAGCGCCGAACCTCGCTCGCGATCTCGAACAGCTTCGGGAACGTGAAGTGGCTCGCCGGCGTGCGGCCGAGGTCCAGGACCTCCAGGTCGGCGATCGCCTCGATCCCGGGCGAGCGGGCCAGGATCGCTCGCCCGCCGAGCGTCGGGATCTTGCCGCCTGCCGCCGCGTCGGCGGTCATGGAGATGGTTCCACCGGTGAACAGGAGCGCGACGCGGCTCACGAGCGGGAGCAGCGGATCATGGTCGCTTCACGTCGCCCTTTTCATCGTGGGCGTGGCCCTCGCCGATCTCGTGGATCTCGCGATGGGTGTGGCCGTGGACGTCGCGAGCACCGGGGAGGCTCGCCCGCGCCGGATCCAGGTGCGAGCCGCCGGCGATCTCCGGGATGAGGTCGGGCCCTTCGTCGGGGCGGAGCGGCCCGCGCGTGGCAATCGAGATCAACCCCGAGATGACCACCACCGTCGCGATGAACAGGATGACCGGTGTGGTCCCGACGAGGTCGGAGATCGGCCCGACGATGATGATCGGCAGGATGCTCGCAACCGAGATGAGCATGTTGAGCACCCCGAACACCCGGCCGCGAACATCGGCCGGGATGTCCTCCTGGAGCTGGACCTGGGCGGAGATCGCGACGATGCCGTAGGCGACGCCGCACAGGAAGGCAATCGCGATCACGACCGAGACCAGGGACGTCACCGACGACAGGTCGACGACCGGCACGCGATCGCCGACGCCGGACAGCAGCCGGCTGATGGGTCCCGCCACGGTCAGGATGACCAGGAGGATGCCCAGCGCCACGAGTCCGACCTCGATCGCCCGGCGTCTAGGAAAGTACTTGCCGTAGGTGTTCAGGAGCAGCACGCCCATCACGATGCCGATGCCGAGCGGCAGGACGACGACGATCAGGTCCTCGGGGTCCAGGCCCAGCGTGTCCCGCGCGAAGCCCGGGCCCAGGACGGCGATGACGCCGATCAGCGAAGCCGCGACGCCCAGGTACGCCAGCGACCAGGCGACCGCGTGGTTCTGCCCGATGTAGGCCACGCCTTCGCGAAGCTGGCTGAACACGCCGCCGATCGCGCCCGTCGCGTCCCGACTGGCCTCGGTGACGCGCTTCCGGGTGTTTCGAGGCTCCTCCTGCGGGACCGGCGGGTCGCCCGGCAGCGTGAGGCAGAACGCCGCCGCGATGGCGAAGAGGATGGCGACGACGATGAGGACCGGCTCCGGGCTGCCCATGATCGTGACCAGCAACGGCCCCAGGAACGCGAAGCCGACGGCGAACGCCCCGTTGAGCGTCAGCGTGAAGATGCCGTTCGCGGCGACGAGCTGGTTGCGCGGGACGAGGACCGGGATCATCGCCGCCTCGGCCGGGGCGAAGAACACGGTCGCGGTCGAGAGCAGCGTGTTCAGCAGGAGCACGATCGCGATGTTCTGCCCGGCCGCGAAGATCGCGACGATGAGCACGGCGCGGAGGACGTTCGTGACGACCAGCACCAGCCGGCGATCGAGCCGGTCGACGAAGACGCCCGCGAGCGCCGAGAACAGGACCGAGGGCACGAGGAAGGTCAGGAACAGGAGGCTGACGACAGAGCTCAGGTCGGTGGCGCGGAGGACCACGACCTCGAGGGCGTACAGGATCATGTTGATCCCGATCTGGGTCGCCACCTGGGCCAGCCATAGCAGGAGGAAGCCGCGATTGCGAAGGACCGCCGCTGCAGATTCGCTCGTCGGCGGTGGTCCCGGGGCGGCGGCCTCGGCCGCGAGCTCGCCGGCGGGCTTCGGGGGCGGCGTGGAACGCGAGGCGGTCACGATTCCAGCGCCGGCCGCGGCCCAACCGCGGCACTCATCGCCGGGTGGCCACGGGCGACGAAGCCCGCGAGACGGGACTCGAGCTGGCGCCGCTCGATCAGGACGTGACGGTCACACCCACGGCAGCGCAGCCCGATGTCCGCCCCCAGGCGGTCCACCAGCCACTCGCTGCTGCCGCACGGATGGGCTCGGCGCAGCCGGACGACGTCGCCCAGGAGCAGCTCGAGCGCAGGCCGGCCGGACATCGCGGGGAGCCTAGCAAAGACCGGCTCAGAGCCGGGGTTTGGCGTAGGTCGGGAGCAGGTTGCCGTCGGCCGCCGGGAGCGTCATCGAGTCAGCTGGCGTCACCGTCAGGCGCGCGTCCGGGTACGTCGCGCCCACCTGGGCGATGACGCCGCCCGTCCGGGTCAGCGTCCCCGTCAGGATCTGGGGGCTGCCGATCGCACGGATCTCGAACGTCTCGCCGATGGCCTGGTTGCCAACGGAGAGGGACCCCGACGCTCCGGCGACGACCACCCCGGCGACCAACCGCACGTCACTGACCGCGATGGCCTCGGCGCCCGCGTTCCGGAGCTCGTTGAGGAGCTCCTCGACACCGTCGCCGCCGATCGGCCCGCGGACGGTGATCGCGATGCCGGGTCCGCGCACGGCGCTCAGGCCGGCCCAGGCCCGGATTCGATCCAGGTCGGAGGTCAGCTCGCCGACGGTCGTCTCGCCGCGGTTCTTGACGTCCGCGAGGTGCTGCTCCTGGCGCCCGAGCTCAGCGATCTCGTCACGGAGCTGGTCATTGCCGGTGGTGAGATTCGCGATCAGCTGGGTGAGCTCCGTCGCCGACAGGTTGGAGAGGCCGGGCACGCCCGCCTGGCCATTCAGCTGCCCCACTGCCAGCACCCCGAGCAGCCCCGCGACCGCGGCGACGGTCAGGCGGCTGGACAGCCGGATGGTTCGATTGGGCTGATCGGCGCCGCGAGTCACGGCGGGCCCTCCGACCCGAGGGGCTTCGCGAACCGCAGGTTCACGGTCCCGGCGTAGGCCGGCAGGTCGGCCGTCTCGAGCTCCGCGACCCCCAGCTCGATGCCGGCCGGCTCGATCCGGGTCTGGACGAACTGGACGAACGACGCGGAGGCGAGCATCCGGTCGTAGAGATCTCGGGGCCCGATCGCGGTGACCGTGTAGGGCGGCGCGAGGTAGGCCGAGTTGATCAGCGTCGACCCGCCGATGTCGATGACCGCGCTGGCCCCGACGATCCGCTCGCCGTTCACGGCCACGCCGTCGGCGCCGGCGAGCCACAGCTCCTCGATCAGGGTCCGCACATCCCGCGCGGTCACCCGGGAGTCCACGCCGGCATTGCCATCCTGCAGCCGGAACGCGATGCCGGGTCCGGTCACCGCGATCAGGCCGGAGGCGAGCCTTGCGTCCTCCAGCTGGGCGTAGAGGCGCCGGAGCGAGTCGGCGGCGCCCGGGTCCGCGGCCTCGAGCGCACCGATTCGCCCACGGAGCTCGAGGATCTGGGCCTTCAGCGCCTCCTGCTGGGTCTGCAGCCCGAGCGACGTCTCGATGAGCGGCGAGCGCTCCTCGGTCGAGTAGCGGATCCGGGGGCCCTCGGCGGCGATCTGGGCGGCCACCAGGAAGCCCAGGACGAGCAGCGCGATCGCCAGGGTCACCTGGACGCTCGGGAGGCCGCGGAACCGCGCGACCAGGGTCGTCATCGCGGCGATTCTGCGTCGTCCGGAACTGCGGGACCGGTCTGCGGCGCGTCGGATGGCGGCGGGCGCGGTTCCTCCAGCCGCGGCGCCGGCGCCGGCCGCCACCCCGCCGAGGCGGGCGCGGTGGCCTTGCCCGGCTGCACAGGGCCGCCGGTCGGGAGCGGCTCACCGCGACTCAGCCCTCGAGCCACGACGGCGATCCCGATGACGACCACGACGACGATCACCACCAGGATCGCGAGGCCAACCCAGGCGAAGACGTCGCCACCGCCATCGATGTCGGTCGGGCCGGCGGGCGGTGGCGAGGCGACAGGCGGTCCGGTCGGCGCGGGCGCCTCGCCCCAGCCGGGCGGCAGCGGGCCGAGCGGCGCCGGCTTCGGGCCAAAGGGAACGGGCGGTTCCACGCCGAGGTCGGTCAGCCACCCGGACTCGAACCCGGCGGCGTCAACGCCGAGCGCTGCGGTGAACGCCTCATCGTCGCTCACGCCCCCGGCATAGCTTCGGATGAGCTTCACCAGCGCGTCCTGGCCATGGGTCCGGATCAGGTAGTCGATGGCGGAGACGCTCTCGTCGTAGGCGAGGCTGAACCGCTCCGCGGTCGAGGGGAATCGTCCGGCCATTGCGTGGAGCGGCATGAGATTGCCCGTGCGCGCCGCCGCTTCGACGTTGGCCCGCATCCCGCCGTTGAAGCCCTGGGCGAGGTAGTCGGCGAGGCCCTCGTTCAGCCAGTGCGGCGGCGCGTGATAGACGTTCCGCGTCGCCGTATCGAAGACGAGGTGGGTGAGCTCGTGGGGCACCACGATGCTGACCCACGGATCGTTGCCCTGCGAGGGCGCGATGTTGGCGAACATCGTCCGGATGTCCGCGAGCGCGATCCCGCCGACGTTCTCCTGGAGCGCCGGCCCCAGGACGTCGTAGAACGCGTCCCGATCGCCGTAGACGAAGAAATCGACCGGCTCGGTCTCCTGCACGCCGAGCAGCTCGGTCGCGTTCTTCACCGCCTCGTCACCGATTCGGAGGGCCCGGCGGCCGAAGGCGTCGTCGCCCTCCACCCAGTGGATCCGGACGAGCTCACCTTCGAGTGTCTTCCAGGTGAAGCGCGTGTCCTCGTAGCGGACCCGATCCGTCGGGCCGTCGATGGTCGTGCCGTCGTCCAGCGTGATCCGGAACCCGAGCTCCACGACGGTGTTCGGGTAGAGGCTGCCGGACGGCGTCTCGTGGCGGTAGCGCAGCGTCTGCTCCCCGGCTCCCGGGTTGGCGATCTCGGCGAGGAACGTCCGACCCTCGGTGCCGGACCGGACGACCGCCTCGATCCGGTTGACGCCGCTCGGGAGCGTGACTCGCTGCTCCACGGAGATCGAGTCGAGGAAGGTCGCGGTCGCCTTCGCGGCCTGGAACGTCGGATCGGCGGCGAAGGCGGTCGGGATGAGCAGGGCGCTCGCCAGCAAGGCGAGGACCATCGCCCGGCGAGCCGCCCGCGCCATCACGGCGCCCACTGCATGCCCGCCATCCGCAGGATCCCAAGGCCGTTGCCCCAGGCGCCCTGGAGCCCGTCGCGCGACAGCGCCCAATCGGTGCTGAGGTACAGCGGGACGACGGGCACCTCGTCCTGGATCTTCGCGAGAGCCCGCTCGAACGCCGCCTCGCTGGCGGCGGGGTCACGCGTCGCGAGGGCCTCCGCGATCGCCGCGTCGAAGGCCGCGTTCGACCAGCCCGCGTCGTTGTTTGCGCTCCCGGTCTCGAGGAGCACGCCGAGGAAGTCGTTTGGGCCGACGTAGTCCGCGATCCAGCCCGTCAGCCACAGGTTCGGCGGATCGTCGGTGATCCGCCCGAGGTGGTCGTCGAGCACCACGAGCTCGACCTGCATGCCCAGCTCTCGCTCGAGGTCGGCCTTGATGCCGTCGGCGATGCCCGCCGATCCCGCGGCCAACGTGATCGGCGGCAGCCCGGCGCCGTTGGGAAAGCCGGCGGCGGCCAGCAGCTCTCGAGCGTGCTCCGGGTCGTGGACCGGGAGCCAGCTCCCATCTCCGCCGCCGGGGATCGCCGGCGGGACCATGCTGCGGGCCACCTCCTGGCCGCCGAACGCGGACAGCCCGACCACCCGTTCCCAGTCGACCGCGGCGCCGAGGGCCTGGCGGACCCGGAGGTCGTCGAACGGCTTCGTGGTCGTGTCCAGCCCGAGGTAGGTGAGCGCCAGCGACGGCGTCTGGCGCAGCTGTGGGCCGAGCTCGCGGTCGTACGGGATCCAGGGCGCGTCCGCGAGCGAGATCTCGGTGTAGTCGAGGTCGCCCGCCTCGAACGCCGCGACCGGGCTTCGCCCGCCGATGTCGAGGACGAGGTGGACCGTCGAGATGGCCGGTGCCCCGGCCCAGTAGCGCGCGTTCGCCTCGAGCGTGATCTCGTCGGCGGTCACCGCCTTGATGACGTAGCCGCCACTCACCACCGCGCCGGGCCCGAAGGCATCCTGCCCGTCGCGCCAGACCGTCGGTGGCACGACCGCGAACAGGGGCGCCGAGATGATCGCCGGGAAGTCCGCGCCGGGCCGCTCCAGCTGGACCTGGACGTCGAGTCCACTCGCCGTGAGCCCGACGGTCGAGGGATCGCTTGACTGCCCCGCGAGGTATGCCCGGGCGCCCTGGACGTCGAGGAGGAGCGCGGCCAGGGGCGAGGGCCGGTCGGGATCGATGACGCGGAGCCAGCTGCCCACCACGTCCTCGGCGGTCAGGGACGAGCCGTCCGAGAAGGCCAGATCGGGCCGGAGGTGGAACACGACGCTACGACCGTCGGAGGCAACGTCCCAGCTCGACGCCAGCGCCGGCTGCAGCTGCAGGGCCACGTCGTAGGAGGTGAGGGTCTCGTAGATCTGGGCCGTGATCGCCGCGGTGTTCGAGTCCGACTGGGCCGCCGGATCGAAGGTCGAGGGCTCGCCGACGAGGATCTTGACATCGGTCCGATCCACGGCGGCGGCCGGGCTCGCGCCGCGCCCCAGGAAGCCGACGGCGACGAGCGCCACGAGGGCGAGAATCGCCCCGGCGCCGCGGTGGCGAGGACGGCGAGCGCTCAGGCGCGCCACCAGTCGAGCGTGCGGCGGGTGCGGCCGTCGTTCGGGAAGGCCTCGAGCCGGCGCTCGATCGGAATCGGCCATCGGAGCCGGGGCGTGGAGACGGAACCATCGCCCGCGAGGCCGAGGAGCAGGGCGAAGACCAAGGCCCACTGGCGCATGACGCGAGTATGGCCCAAGCGGTGCCCGACCCTCGATCACGGCAACGGCCGACGAGAAAAGGAAGGGCCCCGCGTCGCATCGCCGGGGGAACGATGCGGGGTCGCGGAGCCCCGCACCTAGAAACGCAAAATCGTTCGGCTCGTTAGGCTCCGGCCGGTGAATCTCCGGCTGCGCGACACGCTGACCCGGACGGTGCTGCCGGTGGAGCCGAGCGAGGCCGGGCGGCTCCGGATGTACTCCTGCGGCCCGACGGTCTACCGCTACGCCCACGTCGGGAATCTCCGGACCTTCCTCCTCGCGGATCTGATCCGCCGTGCCGCGATCTACCACGGGCTCGACGTTCTCCACGTCCAGAACATCACGGACGTCGGACACCTCCGGGCCGACGCGTCCGGCCGGGAGGTGGACCCGATGCTGGTCTCCGCGGGCCTGGAGGGCCGCTCCTCCCGCGAGATCGCGGACGCGTACGAGGCGGCGTTCCACGCCGACGCCGCCCTCGTCAACCTGCTCCCCGCCCACGAGTTCCCACGGGCCACCGAGCACATCGACGAGATGATCGACCTCGCCCGGCAGCTGGAGCTCCTCGGCCATGCGTACGCCTCGCCGGAGGGCAACCTCTACTACTCGGTGGCGACGTACCCGGGCTACGGCGCGCTGTCGGGCAACTCCCTTGACGAGCTGCGGGCGGGTCACCGCTCCGACGTCGAGACGGACAAGCGCGATCCCGCGGACTTCGCGCTGTGGAAGGCGGCCGGCCCCGAGTCGGACCGAGACATGCGCTGGCCCAGCCCCTGGGGCGAGGGCTTCCCGGGCTGGCACCTCGAGTGCTCGGCGATGGCCCTGCGCCATCTCGGCCCGACGTTCGACATCCACACCGGCGGCGAGGACAACGTCTTCCCCCACCACGAGGACGAGATCGCGCAGTCGGCGCCGATCGTCGGTGGGCCGCCCGCGCGGATCTGGATTCACGGCGCCCACCTGCTGATGAGCGGTCGGAAGATGTCGAAGTCGGCAGGCAACTTCCAGCGGATCACCGAGCTCGCCGAGGAAGGCCTCGATCCCCTCGCCTTCCGCTACCTGTGCCTTACGGCGCGCTACGCCAAGCAGCTCAACTTCTCCGACGCGTCCATCGCGGGCGCAGCCGGAGGGCTCGCGTCGTTCCGGGACGAGCTCGCGGCCTTTGGACCGGCGCCCGAGGAAGGTCCCTGGGCCGCACCCGCGCCGCTCGTCGCCGGCACGGCGGGTGACCGACCCTCGGGACGGGGCACGGGCGTCGCGGGGCACGGGGGCGGGAGCGGGAGTGGGAGCGATTCCGACGCCACCGATCGCCCAACCGAGGGGCCCGCCGACTTCCAGGTCCGCGATCGCGCGGCCGATCCCGTTGCGCCGCTCTCGGCAGCGGGTCGCGCGATCCACGAGCGATTCGTGGCCGCGATCGACGACGATCTCGACACGCCGGCGGCCCTCCGAATCGCCCGGCAGACGCTTCGAGCTCCGATCCCGCCGGAGGAGCGACGCTGGCTGGTCCTCGACATGGACGTCGTCCTCGGCCTCGGCCTCCATCGCTCGGTTCCGACGGGCGCGGGGCGAGATTCCGAGGCTGCCACGACAGACCTGCCCGCCGGGGCCGAGCCCCTGCTCGCGCAGCGAGCGGCCGCTCGTGCGGACCGCAGCTGGGGTGAGGCGGATCGCCTTCGCGACGAGCTGGCCGAGATCGGCGTCACCGTGATCGACCGCTCGGACGGGACCTCCGAGGCGCGCCGCTCGAACTAACGGGCCCTGACCTCCAGCCGGGCGCCGCCATCGCTTTTCGTCTGGACTTTCGACCCGGCGCCGACGACCGCGAGGTCCGTGCGATCGCGGAAGCGGTCCAGGATCCGGTAGAAGTTCCGCTTCGAGAGCCGGTCGCGCTCGGCTCGCAGCGTGTTCTGCCAAGCGTGCGGCTCGTGGCGGTCGAGCGGCAAGCCCGGAACGGCGACGGCTCGCCTCGGCGGCACGGGCTCGTCCTGGCCGGGGTCGTCGACCTCCTCGCCGTCGCGCAGGACGAGACTCCACCAGATGTCCAGGTTGCGGTAGAAGCGGAAGCCCTCGTCGAGCGGTCCCAGCCTGGCGGCGTCGGCGCGGCGGAATGCCATGAGGTAGCCCTGGACCGCCGCGACATCAACGGGACCGCCCTCGGCGGTCGGTACGACCTCGTCGAACCGCCGCAGGTCGCCCGAGGCGAGCCCGAACGGCCCCGCGATGGCCGTGGCGGAGTCGTCAAGCGCGGCGACGAGCGGCGTCACGACGTCGCCGGTCGGGGTGATCGATGGATCGAGGGCGATCACGATGGGAGCCGAGGCTCGGCGGACCCCGATGTTGAGGGCGGCGCCCTGCCCCAGGACCGCGCTGGTCCGGATGAGCTCGACGGGCGTCGTTCCTTCGCCCGCGTCCGCGGGGGCTGCGAGGTCTGCCCGCATCGGCTCGAGCGTCCGGTCCGACAGGCCGTCGGCGACGAGCACGACATCGACCCCCAAGGGCGCGGCGGCCCGCAGGCCCCGCAGCGCGGCCAGCGTCTCCTGGGCATCCGGCGAGACGACGATCACCACGGAGGCGAGACCCATCGCGGGCTCGTCGAGCCGGCTCGGGACGGCGTCGCTCCGTCCATACCGAATCTCGCCCCCGACCTCCACGTCGGCCGGGCTCCCGGGCTCGAGCCGGTAGCTCGTCCCGGAATCGACGACCTTCCATCCCGCGGCCTCGATCTCGGCTCGCAGCGCGTCCGCGCTGGCCCAATCCTGGGCGGCTCGTGCCTCCGACCGGCGCCGCGCCGCCTCCTGGACATCGGGTGGCGCGCTCAGCCGCGTCAAGCGTCCTCGGCCCGGTAGGGCGCCTCCGCGCGGAGCCACTCGGATCGGGTGAAGCGCAGCTGGTCGATCAGGGGGTGGGCCACCGCGGCATGGTAGGTCGCGCCCGCCGTTCGAAGGGAACCGCAGGCCCGGGGGAGCCGTCTCGCGCCCAATCGAACGAGCCCGGCCGCCCTGCCACGACCGCCTCGCCAACCCGAACCAAGAGGTGTGCGATGCGCCGACTACTCTCCACAGCCCTCCTTGGAGGCAGCCTGGCGGTCATCCTCGTGGCCGGCCCGACGCTCGCCTGCGGCGGGCTCATCGGCCCGAACGGCGCGGTCAACCTGCTCCGGACCACGACGTTCGCCGGCTACCACGACGGCGTCGAGCACTACGTCACCGCGTTCCAGTTCCACGGCGGCGGCGGCTCGTTCGGCTCCATCACGCCGCTCCCGGGCGTTCCATCGAAGGTCGAGAAGGGCGGCGACTGGACCCTTCAGCGCCTGATCCGCGAGACCGATCCGCCGGTTCCCCAGGCGCTGGACGCGGTCAGGACGACCGCCGGCGGGGCCGAGGAGCTCATGAAGGTTCGCATCGACGCTCTCGACGTCACGGTGCTCAAGGGCGGCTCGGCGGACGTCGGCAAGTGGGCGGCCGATCACGGCTTCCGGCTCCCGCCGGACGCGCCGGAGGTGCTGGAGTTCTACGCCAAGCGCTCCCCCATCTTCCTCGCCGCCGTCTTCGACGCCGATGCGGCCAGGGATCGCGGCCAGGAGATCGGCGACGGCACGCCGGTCCACGTCAGCATCCCCACCCCGAACCCATGGGTCCCCATCCGGATCCTCGCGCTCGGCAAGTCCGGCCAGGATCGGATCGACGCGGACATCTTCCTCCTCACGGACCGATCGCCGGCGCTCCTCCCAGCCCCCACGGGCTCAAACGGCATGCGCCTGGATCACAGCGACACCGCCTCGCAGGGCCTCCTCGACGACCTCCGCTCCGATCGCGGGATGGACTGGGTCCCGAAGGACGGCTGGCTGACCAAGGTCGCCATCGACGCGAGCGCGCCGCAGCTGTCATTCGACCTCGCGGTCGACGCGACTGGCGCCGGCGTTCCGTCCTGGGTCCAGGCCGGCTTTGCGGCGCCGGACCACGCGCTCGTGGATCCCGGATTCGCCACGCGGGTGGTTCTCGGCGCGATCCTCGCGGTTGGCGTGCTCATCCTGGTCCTGCAGCTTGGACGGCGCGTTCCGGCCGCACGCATGACGCCGCAGGGCTGACGTCGGCATGCGCACTCGGTCCCGCCTTGCTGCCGGGCGCCTGGTCGCGGGGACGGCTGGCGTCGCCGTGCTCGCCCTCGGGGTGACGGCGGCGGCGCTCGCGGCGCGCGGTGGCGGCCAGCCGGTGACGACGTTCGAGATCGCGATCCACTACTCGCACTTCGAGCCGTCGGCGATCACGGTGCCGGCGGGGGTCCCGGTCACGATCACGCTCCGCAACGACGACCCGATCGATCACGAGTGGATCGTTGGCGACGAGGCGGTCCACGCCTTCCATCGGACCGGCACGGAGCAGCTGCACCCGAGCCGTCCCACGGAAGTGGTGATCCCGGCCGGCGAGACGCGGACCACGGTGGTCACGTTCGCGCAACCGGGATCCCTCCGGTACATCTGTCACCTCCCCGCGCACAAGGCCTACGGGATGGTGGGAGCGGTCACGATCCGCTAGCGGTCGTCCTCCGTCTCCACGACCTGGAGCCCGCGGTCCGCGTCGCCGAGGAGCTCCTCGCCGTCCGCCCAGGCGTGGATCGTGTCAGCGCTGACCTTGATCAGCACGACGTTGTCGTCCTCCGGCCCGTCCTTGAACCACATCTTGAGCTGGTCGTCCCAGAGCTCGCGCTTCCGGGCGTCGTCCTCGACCACCTCGCCCGTGCCCTCGATGGAGATCCAGGCGCCCTTCTCGGTTGCCACGTAGGCCAGCGCGACGCGCGGATCGGCCGTGATCTCGTCGATCTTGGCCGTCTCGCGGTTGCTGAAGAACCAGCTGTCGCCGTCGTACTCGACCTTGCCATTGTTCGACATCGGCCGGCCGCGCATCGAGCCGCCGGCGCGGGTCACGAACATGCAGATGTCGATGTCCTTGAGGAGCTCCGCGATCCGCTTGGTATCGGATTCGGGCCACTGGGTCTTTGTCATCGGGGTTGGGTCCTCTGGTGGTCGGGTTGAAATAGAGCATCGCCAACCCCCGGCGGGGCCGAACGTGACGCTGTCGAGGGTTTGGATTGCAATCGCCGGACGTTCAGGTGCGGCTGGTCTGGCTCGGCCTCGTCCGGTTCAGGGCCCCATCCGGTCAATGCAACGCCTCCGCGAGACGAACGCCCACGCGTGCCGACCCATCGGACCACCACCGGTAGTTGACTCGTGGCATGCCCGCGCCCGGCGACCGTCTCGCTGCCCGCTATGAGCTGATCGCCCCGATCGGGAGCGGTGGCATGGCCTCCGTGTGGCGCGCTCGCGACCTGCGGCTCGGGCGTCAGGTAGCGGTCAAGCTCCTGCGCCCGCAGTACGCCGAGGACGAGGAGTTCGTCCTGAGGTTCGAGGTGGAGGCGCGTCACGCTGCCAGCCTTGCCCACCCCAATGTCGCCCCGGTCTACGACACCGACGTCGACGGTGACCAGCGATTCATCGTGATGGAGCTCGTGGACGGTCCGACGGTGGCGGACGTCATCGTCGAGCGCGGACGGATCGAGCCCGTCGTTGCGGTCGGGATCGCGGCGGCCGCCGCTCGGGCCCTCGCCGCTGCGCACCGGCGCGGCCTGATCCACCGGGACGTGAAGCCCGCAAACCTGCTGCTGGGGCGCGACGGCCGCGCCCGCCTGGCGGACTTCGGGATTGCCCGCGCGCTGACGTCCAGCCGGGTGACCACGCCAGGAACCGTCCTCGGCTCGATTCCCTACCTGAGCCCGGAGCAGGCCCGGGGCGAGGAGGCAACCGCCGCCGGCGATGTCTTCTCGCTCGGCGTGGTGCTGTTCGAGATGCTCACCGGTTCGCTGCCGTGGCAGGCGGAGACGCCCGCCGGGATGGCCACGGTCAGGGTCACCGAGCCGGCGCCGCCACCCTCGGAGCTCGTCGGGGCGCTGCCGCAGGGCCTCGACCGAATCGTTGGCCGGGCCCTCGAGGTTCAGCCGGGGAATCGCTTTCCCAGCGCGACCGTCTTTGCCGACGCGCTCGAGAGCTGGCTCCGGAAGCAGGGAACCTCCGTGCGTGGGAAGGCTCGGATCCGTCGCGCCACCACGGCGCTCGCGACGGCCGTGAGTCCGACCGCCGGGGCCGACCCTGCGGTCGCCATCGGAACGCACGCCGCGTCGCGTCTCGTGGCGAGGGCCAACCCGAACCCCTGCGCCATGCTCCCGTCCGGCAGGGGCGCAACCCGCGCCGGCCGCCTTGCGAGGGAGCTGCCGCGAGCGGGCGGGAGGCGGTTGCCAGCGCCCCCTGAGGTCGTGCCTCGCAGCTCCGATGTGGATCGCCGCTCCGGCGCGGTGATCGTGGCAATTGCGTTCATGCTCCTTGGTGGAGTGGTGGCGGGTTTCCTGGTGGGTGGCGGGGCAGCGAGCCCATCGGCTGCCCCGGGCGCCGCCGTGGCTCCGACGCTCACGCCCGAGCCGACGACGCTCGCGACCGCACCGTCGGTGCCGGCAGTGAGACCCACGGTGCTGACCCTGTCGACCGTCACGCCGTCGAAGACGCCCGAGCCCACCCCATCGCCGACGCCCGAGCCCACGCCGCGGCCAACGTCGCCACCGACGCCACGACCGACCCCTCGCCCGACCGAGGCGGTGCCGCAGATTTCGGCGCCGGCCCGCGCCGTGGTCGCCTTCTACGACGCGGTCGAGCGCCACGACTGGGACACCGCCACCGCGCTCTGGTCAGCCTCGATGCAGGAGCGCTACCCGCCGGAGGAGTGGCTGATCGATCGCTTCCGGCGCACGACCCGCATGGACATCACCCGGCTGGTCACGGTGAGCCAGGGGGACGGCCGAGCTCGCGTCGAGGTCTCCCTGACCGAATACCGCACGGTGGAGCCGTCTCCGCGGCGCTTCGCGGGCGCCTGGGACCTGGTCCACGTTGACGGGCGCTGGCTTCTGGACGACCCGGACTTCTGACGACCGGGCCTTCCCCGGGCCGGGGCAACCGCCCGCGCCGGCGAGCGTCCGGCAACCAATCGAGGTTGCAACCGCTCGAGGTTACGCAACTGATGCCTCCCCGGTGCTGACCGGCAACGCTCGGGGCCCACGGTGGCCGCCTTCGAAGCCCGAGGTCAGCCATGTCGCCATTCATCCGCCGGCCGTTCATGGCCATCCGTCCGTTGGCCCTTCGGACAATGTTCCTGGTCGTTGGCGCGAGCTGGGTCGGTCTTCCCGCGGTGGTCGCCGCGGCGGACGCCCCCGGCTCGTGCGCCGGCATCAGCGCGACGAGCGCCAAGAACACCTGGATCAGCCAGACCATTTCGTCCGCGACCGACGTCGACTGGTTCCGGTTCACGATCGCTTCGGGCACGCGAGCCCAGGCCACCCTCGGCAACCTGCCCGCGGACTTCGATCTCAGCCTCTACACGGGCTGCGCAACCCTCGTCGCCGAATCGCGTCGCGACGGGCGCGAGTTCGACGAGATCTATCGCTATCTCCCAGCCGGGACATACCAGCTGAAGGTCAAGGGGTTCAACGGCGCGTTCTCGGCCACGCCCTACTCCGTGCGTCTCCGCGCCCTCGCCTCGGGGACGCCCGTTCTCTCGACATCGACGTGGACCGACACCTCCGGCCGGCTGCACATCGCGGGCGAGATCCTCAACAACACCGCGGAGCCCCGGCGATGGCTCCAGGTCGACGCCACTCTGCGAGATGCCGGCGCAACGGCGATCGGGACGGCCGTGGGCTATGCCAAGGTGGCGACCGTCGCGCCCTGGTCCCGCGCTCCCTTCGAGATCGTGACTCGCAAGCCCACGGGCTTCGCGACCGCGAGCGTGCGGGTCTGCACGCCCGGCGCGTCGGGCACGTGCCTTTCCGGCGAGGCGACCGCGGCGCCGTTCGGCGGGCTCACCGTCCAGACGTCGCCGAGCTTCCTCGACTCGAGCGGCCGGCGCCACTACCGCGGCACGGTTGCGAACGCCGCGCCGATGACGGCTCGGCTGACGCGTGCCGTCGTGACGGTCTACGGACCCCTCGGCGAGGTTCGTGGCCTCGCGAGCGGCTTCACGGAGCCGAGGGCGGTCCTCTCCGGGGCGACCGCTGGCTATGAGGTCGTGGGGGTCGGAAGCGCCGCACCGAACCGCTACTCGACGGTGGCCACCGCGTCATCCGTCGGCTGCACGCCCGGTCCCCGGTACGGGGGCGCGCAGGAGAACATGGTGCCGCCGCTGGCGCGCGCGACGGCATCCGGGCGGGTGGCGCTGACGTTCGACATGGGCGGCCGGATGACACCGGCCGTCGACATCCTGCAGCTCCTCGTGGCCAACGGCGTGTGCGCCACGATCTTTCCCACCGGCGCCATCAGCAGGACGACCCAGGGGCAAGCGGCGCTCGCGGTGGTCAAGGCCCATCCCGAGCTGTTCGAGCTCGGCAACCACACGCTGAACCACTGCGATCTGGTGCGTGGCGGCGGCGGCGCTCCCGGCGCCACGGAGGCGACGTTCTGCCGCTCGCTTGCCCCGTCGCCGACAGAGGCCGAGGTGAAGCTGGAGCTCACCGAGGGTGACCGCTGGATCCGGGAATACGCCGGGATGGTGACGACGCCGCTCTGGCGGGCCCCGTATGGCGTCTCGAACCTCGACGTTCGAACGTGGGCTGCGGAGGTCGGTTGGACGAAGCACGTCAAGTGGGACATCGACACCATCGATTGGCGACCGATCTCGGACGGCGGGCCGACGGCCCGCTCCATGACTCTGAAGGTCGTGAATGGGGCGAAGTCCGGCTCGATCGTCCTGATGCACCTGGGCGGCTACGAGACGCTCGATGCCCTCCAGTCGATGATTGATGGCCTCCGGAGCCGGGGCTTCACGCTCACCAGCGTGTCGGACGTGGCGCAGTAGCGATCCGGGCGACTAGCCGATCGCCCGAGCTCGAGCCTTCTTGAGCTCGCGCCAGCCGCCTGCGCGAGCGCGCTGATATCAGCGACCGAGCGCTCCGGCGCCTCGAGCGCGACATCGATCTGGAGGAGTTCCCCGGCGACGCCTGACGCTCGATGTCCGGCGGCGTCGCGCGTCGTGCGCGGCCAGGCAGGAGCGGCAGGAACCGGCTCGGATGTAAGGTGGCCTCCGCCAAGCTGGCAAATCGTATCGCGACACCGCGTCGCCGAGGAGTCTCGTGCAAGAGAAGGCGAAGCCTGGCCTCGCCCAGGATCTGTTGGCAGATTGGCGCGCTGCGGAGCGCGAGAGCGATGGCGCGCGATCCGCGGTCGAGGTGGCCGGGCTGGCCGTTCAAACCGCCGACGCGGCGAAGGCGGCTGCGGCTGAGTCCGAGGCTGCCGTCACGGCAGCAGGCCAGGCTGTGGAACGGGCGAAGGAAGCCTCTGACCTGGCGCGTGCAGCCGCGACCCACGCCACCAAGGCGGCCCAGATGATCCACGCCGAGGCGACCGAGGCGGAGGAGCGCGCGACCGAGACCGTCGAAGAGGCGGAGGCGGATCGCGCACGTGCTGCCGAGGCCTTCAAGGACGCCCAGGCTCGGGGCTTCACCCCGAAGCCCGACTGAGGCCCAAAGACCGCCGCGATGCGCATCTACTTCGCCGGACCGCTCTTCAGCGCCGCCGAGCGCGACTGGAACCTGGCGCTGGCAACCGCGCTCCGGGCCGCCGGCCACGAAGTCTTTCTTCCCCAGGAGCAGGAGCCCGGCAAGGACGCAGCCGGGATCTTCGCGACGGATGTCGGCGGGATTGACTGGGCCGAGGGGCTCGTCGCGATCATGGACGGCGCCGACCCGGATTCCGGGACCTGCTGGGAGGTCGGCTACGCCTACCGGAAGAAGCCGATCATCCTCGTCCGGACGGACATGCGCCGCAACGAGGGCAGTGGCGGCTCGGGCTACAACCCGATGTTGACCGAGGCGGCGACGATCCGGATCGACGCGATCGCGGCGCCGATGGACCAGGTCGTCGGCGAGGTGCTGGCGGCGCTCGCGGGGCTCGGGGAGTCGGTCTAGGCCAGGCGAATCCGCCGCTCAATCACCCGTTGCGACCGCGTGCGGTCTTGCCCATTCCGATCGGCGTGGCGGGCGGGACCGGCGTCAGCGACGTTCCGCGCCCGAATGCCAGCTTGACGTGGCCCGCGAAGGCCCCGCACGAGAAGCACCAGCCGTCGCCGAAGCCGTAGTACGCCACGCCCCACTTGACAGCGCGCTGGAGGTCCGGAAGCGTCGCGGCCGCGAGAGCATCCATGCGTTCGGCGATGGAGCGTTGCGGCTGCGGCAGGCTGGCGATGGCGAAAACCGGCTTGTCGCCGACCGCAGCCTTCGCGGGACTCGCTCGCCCGGTCATCGCGGCCTTCAGGGTCGTGGTTCGGCGATTCATGAGGGCCTTCCGTGGGCGCCACACCCACGACTGGCAGATCCCATTCGTGATCGCGCTTGCCGTTTCCTTGAGATGGTTTCGGCTTGCCACTCGCTGATGACCGGTGGTGATGTGGCCGCTCAATGGAGGCCGGAAAGGGTCGCTCGAGGTTTCTCCTTCGCTTTCCAGATGAGGTTGGCGGCCGGGCGAGGCGCTCCTCACGTTCAGAAGGATTACGGGTGCACCCGACCGCGACTGCTCCGATGGCTCCGGAACCGGTTCTTCTCACGCCACCTGGCGACGGGGCCGATCGCGCGCTCATTCGCGATCTGGCGGCCGGCAACATCACTGCCCTCGAGCTCCTGTACGACAAATACCGGGTACTCGCCTACTCGATCGCGTTCCGGGTAACGGGCGACTGGGCAGCGGCCGAGGACGTGCTACAGGAGGCATTTTTGGCCCTCTGGCGTAACCCAACGGCCTACGAGCCCGAACGGGGCAGCCTGAAGACGTGGTTCCTCACCATCGTGCGCCACCGTGCCATCGATGCGAACCGAAGACGGCACGTGACCTCCGAGCTCCCGAACCTCGACAACCCGCTTCCCGCGGGATTGAGCATCCCCGACATCTGGCCCGACGTCTCCGCGAGACTTGACGCGGAGGTAGCGAGAGCTGCCCTTAGCGAGCTCTCCGCGGTCCAACGTGAGGCGATTGAGCTTGCTTACTTCGGCGGCCTGACGCACGTGGCGATCGCCTTGCGGACCCAGGTCCCGGTCGGGACGGCCAAGAGTCGGATCCGCTTGGGGCTGGCTACTCTGCGGCGAGTCCTAGTTGACGTGACGCCGGACACTGGTCGGGCCTATGAAATGAGCCCTCGGGATCGCATCCGCAGCGTGGTTGCGCGTTCGCTTTGATCGGGCCGCGCTCCATATGGGCCTTTCGCCTGTCGCCGGCAAGCTTGCGCTCCGCCTCGCGCCACCCGGCCAGGGCGGCCTCGATATTACCGCCGCTCGTCGCGGAGGCCCGGGCCGAACTGGCAGCGCAAGGGCTCTTCGACGACATGCACCACCTGGGCCTCGGGCGGGATGGGCGTATTGCGCCCGCAGCCTGCGAGGACACCCAGCAGCAGGCCGACGAGGATGACATCCGCCCCGAGCCGTCGCATCACATGGCTCCGCGCTTACGCCCGCCCGCACCCTCGGACGACGCCACCGACTGGTCAACGTTACGGCGAGCACGCCCTCAAGGGCGTCCGCCCGGCCAGTTACGCCTCGACCAGATCGCGTCTGACCGAACGCCGACGACCCGGTTGCGGGCAGGCCTCAGCCGCCTTCCGTGACCTCATGAAGCGTGTGGGCTTCGAGGCCGTGGGCCTCGCGGTGGACGCGGGTGGCTGTCTCTCGGTCGGGCGCGTCGACGAGGCAGAAGACCTTGCCGTTCTCCTCGTCGACCCAGTACTGCTTGTAGTTCACGCCGTACTGCCCCTGGACCTTGACATCGGCTTCGTGCGCGCCGGCGACGGCTTCCGCCGTGACTCCGGGAATGTCGTGCTCGTCCATGTAGGTCGGCATCGCTGATGTCCTCCATCGTGGTCCTGTGGCGAACAATCTGGTCCGACGGCGGTGCCGTCGACAACTGGATGGAGCGTACTCCGATCGTGTTGCGAGGCTGGTTGCCGTGCCCGCCGGATCGCCGCGCCCCTGCCCGACGCGCTTGCAGCCGCCACGCCCGAGCAGGTCCAGGGCGCTCCCGGCCATCGTCGAACGCATCGACGTGCGGGACAGGCAGGTTGCCGACTGGAAATGGACGCCGCCCGCCGAGCCGTTCTTCCGGGAACCGGAGCAGGACACCATGGCGTTGGGGTCGCGCCCCCGGACGGACTCCGGGGCGCGGTAAGCAAACCAGCGGATCCGCTTGCCTGGTACGCCGCGACGTCGTAGCCGCCATCGGCCGTTGCGGACAGAGACCGGATACCACGGGCGGCGGCACTGACAGCCGCCGTACGCTTCGACCATGACCGGCGCCTCCAAGCGCAGCCGAACCCATCATTTCGTCCCGGCAAGGCATATCAGCCGATGGGCGCACCTCCGTCATCCCAAGACCCGCC
>DATLDP010000056.1:0-2862 GCA_035525825.1 Candidatus Limnocylindria bacterium
CGCCAGCAGATGTCGAACTTCATCGAGTCCGGGCTCCACGGCGGCGTCACCTCGGTGATCTCGGCGGGCGAGGTCCACCTCCCGGGGCGCCCGAAGGACATCATCGGCCTCAAGGCGCTGGCGATCGTCGCGGCGAAGGCGTTCGCCAACGTTCGGCCGGCCGGCGTGAAAGTCAAGGGCGGCGCACCGATCCTGGAGCTCGGCCTCGACGAGCACGACTTCGCCGACATGGCCGCGGGCGGGGTCTCGCTCGTCGGTGAGATCGGGCTCGGGAGCGTGAAGACCGGCCCGCAGGCAGCGCCGATGGTCGCGTGGGCGAAGCAGCACGGGATGGTCGTGACGTTCCACACGGGCGGCCCATCGATCGCCGGCTCCAACCCGATCGCCGCCGACGCGGTCCTGGAGGCACGGCCGCACATCGTCGGCCATGTGAACGGCGGCACCACGCCCATGTCCGACGCGGACATCGAGCGGGTCATCGCCACGGACATGGCCATCGAGATCGTCCATTGCGGCAACGGCCGGGCGGCGATCCATGCGACCCGCATCGCTGCCGCGATCGAGGGCGGCCTCGCGCGAGTGATCATCGGCAACGACGCGCCGTCCGGCACGGGCGTGGTGCCGCTGGGGATCCTGCGGACGATGGCCCATCTCGCGTCCCTCGCGGACGTCGCCCCGGAGGTCGCGATCGCCATGGCGACCGGCAATACGGCCCGGGTCCATCGCCTCGACACCGGGATCCTCCGGGTGGGCCGCGCGGCCGACATCGTGCTGTGCGATGCGCCGGTCGGCTCCGGCGCCACGACGGCGCTCGAGGCCCTGGCCCGTGGCGACCTGCCGGGCATCTCGATGGTCCTGATCGACGGCGTCGTGATGATCGGGCGCAGCCGGAACACGCCGCCGGCCGCGCGGGCTGCGGAGATCCTGGGTGGCGGCGCACCGAGTGGAGGCGGGCACTGATGCAGTTCGGGCTTCGACTGCCGAGCTTCGCGCTCGGCGAGCAGACGGCGACGCTCCAGGAGATGGGCGCCTACCTCCGCCGGGCGGAGGACCTCGGGTTCGACTCCGCGATGCTGATCGACCACCTGCTCATCGCGCCACCGGCCTACAGCACGACCTGGCTGGAGCCGATGACCCTCCTCGCCGGACTCTCCGGCGTGACCCGGACGATCCGCCTCGGCACGCTCGTGCTCGTCCTGCCATTCCGCGATCCCGTGGCGTTCGCGAAGGAGTGGGGGACGCTGGATGTCCTCTCGGGCGGCCGCACGATCCTGGGCGTCGGGGTGGGCTGGAACCGGGAGGAGTTCAACGCGCTCCGCATCCCGATCGAGGAGCGCGGCCGGCGGATGAACGAGATGCTCGAGGCCATCACCGCGCTGTGGGCCGGCGACGACGTGAGCTACGAGGGCAGGTACTACCGCTTCGAGCACCTCACCATCGAGCCGAAGCCCGCGCAGAAGCCGCATCCGCCGATCTGGATCGGCGGCGGCACCCAGCCGTCCGAGAAGATCTATGGCCAGGGCGTCGACACGGTCCAGCCGGTGCTCCGGCGGATCGCGAAATACGCCTCGACCTGGGTTCCGCACAGCTCCGCCACGGCGGAGATGGTCAGCGGCGACTGGGCCAACATCCGGGCCTACATGGCCGAGAACGGCCGGAACCCAGACGACATGCGCCGGGTCTACTCGAACTTCGTCCACATCCTGGCGCCGGGCGAGAAGCCCGAGTCCGCCGCGTCCAAGTTCAGGGTCTACTCCGGCATGGACCTGCCGTACTGGCAGGAGTTCTACCTCCTCGGGGAGGCCGAGGAGGTGGCCGAGCGGATCCGCGGGAAGATCGAGGCGCTCGGCGGCGTCGACCACCTGATCCTGAACCCGCTCGACTGGGACCCCCGCTCGATCGAGGTCCTGGCGGAGAAGGTCCTGCCGCTCGTGGCGGCGTGATTGCATCCCGGCGTCGCGCGCCCGCGACCGCGCATCGCGTGGACCTGATCCCGGTGGCGACGTAGGTGGGCGCCTATCTCAGGCCCACGGCGCTCCCCGGGGCGATCGCCGCCCTCGCCTCGGGAGCGGGATCTCGTGATCGACCGTGGATCATCCTCGCCGGCGCGACCGACCACTACCCGGCGCGCGTCGGCCGGGCGCTCGACGAGGACGTGCTCGATATCACGGCGATCGCCGAGCTCCGAGGAATCGAGGCGGTCCGGGATGGCTGGCGGATCGGGGCACTCACCACATGGACCGACCTCGTCGAGATGGACTTGCCGCCCCTCTTCGACGGGCTGCGCGCGGCCGCGGTCGCCGTGGGCGGGCTGCAGATCCAGGCTCGCGCCACCGTCGTCGGCAATGTCTGCAACGCCTCGCCGGCCGCCGACGGGATGCCGAACCTGGTCGCGATGGACGCGGAGGTGGAGCTGGATTCCTCCCGGGGCCCGCGGCGCGTGCCGGTCCACGAGTTCGTGACCGGCAATCGTCGAACGGTGCGCGCCGCCGACGAGCTCGTGACCGGGTTGTTCGTGCCCGCGCCCATCGCCGGCACCATCGTGGGATCGGCATTCGAGAAGCTGGGATCGCGGGCCTATCTCGTCATCTCCATCGCGATGGTCGCGGCGATCGTCGAGGTCGACGGGGAGGGGCGGATCGCGCGGGCGCGGGTTGCCGTCGGCGCCTGCTCGGAGGTGGCCCAGCGGCTGCCCGCTCTGGAGGCTGCCCTCGTCGGCGTCCCGGCCACGGCTGCTGTCGCTGACCTCGTCACCCCGGACCACCTCGCGAACCTGTCGCCCATCGACGACGTTCGCGGAACCGCCGCGTACCGACGCGAGGCGGCGCTCGAGGTCGTCCGGCGGGCGCTGGCGAGGGCGCT
>DATLDP010000089.1:0-17275 GCA_035525825.1 Candidatus Limnocylindria bacterium
GCATTGGCGAGGTCGCGACGGGCGTCCTGGAGCTGGTTGGCGGCGGAGGTGAGATCGCGGTTCGTCGCGACCCGGTCCTGGGCGGAGCTCAAAGCGTCACCGAGACGATCGAGCGCGGCCTGGGCCGAGTGGGTATCGCCCTGGGCGAGGCTCTGGGCGGCGTCGCGGAGGGCCTGGCTGGCCGCGCCGCCCGCCTGGCTCGCGGCACCCTCGAGCTCGGTGAGCTTGCGGGCCAGCTCCTTCTGCTCGTCGGGGGTCATCTCGTCGACCTTGTCGGCGACATCGTGGAGGTCCTTCTCGGCCTGCTTGGGATCGCCGTCCGGGTTCGCCTCGGCCTTGCCGGTCGCAGCGCGGGAGAGGCTCCGGCTCAGCGACGAGAGCGCGGCAGCTCGCTGCTCGTTGGCGGGGTCCAGCTGGGCGCGCAGCGCCGCTTCGATCGCCCCGAGCTTGGCGAGGTTTGCATCGAGCTGGTTGGGGTTCTCGCGCAGCTGCCGCGCGAGATCGCGCAGCTCCTGGGCGAGCCGGGTTCGGGGATCGTCGGCGTTGGCGCCCTTCTGCTCGAGCACGTCCGCGAGGTCGTCGAGGCGCTCAGCCTGGTTCTTGGCCTCCTCGCGCACCTGGCGTGCCTGGGCGATCGCGGCGTCCTGGACATTCGGCAGGAGCAGCACCGGGGCCAGCGCGAGGACCGCCACGAAGGCAATCGCCGCGGGGCGGCGCGAGAAGCGTGGTCGGAAGAGGCTTGACGGTGTGGCGCGCAGTGCCCCCAGCGTGTCGCGACGCTGGCGACGGACGAACCTGCGCCGCTCGGCCTCAGGGTCTGATTCGCTGCCCGCGATCGGCGGGGCATCGTCGGCGACTTCACGGTTGGGGGTGCGAACCGCCACGTCCGGGAACGCGACCGCGAGCGCGAGCGCGCTGGCGGCTCGATCTCCCAGCCCACCCTCGCGATCGACGGCGATCGCCGTCTCCCCGAGGCTGGGGCGCGAGCTGACGGCGAGGACGAGGAGCACGAGGCCTGCCAGCAGCAGGATCCCGAGGGACAGGGTTGGCGCCACCTCGACCGGCATCAGTCGGGCGAGGGTCCAGAGCGCGAGCTGGGCGACCACGGCGCCGGCAACGACGATCCAAACGCGCCGAATGACGCGACGGAGCCACAGCCGCCGGCCATGCGGCCTGAGCAGCGAACGGATGGCGAGGAGGTCCGGATCCAGATCCGGACCGAGCGCCACGCGCGGATCGACCGGGACGAAGGTTTCGGCTGGGTGCGTCGCCTGTGCGCGGGTGATCCGCCGCCACGGCCGCCCGAGTCGGACGGCGGGACGAGCGATGCGCAGGCGGGGGCGGCGTCCGGGCGATCCGGTCAAGCTCATGAGGCGCTCCTCCTTCGAAAGAGGCGGCGCACGGGACCCGGCAGGCTGGGACGCCAGCGGCGCGTAGGGGTGACGAACTGGATCGATGCGGTGGTGAGGACGAGGGCGAGGACGAGGAAGGCAATGACGCTCTTGGGCCAGAAGCGATCACGGAACGACTCGGCGACCGGGACGACGGCGCCGTCGTCGAGGAAGACGCCGCCGCGGCGAATCATGTTGGCGCCGTCATTCACGATCACGCCGCCGCCGCCGATCCCGAACCCGGGCGCCGGAACGGGCTTCCCTGGATCGACGTCCGGCGGGATGAACTGCTGGTCGACCGGCGTGAGGATCCCCGACATGAAGCCGCAGGAGCCGCCGAAGCCCCCCTCTTCGGTGCCGCAGATGACGTCGGCCTGGGCAACGAACGGGTTGAGGTACAGGATCGCCTCGGACGGCTGCTTGCGCAGGCCCGTGGAGCCGATCTCCGCGGTGGTCGTGAGGTAGAAGTAGGCGAACACCGAGCCGACGACGAGGACGAGTGTCGCGACGAAGGTCAGGCCGGTCGAGGCGCCGGTCCGGCGGGTGAGCGCAGAGAAGAAGATGCCGATGGATCCCAGCCCGATCACCGTGGCGAACATGACGGCGTAGCCGCGGATCACGTCGTCGGGCGCCACGCCCCCGAACACGAACACGATCGCGGTAACCGGGATGGAGGCGAGGATCAGCATGAAGACCCAGGCCAGCGCGCTCAGGAGCTTGCCGACGACGATCGCGAAGGACGAGATCGGGGTGACGGCGAGGAGCTCCAGCGTCTGGTGCTCGCGCTCGCTGCTGATGGCGCCCGCGGTCGCGGCCGGCGCGAGGACCGCCACGATGAGCGTCTGGACCATCAGCAGGCCGAAGAAGACGCCACGGCCGACCGCCGCTGAGGCGTAGGTCGTCTGCCCGCCGTATGAGGCGAGGTTGGCAATGCTCTCCTCGTTCAGGCGCTGGAACATCCAGGCGAAGACCGAGAGGAGCAGGATGTGGATCGTCACGATGATGAACGCCCGGCGGCCTCGCATCCGGCCCCGGAGCTCCTTGACGATGATCGCGCTGATGCCGGACGGCAGCCCGACTCGCGGCACCCTCCCCAGCGCCGGCAGGCGGCTCGTGAACGCGCTCATGCGGGCATCGCCGGGGTCGTGGCGGCCGCAGTTGCGGTCGCGATGGCGAGATCGTCGCGATCGGTGACCTGGAGGAACAGCTCCTGGAGGTCGGTGGCGGCGGGTGCGTAACTGGCGATCTCGATGCTGGCTCGGATCGCGCCCGCGAGGAGTCGCGCCGTGCCCGCTTCATCGCCGCGGTAGCCGATCTCGATCTGGCCGCCGGTGATGCTCGCGGACGCGACGTCCGGCTGGCCGGCGAACCACGCTCGGGCGCTCTCGAGCCCGGCCTCGTCGGCGAGCACGCGGACGCGCAGCACCTCGCCGATCCGGAGCTTCTGGCCGATCTCGGCGATGGTCCCCGAGGCGAGGACGCGACCGCGATCGACGATGGCGACGGAGGTGCAGAGCTCCTCGAGCTCCGGGAGGATGTGGCTGCTGATCAGGATCGTCTTGCCGATCGCGCGGAGCTCCCGAAGGAGCTCCCGGAGCTCGACGCGGGCCCTGGGGTCCAGGCCGGAAGCGGGCTCGTCGAGCAGGAGGACCTGGGGGTCGTGGACGAGGGCGTGGGCCAGGCAGAGGCGTTGCTGCATGCCGCGGGACAGGCTCGCGACGTAGGCGTCGCGCTTGTGGGCCAGGTCCACCAGCTCGAGCAGGTCGCCGATCATCCGGCGCCGCTGGGCAGGCTTGAGGCCGTAGCACCGACCGAAGAAGTCCAGGTACTCCCAGACCTTCATGTCGTCGTAAACCCCAAAGGCGTCCGGCATGTAGCCGAGGACGCGACGAACGGCCTGTGGGTTCCGGGTGATCGATACACCGGCGATCTCGGCATCGCCGGACGTGGGCTGGAGCAGCGTCGCGAGCATTCGCAGCATCGTGGTCTTGCCCGCGCCGTTCGGCCCGACCAGGCCGAAGATCTCGCCCTCGGGGATCTCGAGGTCGACGCCGGCGACGGCGACCGTCCCGTCGTAGCGCTTGAGCAGCCCCTTCGCCTGCACGATGGCGGTCATTCGACGTCTCCCACGAGCACGAGCTGGAAGCCGAAGCCCGCGGTCGATTCCGCATTGTCGTTCACGAAGCGAACGAGCATCTGGCCGGTGGCCGGATCGACGTAGCGCGTCGGTTCGGCGAGGGTGTAGCTGGCCTCGGCGCTCAGGCGCGGCAGCCGAAGCCAGGCACCGTCGCCCGTCCGGTCGAAGACCTCGACCTCGGGCAGGAAGTCCTGCCGGCGCGGCTGGCAGCCCTCCGGCAGCGTGTTCAGCGCGTCCGTGCAGGCGACAGGCGCGGACGGCAGCGGCTCGATCTCCTTGCCCCCGGCATTCGGGCCGAGGCCACCGCCCTGGCCGAGCGCGAGCCGGATCTCCGTCGGCGTGAACGTCCCCTCGAACGGGATCGGGCGGTAGGCGAGCGTGGCCGTGCCCACGCCCATGCTCAGGAAGAAGCGCTCCTTCGAGAAGAACTGGGCATCGCTGTCGATGACCGTCGGACGGAGCAGGTCGGACGAGAACTGGACATGGCCATGGATGCCGATGCCGACCGGCACGTAATACAGGACGTTGCCGTTGCGACGGGGGGCCTCGGCGCCGAGCTGGAGGTCCAGGAGCTGCTTGCGCCCGAAGGCGAGGATGACCGCCTGGTCGGCAGGCAGGCCACTGCCGAACGAGCCCATCGGGTCGTAGGTCAGCTGGGTGATCATCGAGTAGCGGGTGGCGCGGCGAACCCCCGCCTCGCTGGAGTTGTCGAACGACGCGCCGACCACCTGATCGGCCAGCTGGTTGCCGAACTGGTTGTCCCGGACGGGCAGGTTCACCGCCCGGGTCTCGTGGGCCGGGACGTCGCCGAGCACCAGCACGGAGCTCCCGAGCACGACGGCCACGCCTTCGAGGAGCTCGTCCGAGGCGTTCTCGAACATGCCCGTCAGCTTGCCGTCCTGGAGCGTGAGCTCCGCCTTCATCCGGGGGGCGGCCACCGGCACCTGTGCCCGGATGATCCGGATGGAGCCGGTCCCGACGGAAAGGTTGCGGACGGCCGAGGGTCGCTCCGGGCCGGTGCCCTGGACGATGTCGAGGCTCGTCGTGCCCTGGCCGAAGGTGTCGCCGTTGATCGGAGAGGCGAGGAGGGCGCCCTGCGGCACGTCGACCCGGTACGTCGAACGGGTCGGGGAGAAGATCCCGAAGTACACCTGCGCGGTGGCCTCGGTGGCGTCCGGCGCCGCGCGCACGATCGCGACCTCGTTGACCACGACGTCCGTCCCCCGCAGGAAGGAGCCGTAGCCGAAGCTCAGCGCCGCGAAGCCGAGCACCGAGGCCGGCATCGTGATCCAGGCGAGCTCGCGGCGGTCCAGCCGCCGGAGGACGAGGTAGTTGATCGGGCCGATGACGAGGATGTACGCGCCCAGGATCGCGAGGAGGCCCGACGTCGGCGGCAGGGCAAGTGCTGGCAGCTGGTACACGGCGTTCACGAGCTGGCTGTCATCGATCAGCAGCGTCCCGTCGCTCGAGCGGTCGGGGAGGAGCGACCGCCAAAGGCCCTCGATCGACGGGCTCTCCGCGAGCCACTTGGTGGTCGGGTCGAAGCCCAGGACGGTCACCCGGCCGCCGCCGAAGGCGACCTCGGCCGCGACGACGCGATCGCCGGAGGTGGCGAGGGCTCGGCCGTCGGTCAGGGCGCCGGCCATCGCCGGCAGGTCAGCGGCAGTGTCGGGCAGCGGTCCCAGCAGCGAGATCAGGCTCGTCGGCGCGAGGTCGACGGTCGCCGATGGCCGGTAGGGGAGGATCTCGTCCGGGAATGCCGACAGCGTCCCGATCCCCGCCGTTCCGCCGACGATGACGAGGCGCCCGCCGGCGGCGATCCAGCGCCGAAGCGCGTCGAGCTGGTTGGCGCTGAGCTGGTTGCTGTCGACGTCCTGCCAGACCAGGCGGTCGAGGACGGCCCAGCCCTCCGCTCGCTCCGGGAGGTCGGCAAGCGTCAGCGACACGATCGCCGGCGCGGCGCCGATCGGACTCGTCGGCAGGTCGATGCCCGAGATGAGGCCCGCGGGTCGCTCGGCCAGGACCCCCACGACGAGCTGGGTCGCGTCGTGGACGAGGTAGGCGACGCTGGCGCTCTCGACCTTCTGGCCGTTCGCCACGAGGTCGACGGTGACGTTCCGGCCGAAGGCCGGCGGCTGGGCGTGCAGGACGTAGACCTGGTGCGAGCCGGTCGGGAGGTTGACCGCCATCGCGTAGCGAGCGTTGCTCTGGGATCCGCCGTCCATCTGGAGCTCGCCGTCGATCGTGGGACCTTCGTTCTTGAGGTCCACCTCGATGGCCGCCCACGAGCCGGTCCGGGCGTGCCCCTGCATGAGCACGCGGGCGTTCATCGTGAGCCCACCCGCTGCCGTGGTCGCGAGGGCGAGGGGGCCCAGCGTCAGCGTCGCGACAGCGACCAGCGTGGCCAGCCGAACGACGACGCGGCGCCGCGCCGACGGCTGCTGCGTCGAGCGAGCCCGGTTGTCGTGCGGCCGGTCCGGCACGCGTCCTCCTCGAATCGGCTGGGTTGAACGAGCCGCCGGGCGCAGGCGCCGGCAGCCGACCCAAGACGCCGCACGCCCCCGAGAAGTTGCGCGGCCGGCCGGGGAGCCTCGTCGCCGAGGCACCGGCGCGGCCTATCGTACGATTCCGGCCCGTGCCGTCGATCCGCCCGTTCCGCGCGTTGCGCTACTCCCGCGAGCAGGTCGAGGACCTCTCGAAGGTCGTGGCGCCCCCGTACGACGTGGTCTCCCCCGAGGCGCACCGTGCCCTCCTTGCCCGCGACCCTCGGAACGTCGTCCGGCTGGACCTCCCTGACGAGCAGGCCGGTGATCCGCCGGACGAGAAGTACCGGCGCGCGGCGCACACCCTGTCCGCCTGGCGGTCTGACGGGACGCTTCGGCGCGACGTCCGCCCAGCGCTCTATCCCTACGAGCAGGTCTTCCGGGTCCCGGGGACGGACCGGGTCGAGACGCGGCGAGGGGTCTTCGCCCGCGTTGTGCTGGAACCATTCGGTCCCAGCAGCGGCATCCGGGCCCACGAGCGGACGCTGGCCGCGCCGCGCGAGGATCGCTACCGGCTGCTGCGAGCGACCGCCGTCAACACGAGCCCGGTCGTGGGCATCGGCGAGGACCGGTCCGGGACCGTGGCGGAGTGGCTTCGGGACGTGGCCGCCACCGAGCCGGCGGCGCGGCTGGTCGATGACGCGGGCGTCACCCACAGGCTGTGGGTCGCGGCCGTCGGCGTGGACGAGACCCGGGACGCGACCATCGGCGCCGTGTGCGAGCGTCTGGGCGCGTCGCCGATCACCCTCGCGGATGGCCATCACCGCTACGAGACTGCCCTGCGCTACGCGGAGGAGCGGCGGCGCGGGCCGGTGGTGGAGGATTCGCCCGCCTGGAACGAGATCCTGATGCTGATCCTCGAGCCGGTCGAGGGGCCGCTGACGGTGCTGCCGACGCATCGCGTGCTGCTGGGCTGCGACGGGTCACAGGTGGCGTCGTTCGTCGACCGAACGACGGAGCTCTTCGAGGTCGAGACCGGGATCGAGCGCGAGGAGCTCGTTGCGGCGTTCGACGGCAGCTCGGAGGTCCGCGGCGGCGAGGGTCGGTTCGGGCTGTGGACGCGTCACGGGGGCGCGATTCTCCGCGCCCGCCGCGGCGCCTTCGCGCCGTGGCTGCCCCCGGGCGGCACGGCAGTCCGGCGCCTGGACGTGACGCTCGCCTCGGTGGCGATCGAGCGGCTCGCCGGAATCGATCCCGCAGCCGTCGCGGCAGGACGGCTGGCGTTTACGATGTCGGCCGCGGAGGCGGTCCGATGGGTCGACGCCGGCGTCTCGCCCAGCGGCGGGCAGCCCGCATCGATCGCCCTCCTCCTCGAACCGACACCCGCCGCCGAGATCGTCGCGGTCGCCGCCGACGGCGACGTGATGCCCCAGAAGAGCACCTACATCTACCCGAAGGCCCTGACCGGCCTCGTGATCAACCCGCTCGAGTAGCGGCCCGGCCGGCCAAGCGGCCGGCCCCAGCCACCAAGCGCCCCGGAGGGACGATGTCCACGATGCCCGACGCCACGCTGCCGCCGCCGAGCCGCCCGGTCCGCAAGGATGAGATCGAGCTGCACGAGCGCGGGCTCTACATCGAGTCGTGGCTGCCCGAGCGTCGATCCCGGCGGAAGCCGCTGCTCTTCGTCCACGGCGAGCTCGGCGGCTCCTGGGTTTGGGAGCGGTATCTCGGCTACTTCGCCGGTCGCGGCTGGGAGGGCCACGCCCTCAACCTCCGGAACCACCATTGGAGCCAGACCGCGGACCCGGCGGAGCTCTCGTTCGAAACGTTCGTCGACGACGTTGGGGCCGCGATCGACCGGCTCGGTCCGTCGGTGGTCGCGGTTGGGCACGGCATGGGCGGCCTCCTCGCGCTCAAGGCCTCGGAGCGTCACGAGGTCAGCGGCCTCGTGCTGATCGGGTCGGAGCTGCCGGGCGACGTCCGCGAGCCCACGGAGGCCCATCGGATCCGCGAGATCCCTGAGCTGTTCGGGCCGTCGCTCCTCGGCTGGGCCACCCTGCCCGAGAAGCTCCAGCGGGATCATCGCGACCTGACCCTCGCCGACATCCTCCGGGTCCAGCACCTCATGGGCCAGAAGCCGCACGAATCAGGCCGGGCCCGCCGGACGATGCTCAGGGGCGTGAAGGTGGACCCGGCGAAGGTGCCGGACGTGCCGCGCCTCGTCATCGGCGGCGGCATCGACCGGGCGGTTTCGCTCGATGCGACGCAGCGGCTCGCAACGTGGCTGCAGGCGGAGTACGAGCCATTCGGGGCCCACTCGCACTACGGCCTGATCCTCGGCGAGGAGGGCTATACGCAGGTGGCGGACTCGATCCGGGGCTTCCTGGAGGCCCATCGGCTCTGACCTTGGGAATCCGGCCCGGCTGGTAATATTCCGCCCGGCCCCGCGGTCTCGCCACCGCGGTGCCCGTGCCGCATTCGTCTAGTGGCCCAGGACATCGCCCTCTCAAGGCGAAGATCACCGGTTCGAATCCGGTATGCGGTACCAACTACCTCCTCGCACCCGACTCCTGTCAGGCTCTCGGGGCAATCCCAGCTCAGCCGCGGGCGAGGACGATCACCTTGTCGGTCGCATCGAACGTCAGCCGCTCGCTCTTGCGCGGATTGACGTGGACGCCGTAGGCCTTCGTCGCGTCGTTCTGCTCTGCTCGCAGGCGGTAGCCGATGGCGACCTCCTCGAGCCGGCGGGCGGCCTCGACGATCGTCGAGACGGCCACCTCCCGGCCGGGCAGGACGTAGTCGCCAACCGGGCGGAGGTACACCTCCGAACCCTCGGCGTCGAAGAGGTCAGCGAACACGGCGTTGAGCTGCTTGTTCTCCGCGACCTGGGTGATGAGGAGGCTGATCAGCCGGTCCGAGACGATGAAGTCGTCGGCGCGGGTCACCTCGGCGAGCGAGCGGTTGCGGACGTCGGCCATCTCCGAGGTGATCGAGAACGGGTGGCCCACGATCTGGGCGATGTCCCGGAGGTGGAGCAGCGTCACGAGCGTCCGCGCGTCCGCACGCTGGGCGTCGTAGCGGTCCGTCGGGCTGACCACGAGGACGTGCTGGTACGTCGCGACGTTCAGCGAATCGAGGACCTCGCGGCTCGTCGGCGACTTCGGGACGAACGTCAGGGCCTGGTTGACGAGGCCTGACCTGAGCGCTTCCACGTGGGCCGCCGCAGCCGGGTCGTCGCTCACGACCGTCAGCCCGGAACGCGGTGCCACGTAGGCGTCGATCTCGCGCGCGATCTGGAGGACTCGCTGGTTCCAGCCAAGCATGAGGGTGGTCTCGCGGGCGATCGGGGTCGGGATGCAGACGATGATCGACTCGTCCTCGATCGCCGGCGCGGGCTCGGACCGAACGCGGATCGCATCGTCATCGGCGGCGATGAGGATCAGGCGGTCCTCCGGGCCGATGATCGTCGTCGGTGGCGGGTTGAGCTGGACGTCCACCCCACCGACACAGATGCCGATCAGGGTCGATTCCTCGAACAGCGACAGCGCGTCCCCGAAGGCCCGGCCCTCAAGCACCGGCTGATGGCTGAAGTAGATCTCGTCGCCGTCGAAGTCGAGCAGCTCGCCATAGACGATCGACAGCCCGGCTTGCCGGCAGGTCTGGGCGATGATCCGGCTCACGACATCGCCGACGAGGACCAGCTCCACCTCGTCGCGCCCGACCAGTCGCGCCGCCTCGATGTTGCTCGGATCGTGGAGCTCCGCGACCACGTGGTACGGCTCGGGCCGCCGGTTGGGGTCGTTGGTGATCGCGAGGATCGTCTTGATGACCTCGATGTCGGGCTCGTCGACCTCGGGCGCCAGGACGATGATCGAGCGCGACTGCTGGATGCTGGCGATGTCGATCTCGTCGAGGTCGACTGGGCTCCCGGAGCGGCAGACGATCTTGGTGCCACGTGGGTTCGGGATCCGGGCTCGGATCTCGTCGTCCATCGTGACCTTCTCGCGATCGGCGAGGACGACGACCGTCCGGCCGCCGTGGTTCTCGTTCGCGACGACGAGCTCCGCGAGGATCGTGAAGACCTGCTGGTTCCAGCCGAGGATCACGGTGTGACCGGCCTCGATGACGCGGGAGCGGCCCTTCCGGAGCTCCGCCAGACGATCCTGGATGCCGGTGTTGATGATGCCGATGAGCGCGGCGACGACGAAGATGCCGCCGAGGGTCACGGTGAGCATCGCGCCAAGGAACTCCGGCCGGCCCTGGTCGCCGCCCATCGTTCCGGGATCGAGCGTCCGGAGGAGGCCCATCCAGACGAGGTCCACGAATGACCGGTCCGCGCCGCCGACGCCGGAGGCGGTGACGGCGATTGCGATCGCGAGGATGATCAGCAGCGAAACGGCGAACAGGCCCAGGATCAGGGCGATGGGCCCGCGCCCGAAGAACTCGTCGATCCGATAGCGCAGCCGGTCGCGCCAGGTCGTCTCCACCCGATCCCGCCCCTCCGAATGCTGCCTTCGCGGATCCTCGCCGCTGGACGCGGCCCAGCGTACCGGGGTCAGGCGCGGCCCCGGGCGGCCCAGGCGATGGACTCCAGGGTGAACGAACCGCTTGGGAGGAGCTCGCGGCAGCGTTCGCGGAGGCGGTCACGCTGCTCCGTGCTGAGCTTCGCGACGTAGGTGCCGGCCGGTCCGACGCCGGCCTCGTAGGGCTGCCACCAGTCGTCGAAGCTCGGGTGCTGGCCGCGGACCACGAGGGTCGCGGGCTCGACCTCGCGGAGGCCGGCCTGCGCGAACAGCTCGACGAGGTGGCCCTCCCGCGCGCCGGCGAGGCGCGATTCGTCCATCGCGCCCGGGTCCAGCTCGTTGGCGGCCTCCCAGAAGGTGCCCAGCGGGCCGCGCCCGCCGGCGTGATCCCAGACACAGGCGGCGATCGAGCCACCGGGTCTCGTGACGCGTGCCATCTCGCGGATGCCGGCCACCGGGTCCGACATGAAGTGGACGACCAGCTGGGCCAGGGCGGCGTCGAAGGCGTCGTCCTCGAACGGCAGCTCCTCGGCGGGCGCGAGGCGGACGTCGACGCCCGGGTGGCGGGTTCTGGCGGCGTCGACGAAGGGGGCGGACGGATCGACGGCGGCCACGTTCGTGGCGCCGACCCGTCGGACGAGCTCCGACGTGAGCGCGCCGGGGCCGCAGCCGACGTCCAGCACCCGTTGGCCCGCCTGGATCCCGGCGAGGTCCGCCATCTGTCCGGTGAGGAGGGTTGAGTAGCGGCCCATGAATCGGTCATAGGCCTCGGCCGCGACATCGAATCCCATGGGCCGATTGTGGCGGAGTGCCTACCCTGACGCCATGCCCGAACCCGGCCTGCTCGGCTTTCGAACGGCCCCGAGTGGCTCCCACGGCCTCTCGTGGGAGGTCCTCGACTCGATCTGGGAGCTCGCCGGCTCGATGGACGTCTTCAGCGCCGGCTGGATGAGCGATCACCTCACGGACGCGAGCCGGGAGCGCGGCGGCGGCGCCTTCGAGTCGCTCACGACCGCCGCCGCGCTCGCCCACCGCGTGCCGGGGAAGTGGATCGGGATCGCGGTGCTGGCGAACACCTTCCGGCATCCCGCCCTCGTCGCCAAGGCTGCGACGGTCCTGGACAACGTGACCGGCGGCCGCTTCATCCTGGGGCTGGGAGCGGGCTGGCACGCGGGCGAGCACGACGCGTTCGGGATCCCGCTGCCGCCGATGGCGGAACGCTTCGACCGCTACGAGCGAGCCGTAGCGACCCTCGCGGCGCTCTTCTCCGACGAGGCCCGGTCCGAGCCCGGCGTGACCCGCGACGACCCCGTCTACCCGCTCCGCGAGGCGACGCTAGAGCCGGCGCCGATTCGGCCGGCCGGCCCGGCCATCTGGCTCGGTGGCCAGAAGCGGCGGGGGATCGCGCTGGCCGCGAAGCTCGCCGAGGGCTGGATCATGCCCGGCACCCATGCCGGGAACGTCGAGTACTTCACCGACCGGCGCGAGGCGCTGGTGCGGGCGCTGGAGGCGGAAGGGCGCGACCCCTCGACGTTTCGGTTCGCGGGGCAGCTCAACGTGGGTTCCGATCCGGCCGCCCAACGCGCGGCGCGCGAGACCGCCGGCCGGTTCCTCGCGGCGGGCGCCAGCCACCTGACGCTGGGCATCCCGGTTCGAGACGGGCCCGACGCGCTGGCCGCGATGGCCCGCGAGGTCGCCGAGCCGATCCGGGAGGCGGCCGGCCGGCCCTGATCCGACCCGCGTTGCCCCGTACACTCGCGGCCATGACTCGCCGACTCGTGATCCTGACCGAGGGCCAGTTCGGGGCCCACCACGCGAAGACCGCCATGGGCGTGATCCGGTTCGCGACCGACAAGACGGTCGCGGTGCTCGATTCCTCGATCGCCGGCAGGAACGTGAACGAGTGGCTGCCCGGCCACGACATCCCGGCCGTCGCGACCCTGGCGGACGCGATGGCCCTCCCGGAGCCCCCGGACACGCTGCTCATCGGGATCGCGCCCACCGGCGGCAAGCTGCCATCGGATTGGCGAGTGAAGATCCTCGAAGCGATCGATCGCGGATTGGACGTCCACTCCGGCCTGCATACGTTCCTCGGCGATGACCCGGAGTTCTCGGCTGCCGCCGCCGCGAAGGGCACGACCATCGTCGACTACCGCCGCCCGCCGTCCCGCATGGAAACCGCGGTCGGGCGGCCGCACTCGCCGGGGAAGCGCGTGATCCTGACCGTCGGGACTGACTGCGCCATCGGCAAGATGTCGGTCGCGCTGGAGCTCCGCAAGGGCGCCCTGAAGCGCGGGGACAAGGCCGTGTTCGTCCCCACGGGGCAGACCGGGATGATGATCGACGGCTGGGGCGTGGCGGTGGACCGGGTCATCAGCGACTTCGTCCAGGGGACCGTCGAGTGGATGCTCGAGGAAGGGGAGTCCAAGGGCGACTGGCTGATCGTCGAGGGCCAGGGCTCGCTCGACCACCCGGCTTACTCGTCGGTGACCCTCGGGCTCATCCACGGCGCGACGCCCCACGCGATGGTGATGGTCCACAAGCCCGGGCTGGCCGAGCACGACTGGGACCACGTCGACGACCGAACCTTCCCGCTCGCCAAGCTGCCCGAGTTCATCAAGCTCCACGAGTCGGTGGCGGGACTCGTCGCTCCCTCGAAGGTCGTCGGGATCGCCCTCAACACGATGCTCTACCCGGACGAGGATGAAGCCCACCGCGTCATCGAGGCGATCGCCGCCGAGACGGGCCTGCCAGCCGCCGATCCGGTGCGATTCGGTGGCGACGACCTGTGGGCCGCGGTCGCCGAGGCCACCGACGCGCTGCCGTGGGTCGCCCGCTCCCTGCCGGTGCTGCCGGCCCGCTGATGGTGGTCGCCTCGTCGCCACCGGGCCTGACGCTTCGCCACGAGGTCCTCAAGCTCGCGCTCCGGGACCCGTTCCGCATCGCCCGTTCCGACCACGACGCCGGCCACGCAGTCACGACGCTGGTCGTCGAGCTGACGGATCCCCGCTGCCCAGGTGTCGTGGGACTCGGCGAGGGCTACCCCGACCGGTTCTACGGCGAGACGGTCGAGACGATGGTCGCGGTCTTCCCGCACCTTCTCGCCGCGGTCGGCGAGGTCGAGGCGACGATCGAGGGCCTGCGTGCCGCGAGCGACCGGCTCCAGGCCTCCATTCGCTGGAACGGCGGCGCGAAATGCGCGCTGGACTCCGCGCTCCACGACCTGGTCGGCAAGGTGACGGGCCTGCCCGTCTACCAGCTGGTCGGGCTTACCACGGACATCCCGCCGACGGATTTCACGCTCGGGCTGGATGAGCCGGCGATCGTCGCCGAGCGAGCCCAGCGGGCCGGCGCCTTCCCCGCGCTCAAGATCAAGTGCGGCGGCCCGGCGGACATCGCAACCCTGAAGGCCGTGCGCGCGGTCTACTCGAAGCCGCTGCGCGTCGACGCCAACACCGGCTGGACTCCGGAGATGGCTTGCGAGCTGCTCCCGGTGATGGTCGATCTCGGGGTTGAGCTGATCGAGCAGCCCTTCCCGGCGGGCCGGCTCGACTGGCTCCGGGACCTCCAGGCCATCTCGTCGCTTCCGATCGTCGCGGACGAGTCGTGCGTCACGATCGAAGACCTCGACGCCCTCGTCGGCGTCACCGCCGGCGTCAACGTGAAGCTCGCGAAGTGCGGCGGACCCGGTCCTGCGGCTCGGATGCTGGCGCGCGCCAGGGAGCTGGGCTTCCAGACGTTCCTGGGTTGCATGGAGGAGACCTCGGTGGCGATCGCAGCCTCGGCCGCGGTTGCCTCGCTCGCCGACTGGGTAGACCTCGACGGCAACCTCCTGCTCGCGGACGATCCCTTCAGCGGCCTGGAGCTGGGCGCCGACCATCGCTGGCAGCTGAACGATGCGCCCGGCCTGGGGGTTGCGAGGCGGGTCTGAATCCGGGTCGAATCGGCCGGTCCGACCGGGGTGTGGATAAGTTGGTGGACGAAAAGGTGGACATCCCCCTTCCGGGAAATTCCGCCCGCGGCCTACTATGGACGGACTGGATCGACCCCCCCGGAGAGCGGGTCCCCGGTCACCTGAAAGCCCAACGCCGGGCGCCACGGTCCACTTCGCCGTGGCATCCGGCCAGCCCCGCTGTGCCCCAGACGGGATTGAGGAGGACCGTATTGATGGTCGCGCGCCCCGCGACTGCCCACGCCATCACGGCCGAGGCCGTGGAGTTCATCCGATTCTGCTACGCCCGTCGTCGGATCGGGTGGCCGGAGCTGTATGACGAGATGTGCGCGGTGGCCAACCGGGGACTCTTCCGCGGCTGGGACGCGGACGAGCTGGCGACCCACGGCATCAAGTTCGGCCTCTTCGAGATGCCCTTCCTCGCCTCCAAGGTCACCGAAATCGTCACCGAAGACCGAGCGAAGGCAAAGTCCACCAGCGTCACCCCGGCAACGTCTCCGGCCCCTGTCGGCGCCTGATCGGCGGCAGCCCGGCCGGACGCGGCCGGTAGGCCGACCATCGGGCTGAGGGAACCGAAGCACGCAGGGAGGCCGAACGGCTGCGGAGGACCGGGCAGCCGGCGGGGACGACGCTCAGGCCCGGATTCGGCGCCGCGCCATCTCGCCCTCGATTTGTCGCTCGGCCTCGACATACCCGTCGATCTGCTCGCGGAGCTGGTTCGCCTCCGGGGTGTAGAGGTGGACCTGCTGCTGGAGGATGTAGCTCAGCCGGCGGCTCGTCATGCGGACGTGGTCCAGGTTCTTCATGAGGACCAGGGGATCCATCGCCGCGAGGTCGCTCGGGTGATACATCTGCTTCACGGCGGCAATTCTAGCCGCGGGCTGATCGACCCGGCCGACCGAGCGGGATGCGCCAGCGCGTCCGCCACCGACCGCCCGCGTCCCGGACGATCACGTCGATTCGGGCGGCGCGTCGCACCTGTGGCAGGGAGCGCCAGGCGGCACCCTCGAGCGTTACCGGATCGATGACGGCCGAGCCCTCGGCAACGCTGACATGGGGGACGAACTCGAACGCCCAGTCCGGCCCGTAGATCGGGAACGCAGGGAAGGCGAGGCCGAATGCCGCCTGCAGGGCCACGAAGCGCTCATTCGGCTCGACGGCGACGTAGACCGTGTCCGGGAACCGTGCGGGACCAGTGAGCCGATAGTCGAACGGCTCGATCGTCGCCGCGACGTTGGCGAGCAGCTCGCGAACGGCGCGATCCAGTCGCTCGGGCTCGACGAACGGGTAGAGAAGCGTCAGGTGCGCCGGCACAGCCGCTGCGGCGTCGGCAATGGAAGCTCGGCGCAGCCGCTCGAGGGGCGGCGGAAGCGAGGTTCGGACGATCACCGCCGACCTCGGCGAGGGCGGGCCGAGGTCGCGGGTCACACGGTCCTCAGAGCGAGCGAAGCCCGCGCGGAGGCCAGTCCCACGAGATGGGGAGGCGGGCGCCGTTGATCGCCCGGCGGCGGCCGGCCTCGGTCGCGCCCAGGACCAGGAATCGGTCGACCTGGGTGGCGCGGCCCGCCTCTCGGCCCCAGAGGCGGGTCATCTTGCGGTGGGCGTGGACGTCGTCGTCGGCGATCCCGGCGAGGCGGTAGCCCTCGGGCAGCGCGGCCTCCTCCCAGACCTGCTCGGCGAGCCCGTGGCCGTCGGTGCTCGCCCGGCCTCGATCCATCGCGACGTCGCCGATGACCAGCACGGCCACGCCGTCCTCGGCGAGGACCGGGCGAAGGTCCCGAAGGACGGTTCGGAGGAACTCGAGGTACGGGGCGCTGCGGTGGGCGTCGTCGAGCGACGCGTCGATCGCCTTGGAGTCGAAGCCGAGGAACCAGGCGCGCAGCCAGTTGTAGTAGCCGTACTTGAGGACGCGGAGGTACGGCGGCGAGGTCAGGATCAGGCGGGCGCGATCGGGCAGGCGGCGAGCGCGGAGGGCCGCCTCGGCGCGAGTACCCGCATCCCGGGCGTCGCCGAGCAGCGCGACCCCGGCCGTGCGGGGCAGGGGATCGCGGAAGAGCCGGGTCAGCTTGGCCTCCAGGCGGTCGAACGCGTCGCGGTCCGGCGACTCGAAGCCCGTCCTCGCGGCGAACTCGCGGACATACCGCGGGGCCATGCTGAACGTGTTCGGCATGAGGGTCGAGAGATAGGACGGGGTCTTGCCGTGGAGGATTCCCGCGGTCGCGGCGGCGAGGAATCGATCGGTCGGGTTGGCGAGGTCCAAGGTCTCCCGCAGGTACAGCAGCTGCGCGAACGTCCGTGGGTGGAACGCGATGGCGACCTCGGCGGGCACGGGCGTCGCGGCAGCGCCGGGCTCGTGCTGGATCGCCACGGCCTCGTCGAGCCAGCCGGTGGCGGTGGAGGCGAAGCCAAGTCGGAGGGCGGTGGCGCGCGTCCTTGCCTGGGCCTGGGTCGGCGGCTCGAGCTTGGCCGCGGTCAGCAGATGAGCGAAGGGGTTGAGGTCGTTGCCGACGCCGATCCGGCCCTCGACGATCGCCTGGAGCGGCGCGGTGCCCCGGCCGGAGAAGGGATCGAGGACGACGTCACCCGGACGGGTGTAGCGGGCGATGAAGGCGTGGGCGAGGGCCGCCGGGAAGCTCGCGAGGTACGAACACATCGGGTGCAGCGAATGGCCCCACAGCCGCTGCTGGGCCTTCCACTCGGCCTCGATCGGGAGTCGGGGAGCGCCGAGGCCAAGCTCGAGCTGGGCGACGTGCTGGCTGCTCCCGCTGGTTGGGCCCGCGGTCATCCGG
>DATLDP010000069.1:0-2616 GCA_035525825.1 Candidatus Limnocylindria bacterium
AGCCGCGACCGGCGCAGGCGCGCCCGCGTCGGAGGCCGCCGCCGTCCCGGCGAAGCCGCGATCGAGCCGCCGTCGCAACATCCTGCTGCTGATCGCCGCGGTGATCGTTCTCGACGTGGTCGCCTCCATCGTGGTGCCGCCGTTCCCTGTGGGCGAGCCGGGCGCACCGATCAAGGGCATCGGCGACCTGATCATGGCCAACCTCGAGTTCCCGGCACCACATGTCATCTGGTCGCCCAGCGGCGCGGAGCACGCGCTTCCGATCATCTCCTCGGACGTGAGCATCACGAACACCCTGTTCACGATGTGGATCGTCATGGCGGTGATCCTGCTGGTCTTCTTCCTTGCCGGGCGCGGCATGAAGGAGGTTCCGGGCAAGCTCCAGAACGCGCTCGAGTTCGCCTGGGAAAGCCTGGAGAACTGGGCCGTCTCCCTGGGCGGGCCGGACGCCCGCAGCCACATCCCGCTCTTTGCCGGCTTCTTCCTGTTCATCCTGTTCTCGAACTGGAGCGGCCTCCTGCCCTTCTTCGGCAAGATCGAGGCGCTCCGGGCGCCCACGAGTGATGTCAACGTCACGATCGGCCTGGCGCTGGTCGCCTTCGCCTACTTCCACTTCCGCGGGTTCCAGCGCCTCGGCGTGCGCGGCTACCTCGGCAAGTTCTTCGTCTTCTCCGGGTTCAAGCAGGGGATCGCGTCCGGCGTGATCGATCTGTTCGTGGGCCTGATCGAGTTCCTCCTCGAGTTCATCAAGCCCGTGACGCTGGCAATGCGACTCTTCGGCAACATCTTCGGCGGCGAGGTCGCCCTGGGCGTCATCACGGCGCTCACCATCGCGCTCATCCCTGCTGGGATGCTGCTCCTCGAGGGCCTGCTGAACTTCGTGCAGGCGCTCATCTTCTCGACGCTCATGCTGATGTACACGATCATCGCGGTGGAGAGCCACCACGTGGAGGAGCACCCCGGCGTAGCCGACGTGCCCGAAGGTGGAATGGCGCCGCCGCTCAGCGTGGGCGCACCGAGTCACTGATCACCAGGAATCGAAAGGCGATCGCGGGAAGGACCCGCGGCGCGCACATGGAGGGAACGAAACCGTGGAATTCATCGGAGCGGGCCTCGCGGCGCTGGGCGTCATCGGCCCCGGCATCGGCATCGGGATCCTGACCGGCCTCGCGGCAACCGCGATCGGGCGCAACCCGGACGCCACCCCGCAGATCCGCGCGCAGTTCATCCTCGGCGCCGCGTTCGCGGAAGGCCTGGGTGTTCTCGCGATCGTCGTCGCGATCCTCGCCATCGTCCTGCAGCCCGCCGCGTAGCGAACGGGATCGACACGCGATGAACCTGTTCGGGCTCGCCGGGCCGGCGGTACAGGCCGCCGTCGGCCAGGCGGCGGAGGGTGGCGGCCTCGCGATCAACTTCTTCTGGATCGCTGTCGCGTCGCTGAACTTCCTCGTCTTCGTCGTGGTCCTGTACCTGGCGTTCGGCAAGCAGGTGAGCGGCATGCTCGCGGCTCGCCGCGAGCGCATCGAGCAGGGCCTGCGCGACGCTGATCAGGCGAAGCGCGATCGCGAGAGCGCCGAGCAGGAGCGCATCGCGGCGCTCACCGAAGCCCGTCGCGAGGCGAACGACATCCTGGCGCGCGCCCAGAAGGTTGCCCAGGAGACCCGCGACGCCGATATCGCAGCGACCCGCGAGGAGCTCGAGCGCATGCGCGTCCGCGCCACCGACGAGATCGCCGCGGAGAAGCAGCGCGCACTTGCCGAGCTGCGTGGCGAGGTTGCCGACCTGGCCCTTCAGGCCGCCGGCCGCGTCGTCCGCGAGACCATGACCGACCAGCGCCAGCGGCGCCTCGTCGAGGAGTTCCTCGCCGATCCCGCAGGCAGCGCCAAGTCGTGACCTGCTGATGGCCGATCCCGGCTCCACGATCGGCCGGCGCTATGCCGAGGCCGCGTTCCAGCTCGCGACGCGCGACGGCGCCGTCGATGCCTATGGCGAGGGGCTGGACCTGGCCGTGCGGATGCTGAGCGGCGCGAACGTGCTGGACGTGCTCCGCAACCCGGCGCGACCGCTCGCCGAGCGGACGCAGCTCGTGGACACCCTGCTCGAGAAGCGGGTGCCGGAGCCGGTCCGGAAGATCGTCGGGCTGCTCGTGGCTCGGGGCAAGGTGGACCGTGTCGAGGCTGTCGCGGCCGAGTACCGGCGCCTCCTGAACCGCCAGAACGGCGTCGTCGAGGCCCTCGCGACAGCTGCCGCGCCGCTCAACGGCGAGGAGACCGCCGCGCTCCAGCGCAAGGTCGCCCAGATGACCGGACAGACCGTGGACCTCCGGGTCGTGGTCGACGAATCGCTGATCGGCGGACTCACCGTCCGCGTCGGCGACACCCTCTATGACGCCAGCGTCCGGGGCCGCCTCGAGCGACTCCGCGAACGCCTCGTGGCGGGCGCCAGGTAGCGCCCGGCCCCCGCCCAAGCCCCACAGGAGTACCCGATGGCCATCCGCTCCGACGAGATCGTCAACATCATCAAGTCCGCGATCGACACCTTTGACGCGACCGCCGAGACGCGCAACGTCGGCACCGTGGTCGAGGTCGGTGACGGCATCGCGCAGATCTACGGCCT
>DATLDP010000108.1:0-24233 GCA_035525825.1 Candidatus Limnocylindria bacterium
GGCCTGCCGCTCCCGGAGTTCGCGATCGTCCTGCTGTTCGCGATGACCGGCGCGATGCTGATCTCGGCGTCTGCGGACCTGCTCGTGCTGTTCATCGCCCTCGAGCTCATGGTCCTGCCCGGCTACATGCTCGCGGGCTACCACAAGACCGACGGCTACTCGACCGAGGGCGCGATCAAGTACTTCCTCCTCGGCTCCTTCAGCTCCGCGATCTTCCTGTTCGGCCTCGCGTTCGCATGGGGCACCACCGGCACGACGAGCATCGCCGGCATGCGCGAGGCGCTCGAAGGCGTCGCCTCCGGCGTGACCGCGATCTCGCCCGCGCTCGTCCTGGGATTGGGGTTCATGACCACCGGCGTGGCCTTCAAGATCGCGGCGGTGCCGTTCCACTACTGGACCCCGGACGCCTACCAGGGCTCGCCGACGCCGGTGACCGGCTACCTCTCGGTCGGCCCGAAGATCGGCGCGTTTGCGCTGATCCTGCGGCTCTTCGTCGAGGCGCTGGGTCCGCTGCGCACGGACTGGCTCCAGGTCGTCGTGATCCTCGCGATCCTGACGATGACCCTCGGCAACCTCGTCGCGCTGACCCAGAACAACGTCAAGCGGATGCTCGCCTACTCCTCGATCGCCCACACCGGCTACATGCTCGTGGGCCTCGCCGCGTTCGCCGCCGGGCGGATCTCCGGCCTCGAGGGCCTGCTCTATTACGGCGCCGCCTACTCCGTGATGAATCTCGGGGCGTTCGCGGTGGTTGCCGCGATCCAGCGCCGCGCCGGCGTCACCAGCGGCCTCGACACCTTCGCCGGCCTTGTCCGGCGCGAGCCCTGGCTCGCGATCCTCATGACGCTGTTCCTCCTGTCGCTCACCGGCATCCCCCCCACCGCCGGCTTCTTCGGCAAGGCCTACGTGATCCTCGCGGCGGTGGAGGCCGGCCAGGCCGGCTGGACGTTGGTGGGGATCCTGGCCGTCGTCGCGGTCCTCAACGCCGCCGCGGCCGCCTTCTACTACCTCCGCGTGGTCGTCTACATGTTCATGCGGGAGCCGAAGAACGAGGAGCAGCCGCTGGCCCACGGCCGGCTGCTGTGGAGCGGCCTCGCGGTCTCGAGTGTCCTGACGGTCCTCCTCGGGCTGATCCCGGGACCCTTCCTCGAGATCGTCAGCCAGGCCGCCCGCGCCATCGGCGGGTAGCGGTCCGCCGTCCCGAGCGCGTGTCCGGCGACCACGCGCATCCGAACGGGGGTTGGTTCCGCGATCGAGGCCGCTTCCGGCTGCCGGGCTGGCGGCGACGCCTCGGCTGGCGCCCGACTGGTGGCGAAACCTTCACCACGGAGCCCGTCGCACGTGCGGGATGGATCGCGTCAAACGAGCCCCTGACGGTCGAGACCCGTCGACCGAGTGCACCGGGGACCGCTGGTAGAGTCGATTCGATGGACACGATCCTGGGCCGGCTGCGCTTCCGCCTCGTGCCGGCGATCCTGACCGCGCTGGGCGTGGGCCTGCTCGCGAGCGGCCTGATGTCCTACACCGCCCCGGTCGAGGCCGGGCCGGTCGCGCGGCCCCTGGCGTCCTACCTGCCGCTGCCCACGTCGAACGGCGGCATCAACCTGCCCGGCGCCGGAGACGCAACCGCGGGACCCAGCTTCCCGCCGGATCGCGTCGCGACGCGGATCGTGATCCGGCGCCTCAACATCGACCTCCCGATCATGCTCCAGACGGACAACTACGGGATCTATCCCCTGTGCGACGTGGCGCTCTACCAGCCGCTGCTCGGCCAGCCCGGCCAGGGTCGCGCGACCTACCTCTACGCCCACGCCCGGGCCGGGATGTTCCTGCCGCTCCTCGACCAGTCCCAGATCAACAACGGCGATCGGATGATCGGGATGACAGTCCAGGTCTACACGAGCGACAGCTGGCTGTTCCTGTACGAGATCAAGGAGGTCCGGCGGCATACCCGCGACCTCGAGGACGCGATCAACGCCGACACCGAGCGGCTGTGGCTGCAGACCTCGGAGGGCCCCGAAGGCACCGTCCCGAAGCTCCAGGTGGTCGCGAACTTCCTGTCCGCGGAGAAGACCGACCCGGTCGCCGCCCACCCCGCGGCGCACCCCCGGATCTGCGGCGGCGTCAACTAGCCCGACGCGGCGCTCCCACGCCGGGTCAGGCCGAGCGCTGGAATCGCCGCGACGGCGAGCACGATCGCCGCGACGAGGAAGACCCCGACGAGGATCCGTGCCGCCTCGCCGCTGGCCCACGTCTCCAGCGCCTGGACCACGAGCCCGTCCGTGAAGGCCCGGTCGCGGAGTGACTCGGGGATGAACGCCCGGTAGGCATCGGGCGTCGAGCGGATCTCGGCCCAGAGCCGATCGATCACGGTGGAGCCGAAGGCGGTGAGCGCCGCGAGCCCGATGGCCATCCCGATCATCCGGGCCACCGTGACCGTCGCCGAGGCGATCCCGTAGGCACGCTCGCCGAGCGCCTCGACCGCCACGGTCGCGGGCGGCGTCACGGTCAGCCCGAACCCCAGCCCGAACAGCCCGAGCCAGCCGGCGACCTGCCCGACCGGCGTCGTCGGCGTCCACGTCGACATCGCGACGAGGGCGCCGATCGCCGCGGTCAGGCCCGCGAGCGTGGTGACACGCGGGCCGAGGACCCGGAGCAGGAACCCGGACCCGAGCGCGCCCAACGCGGTGGCAGCGGCGAGGGAGCCGAGCGCGAGGCGCTGGACGTCCGGGCCGCCGTAGAGGACGCGGTCGACGAAGACGGCGCCCCCGATGATCGCCGTCGCGAAGGCATAGCCGCTCAGGAGCGACACGGCCAGCGCGGACCCGAACGGGCGGGAACGGAACCATGCGAGGTCGATGAACGGCTCGGCCTGTCGCCGGCCGATGGCCACCGCCAACACGAACAGCAGGGCGGCGAGGGCCACGAGCAGGGCGGCGGCAATGGCGGGGTCCAGCGGCAGCTCCGGGATCGGCTCACTGCCGGCGAGCGAGACGCCGAGGACCAGGGCGACGAGCCCGAGCGAGGCCGCGGCGGCTCCCGCGAGATCCAGCCGGTGCTCGCGCCGCGGCGTCCGCCAGCCCACCGTGGCGGCCCAGCCGAGCGCGAGCGGCACGAGCCCGAGCGGCACGTTGAGGTAGAAGACGTACCGCCACGGGTCTTCTAGCTGCTCCCGAATCTCGCCCCCGAGCCCCAGCCCCTCCAGCGCGGCGCCCGGATGGATCGACTGCATGATCCAGGCGCCCGCGAACGGCCCGGCGGCCATCCCGAGGAACGTCAGCGCTGCCACGATGCCGAGCGCGCGGGCTCGCGCCGCACCGGCGAACAGGCTGGAAGCGGCCGCCGTGGCCGCGGGCACCAGCACGGCACCACCCAGGGCCTGGACCAGGCGCGCGGCGATGAGGTCCGCGAGCCCCGTCGCCCGCCCTGCGAGCACCGAGCCCACGATGAACACGACGAGCGCCCACAGGAACACCCGCCGCACGCCGTGGCGATCCACCAGTCGACCGGCGATCGGCATGACCACGATGGACACCAGCAGGTAGCCGTTGATGATCCAGGAGGCGGTCCGGAGCTCGGTCCAGTCGGCGAGGTCGACGACGATCGCCGGCAGCGCGACGGCGGTGATCATCAGCTCAAGCCCGGACAGGAAGGCCCCGAGGCCCACGACGCCGAGCACCAGCGCCGCTTGGCCGCGTCCCATCGGCCGAGTGTGCCGCAATGCGTCCGTCGCCGGCCCGACCCGCGCGAAGCGCCTGCCTGCAACCGCCCCTGCCACACGCTGGGGGCGGTCGCCGTCGGCGTGGTCGTCGTTCGCCGAGGCCGGCCCCTGGGAGGACCCTCGCCATCGAATCCGCGGTCGCCGTTCGCATGGCTGGCGTGACGAAGCGCTTCAACGGCACGGAGGCAGTCTCCTCGATCGACCTCGAGATCCCGACGGGCTCGGTCGTCGGGGTGATCGGGCCGTCCGGCTCGGGCAAGACCACGACGATTCGGATGATCACCGGCTCGCTGGGCGCCACGGCCGGCAAGATCGAGGTGCTCGGGGATGACCCGAGCCATTTCCGGCGTTCCACCAGGGAGCGGATGGGTTACATGCCCCAACTCTTCAGCCTCTACCCCGACCTGACCGTGGGCGAGAACGTGGACTTCGCCGGGAGCCTCTACGGGATGATCCTCTTCCGGCGTTGGCGCCGGAAGAAGGCCGTCCTGCAGCTGGTCGACCTCTGGTCGGTGCGGAATCGACGCGCCGGCCAGCTGTCGGGCGGGATGAAGCGTCGCCTCGAGCTCGCGGCGGCGCTCATTCACGAGCCGCAGCTCCTCATCCTCGACGAGCCGACCGCGGGCATCGACCCGCTCCTCCGCCGGACGGTCTGGGACGAGATCCACCGCCTTCGCGAGAGCGGCGTCACCTCGATCGTCACGACCCAGTACGTGACCGAGGCCGAAGAGTGCAACCTCGTGGCCCTCATCTCGAGCGGCCGGTTGATCGCCTACGGCTCCCCGGACGAGCTGCGCCGCAATGCGCTCGGCGGCGAGGTCGTCGAGGTGACGATGGAGGGCCTCTACGACGCCGCGGCGATCGCGCGGCCGGAAGGCGTGCACGCGATCCGCCAGACGGGCCCGAGAACGTTCGAGCTGATCGTCGAGGATGCGGGCGCGGCGATCGCGGACTCCGTGCCGCAGGCGTTCGCCGCGGGCGGCACGGTTGCCTCGGTCCGCGAGATCCGCCCCACCTTCGAGGCGGTGTTCGCCGACCTGGTCAACCGGGACCAGGAGGCCCGCGAGGCCGAAGCCGCCGCGGAAGCCGAGGCCGGCTCCAAGGGCAAGGCGACGTCGGGCGACCAGTCGAAGGCGGCCGCGTGATGGGCCTCGCGAAGCTCGTCGTCCGCATCCTCTCGATCATCGGCAAGGAGATCGTCGAGGTCTTCCGGCGTCCCGGCGCCGTGCTGAGCCTGATCCTCGGTCCGTTCCTGATCCTGGCCGTGTTCGGCCTCGGCTACCAGGGCATCAAGAAGGACCTCAACACGATCGTCGTCGTCGACCCTTCATCGCAGCTCCCGAAGGACGTTGCGTCCTACCAGAACCTGGCGATTCGGGGCCTGCGAGTCATCGACGTCGTGCCCGATCGGGCGCCTGCGGAGGCTCGTCTCCGCGCGGGCGAGGCGGACATCGTGATCATCCCGCCCGCGGATGCCCTCGCGGCGATCCAGTCCGGGCAGCAGGCGGACCTGACGGTGGTCACCGACGTCACCGACCCGGTCGCCGCCAACTACGCCGGCTTCCTCGCCGAGACCCTCGCCTCCGCGGTCAACCGCGAGATCTACAAGGCGGGGGCCGAAGAGGGCCAGGACTACGCCATCACGATCGGCGGGAAGGACCTTTCCAACGTGCCACCGGAGGTCATCGCCTCGCCGACGAAGCCGGTACTGGAGAACCTCGCCGCCGTGGAGCCGACGATCATCGGATTCTACGGCCCAGCCGCGCTGGCGCTGGTGCTCCAACATATGGCCGTGACCCTGATCGCCCTGTCCATCGTGCGCGAGCGCAGCAGCGGCGCCATCGATCGGTTCCGGGCCTCGCCGATGCGGGCGACCGAGCTGGTCGCCGGCAAGGTCCTTGCGTTCGGGATCCTGGGCAGTGGCATCGCCGCGCTTTCCATCTGGCTGCTCGTATCTTTCCTGGGCGTGCCCATGCTCGGGTCGCCGGCCATGGTGGCGCTCGTGGTCGGGCTGCTGCTGATCGCCTCGCTGGGGCTTGGGTTGCTGATCTCGGTAGTCTCCGATTCGGAGCGGCAGGCCGTCCAGCTGTCGCTGCTCGCGCTGCTGGCGGCGATGTTCTTCAGTGGCTTCGTCCTGCGGATCGAGGAGTTCCAGCCGGCGGTCCAGGTCGCCGCCTATGGGCTGCCCGTCACCCACGGAATCTCGCTGCTCCAGGACCTGATGCTGACCGGCTCGATCGTCCAGCCGTGGCAGCTCGGGGCACTGGCCGGGATCTCCGCCGTCCTCCTGATCCTCAGCTGGGGCCTGCTCACGCGGGAGCTCCGGCCCGAGTGACGGCCCCCGAGTCGAATGTCGCTTCATCGGGCCGTTCGGGGGGGCTCCGAGATCCCCTGCCGACCTGGCTGATCGATTCGCCCCGAGGGCGGCGCCGGCTGGGCGGAACGCTCCTGGCCTTCGGGCTGGGCGGGCTCGGGTTGATCGTCGTCGCCGGCGTGCTGGCCTTCAGCTCGCTGTCGGCCGTGAACGACGCGGCGACCGGCTTCGAACGCCAACGCACCGAGATCGTGGCGATGCTCGGGCCGGCATCCGACGCCCTCGAGCGCGCGGCCACGACCGCGACGAACGCCGGGACCAGCCTCTCGGCGACGAACGCCGCAGCGACGCGGGCGTCGTCGCTGACGAGCAACCTCGCCGACTCCTTCGATCGCCTCGCCGCCGCGACGACCTTCGAGATCTTCGGGACCCGGCCCTTCGGCGAGCTCGAGGCCCAGTTCACGGCGGTCGCCAACGATTCCCGCTCGGTCTCGGCCGATCTCGCCGCGACGAGCGCCGCCCTGGCCACGAACATCACCGACAGCGCCGCAGTCGCGGCCGACATGCAGGCGCTCGCCGACCAGCTGGACACCCTCGAGGCCAGCCTCGGGGCGACGCCCGGATCGGCCGCGGCATCGGATGCCTCGCTCCCGGTCGGCGTGGCCGGGTTCGTGCTCGCCGGGCTGCTGATCTGGCTGGCCATCCCGGCGCTCGCCAGCATCTGGCTCGGCTGGCGACTCACCCGCGCACGAGGCGCCTGACCGCCCGACCCCAGGGTTGACAGCCGCTCGATATCAACGCATATTGATATAAACCCGCGTTGATCCATCGGCCCTGAAGGGGCGGTCGCACGGCGATCGATCGACGAGCGACACGACTGGGCCCCGAGCCCAGCGGATCCCCCTCGAACCCGGAGCAACCCAGCTTGGCCCCGTCTCCCGCCCACATCCGCTCGACCATCGCGGCCGTCGTCGACCAGCCCGACGAGCTCCGCGCGCTGCGCATCGTCCACAAGGCGCTCGCGGACGTGAATCGCCTTCGGATCGTCCAGCGGCTCGCCCAAGGCGACGCCACCGTGTCGGAGCTGATCGAGCGCGTTGGCCTCAGCCAGCCGCTGGTCTCGTGGCACCTGGGGCGGCTCCGCGTCGCGGGCCTGATCCAGACCCGGCGCGTGGGTCGAGAGACGGTCTCCCGCCTGCTCCCGGAGGCGTTTGACGCCTTCGCCGAATACGAGCGCCGGGTCCTCGGCATCCGCGACGTCCCCGAGCAGGCCGCGTCGTGACGGATCGTCCTGGCGCCGCCGGCGCCGCAATCGTCTCGCCCGCGATGCGCGATCGAGTCCGCGGCCTCGCGGTGCCGGTTGCCACGGCCCTTGGCCGCCTCGGGCTCACGCCGAACGCGCTGACCCTGATCGGGTTCGCTGGCACGTGCGTTGCTGCCTGGGCCGCCGCGACCGAGCGATGGCTCCTCGCGGCGGTCCTCGTCCTCGGGTTCGGCATCTTCGACCTCTTCGACGGGACGCTCGCCCGGGCGACCGGTTGCGCCACCAGGCTCGGCGCGTTCCTCGACTCGACGCTCGACCGCGCCGGCGAGGGCATCGTCTACATCGGCATCGCCGCCGGGAGCCTCGCTGCCGGCTCCGAGCTCGGCGCGATCCTCGCCGCCGCAGCAATGGCGGCCGCCTTCATGGTCAGCTACACCCGAGCGAAGTTCGAGAGCCTTGGGTTCACCGCGGGGACGGGGATGGCCAACGTCGGCCTGGCGCCGCGCGAGGTCAGGATCGCGATCCTGACGCTCGGGCTGCTCGCCGCGGGGATCGTCCCGACGACGGCGGTGGTCTGCGTCAAGGCCCCCTGCCAGCAGCCGATCGGGCTCGGGATGGGGATCCTCGTTGGCTCGCTCGCCCTCATCGCCATCCTCGCAACCATCACCACCATCCAGCGAATCCTTCACGTTCGCGCCCAGTCGAGGGAGGGCTGAGCGGGCGCGCCCCACGCCCTCGCCTGGAGGGCCTCCCACCAACCCCTTCGTATTCCCCCGACGCGCATCGCCGGGAACACATGGAACGACGACCACCACGAACCAGTAGGCAAGGAGCAGGCCAGATGGCAGGAACCAACGGCAAGAAGGGCAGCAGCAAGAACGGCGCGACGCCCGACAACACCTGGGCGGGCAGCAACCGCCGCAAGGACGGCAAGATCCGCGTCGCGATTGTCGGCGTGGGCAACTGCGCGAGCAGCCTGGTCCAGGGCCGCTACTACTACGAGAACGCCAAGGAGGACGACTTCGTCCCCGGGCTGATGCACGTCAACCTCGGTGGCTACCACGTCCGCGACATCGAGTTCGTGGCCGCCTTCGACGTCGACAAGAACAAGGTCGGCAAGGACCTGTCCGAGGCGATCTACTCGAAGCCCAACAACACCTACCGCTTCCAGGACGTCCCGAACCTGGGCGTGAAGGTCGAGCGCGGGATGACCCACGACGGCCTCGGGAAGTACCTCAGCCAGATCATCGAGAAGGCCCCCGGCCCGACCGCGGACATCGTGAACATCCTCAAGGAGCGCGAAGTCGACGTCATGGTCTCGTACCTGCCCGTCGGGTCAGAGCAGGCGACCAAGTGGTACGTCGAGCAGGCCCTGCAGGCCGGCGTCGGGTTCATCAACGCCATCCCGGTGTTCATCGGGCGGGAGCCGTACTGGCAGCGCCGCTTCGCCGAGGAAGGGCTCCCGGTCATCGGCGACGACATCAAGAGCCAGGTCGGGGCGACCATCGCGCATCGCGTGATGACCCGCCTCTTCATGGATCGCGGCGTCCGCCTCGATCGGACCTACCAGCTGAACTTCGGCGGCAACACGGACTTCCTGAACATGCTCGAGCGCGAGCGCCTCGAGTCCAAGAAGATCTCCAAGACAAACGCCGTCACCTCGATGCTCGACTACGAGCTCGACGAGGGCAACGTCCACGTCGGCCCCAGCGACCACGTGCCGTGGCTCCTCGATCGGAAGTGGTGCTACATCCGGATGGAGGGCACGACCTACGGCGACGTTCCGCTGAACGCGGAGCTCAAGCTCGAGGTCTGGGACTCCCCGAACTCCGCCGGCGTCATCACCGACGCCATCCGCTGCCTCAAGCTCGGCCTTGATCGTGGCCTCAAGGGCACGCTCGTCGCGCCCTCCAGCTACTTCATGAAGAGCCCGCCGCAGCAGATCCACGACGACATCGCGTTCAACCGGGTCGAGGCCTTCATCAAGGGCGACGACAACGAGACGCTCGTCGGGACCGAGACGGCTCCGAAGCGGACCCTCCGGAAGCTCGCGAGCCGCGGGGACAGCCCGGCCGAGGCGGCCGCGAAGGGCGCTCACTCGAAGGCGGCGGCCGGCGCGTGAGCCCGGCCCCGGAGGCCGGGCAGCCGCGGAAGGGCCTGAGCGCGCCACACCGGCGCGGCAAGGGCGCGAGCCGCGGCTTCCGGCCCGTCGAGAAGCTCGCGATCTACGGCTATCGGGCGGGCATGTGGCTCATGAGCCGCGTGCCCGTTCCGGTCGCTCGCGCGATCGTGAGCTTCCTGCTCCAGCTGTCGTTCGTGCTGGTGCCGAGGAAGCGCCACTACGTCAACGACAACTTCGCCCACGTCCTCGGCAAGTCGCCAACCTCGCTGGAGGTGCGGCGCAAGGCCTACGCGGCCTATCGCGCCTACGCCCGCTACGTGGTGGACCTGATGCGCCTCCCGCGGGACTCCAACGAGCAGGCCGCGGCACGGGTCGATTCCTCGACGCTCCTGCCGCTGGAGGCCTACTGGAAGGCCTCGGGCAAGGGCCTGATCATGACGACGGCCCATATCGGGAACCTGGAGGGCGTGGCCCGCGGGGTCGCCCATCACGGCTGGCCCATCGCCGCGATCGCCGATGACTCGAGCTTCCCGGAGCTGTTCGAGCTCCTCAGCGCCCAGCGTCGCTCATGGGGCGTGGAGATGATCCCGTGGCGGAACCTCAGGGACATCTTCGGCGTGCTGCGCCGCAACGAGATCCTGGCGCTGGTCGTGGACTGGGGCTACCGGCCCGAGGACATCCCCGTCCAGCTGTTCGGGGCCTGGACCACGCTGCCCGCGGGACCGGCGGTCCTCGCCGCGAAGACCGGCGCCCGGATCGTCCACATCGCCATCCGGCGGGCTCCGGACGGCAAGCACCTCCAGCTGACCTACGGCGACCCGATCATGGTCACCTCCAACGAGGACGCCGAGATCCAGCGGGCAACCCAGGCCGTGGCGGACGGGCTCGCCGCGACGATCGCCGCCGCGCCGGAGCAGTGGTACAGCTTCAAGCCGCTCTGGCCCTCGACGCCGGAGGAGCAGGCCGTCCTCGCAGCGAGAGCCGCCGGCTTCGCGAAGGGGTCTGCCCCGGGGTCGAGGAGACGACCCCCATCCGGATCGTCGGAGGAGGGCCAGCCGGCGCCCACCTCGGATGGCCCCGGGGCGCTGGCCCCGGCGGGCTGATGACGGACGCGACTGCTCCAGGACGCGTGGTTCCGGGCGCGGCGGCGCCGCGGACGCTCGGCCGACGCCTGCGGATGTGGGCGATCGTGGGCGCCTCGTGGCTCGCATGCCGGCTGCCGGAGCGGCCGCTCCTCGCCGTCGCGGACCTTGTGGGCCGCGTCACCTACCGCCTCGCCACCGAGCGTCGCCGGCGCGCGCGCCGCAACCTGACCCGCGTCGTCCGCTGGCTCGCCGATCGAGACCTCGGCTCCGCGGAGGTGCAGGAGGCCGCAAGAGACGGGCGCGCGCTGACCCGGCTCGTCCGTGACGCGTTCAAGCACTCGGCCCGCTACTACGTCCAGCTCGCGCGGGCCCCGATCGTCGACAAGGCCTACCTCGATCGCTGGCTGGACTTCGAGAACGAGGACGAGGTCTACGCGATCCTCGATGCGCCAAACGGGAAGCTGTTCGTCGGGATGCATATCGGCTGGTTCGAGCTGCCGGCGCTCCTGGCTGCCTCGCGCACGGGCCGCCCCGCGGTGGTTCCCTCCGAAACCATCTCGGATCCCGATATCCAGGCCTATCTCGTCCGGACGCGGCGGCGACTCGGACTGGAGCTGATCGGCCTCGGGGGCGCGATGCGGCAGCTGAAGGAGGCGCTGGAGCATGGCGAGACGGTGGGGCTCCTCGGCGACCGCGACATCACGGGCGGAGGAATCCCGACGGAGCTCTTCGGCGTCCCGGCGCCGCTCGCCGTGGGCCCGGCGCTGCTGGCGATGGAGACCGGCGTGACGCCCCACGTCTTCGGCGTCTGGCGCGCGCCCGACGGCGTGTACCACGCCCGAAGCGAGCCCCTGCCATTCCCCGCCGAAGGCTCCCGCCGCGAGCGGGTCACGGCCTGGCTGGACTCGGAGGCTCGGGCGTTCGAGCGTCACGTCGCGGCGGCGCCGGAGCAGTGGCTCGCCATCTTCCACCCGATCTGGCCGGACCTGGAGGGCGAGCCGGTGCGCCAGCCTCGCCGCCAGCCCGCGCGGGACGTGTCCGTGCCCGATGTGGCCGCGCGAGAGGTCGCCGGATGACCGCGCGGCTGGGGCGCGCCGACCTCCATATCCACACGCTGGCCTCCGACGGGACCGCCGGCGTCGTCGAGATCCTGGACCACGTGGAGCGCAACACCGACCTCGACGTCATCGCGATCACGGACCACGAGCGGATCGACGCCGCGCTCGCCGGGCGCCAGCTGGCCCTCGATCGCGGGCTGTCGTTCGAGGTGGTCGTGGGCGAGGAGGTGACCACGCTCGGCGGCCACCTGCTGGCGCTCTGGATCGAGGAGACGATCAAGCCGTTCCGCTCGATGCGCTCCACCGTCGCGGCGATCCACGACCAGGGCGGCATCGCGATCCCGGCGCATCCGCTGGTCCCCTATCCGCTGTGCGCCCAGGGCTTCGTGCTGCGGCGGCTCCTCGCCGACGAGCCGCGCTACCGGCCGGACGCGATCGAGGCATTCAACCCCACGACGCTCGGACGACCGTGGCACGGCCGCGTGGTCCGCTTTGCCAAGGAACACGGCCTCGCTCGCGTCGGCAACTCGGACGCCCACGCCCTCGACGCCATCGGGAGCGGCTGGACGACGTTCCGCGGCCACGACGGCGCGGCCCTCCGCGAGTCGATCGCCAACCGCACGACAAATCATCACGGCACCTTCCACGCGACCGGAGCGCAACTCGGGACGTTCCGGGAGCAGCTCCGGAAGTACAGCCGCGACGCCCGCGCGAACCTCGGCGGCCGCGTCCGCCGCGACGGCTCGAAGCGCGACCTCGGCTACCCGCGCAATGGCGGCGAGCTCACCGGCCATCGGGCGGCGCTCCTGGCCGAGCGGCGCCCGCGTGAGCGCAGCGCCGGCCGCGAGGACGGGGCGGCGTGAAGATCGGGCTGGTGACGCCGTACGTCTACCCGCTGCCGGGTGGGGTCAACCAGCACGTCCGGTACCTCTACGAGAACCTCCGCCTCCGCGGCCACGACGTCCGGATCATCACCACGACCCACGGCCTCCAGCGGGCGTCGGAGGGCGATGTCATCCGGATCGGGCGCGGGTTCTCGCTGCCGGCCAACGGCTCCGTCGGCACCATCACCGTCTCGCCGCGATTCCTGTCACAGGTCCGCGACGTCCTGGAGCGGGAGCAGTTTGACCTGCTCCACTTCCACGAGCCGTTCGTGCCGTTCCTGTCGCTCGTGGTCCTCCAGCTTTCCACGAGCGTCAACGTGGCGACCTTCCACGCCTTCGGCGGATTCTCGCCGGCGTACCAGATCGGGTCGCGGCTGATGGGCCCCTCAGTCGGCCGGATCCATGGGCGTATCGCGGTCTCCGCGGCGGCCAGGCACTTCATCGAGCGCTTCTTCCCGGGCGACTACAAGGTCATCCCGAATGGCGTCGACATCGGGCGGTTCGAGCGGGCCGTCCCGATCGCGAAGTGGCAGGACGGGACCAAGAACATCCTGTTCGTCGGCCGGTTCGAGTCGCGGAAGGGCCTGCTCCACCTCCTGAAGGCCTACCGGATCCTGCGCAAGACGGGCTGCAACTGCCGGCTGCTGGTGGTCGGTGGTGGCCCCCAGGAGCGCGAGATGCGGCGCTACCTCATGACCCGCAAGCTCGGCGGCGTCGAGTTCCTCGGCCGGGTCAGCGATGACGAGCGAGACGCGCTGTTCAAGACGGCGGACGTCTACTGCTCGCCCGCGACGGGTCGGGAATCGTTCGGGATCGTGCTCCTCGAGGCGATGGCCGCGGGCACGGCCATCGTCGCCAGTGACATCCACGGCTACAAGGGCGTGGTCCGGCGCGGTCGCGAGGGCCTGCTCGTGCCGCCGGGCAAGCCCAAGGCGATCGCCGGGGCGCTTGCCCAGCTGCTGTCCGATGACGAGCTCCGGGAGTCGATGGCGCGCTCCGGCCGCGAGCGCGCGGACGAGTTCAGCTGGGAGCGGGTGACCGCCAAGGTCGAGGACTATTACGGCTTCGTGATCCGACGCCTGGCGGCCCAGGGCAAGCTACCCGAGGGCTTCCACGCCCCGATCCCGCCGTCGCCGCGCCCCGCCGCCACCCCCGCGCCCGCCGGGACCGACGCGGGCTCGATCCCGGAGCCGGTCGCCTAGTCCGCTCCCGCGACCGCCGGTGGCGGGTCCGCCTGGGGCGGGCCGGCCGAGGGCGGCTCGACCGGGTCGGCCGGCTCGACCGGCTCGACCGGCTCGGCGAGGAGGTCCCGGCGGCGCTCCGCGAGCGCGACCCGCCAGGACCAGGCGCTGTAGCCGATCACGATCGCCATGAACGCGATGGCGAGCAGCATGATGGCCGGCCCGAGCGAGAGCAGCTGCGGGTTGCCCCGAACGTTCGTCACCGAGAACTGGAACGGGTAGAGGTAGGTCGGCAGGAAGCCCTGGTAGGCGTTGTGGATCGCCGCGGGCAGCGGCAGCGCCGAGATGTTCGGGTACCAGAGGATGAACCAGAAGCCCATCGCTGCGAGCGCCCCGATGACGAACCGACGCGAATCTCGCGCCGTGGCCACGTAGGCCGCAACGGGCGAAAGGGCGAGCAGGACGATCAGCGCGATCGGTTCGACGGGGATGTCCGTCAGCTCGAGCCCATCGCTGTCCTTGAGCAGCGTGGAAACGGCGAGGAAACCCACGGTCGTGATCGCGCCGATCGCGACGGAGACGGCCCATCGCCCGCCGAGCCCGATCCGCGCCAGCGCCGCGCGCCAGCCCCCGGCCGCGCGCTGCTCGTCGAGGTCGGCGGGATCGTCCTCGTCGGTGATCGAGAGAAGCTCCCGCAGGAGCAGGAGGACGCCGACGCCGACGACCACGGCGATCGCGATGGCACGGGGCGTGATCGTGACCTCGGGGATCAGCGTCGGGCAGGCCTGGGAGTCCGGATTGACGTCCGTGACCCGGACGATGGCGCACAGCGGCCGATGCAGGAGCCACAGCAGGAACGGCCCCATGACGGCTAGGCCCGCGGCAAGTCGGGCCAGCAGCCAGATCCGCTTCGAGGTCCCGTGCCACAGCTCCGCCAGGAAGTACGCGAGGGCCAGGAGCAGGAACGGCAACGCGGTGTAGTAGTGGTACTGGAACGCGGCCCGGTCGATCCGGGACCACGAGATCCACTGGCAGGCAAAGCCGATGGCGATGATCGCCAGCGCGGCGCTGCGGCGCTTGAACGCCTGGTACGCCACGAAAGCCATGGCCGGGATCGCGAGCCACCAGGCGACGAGGTTGCCGGAGTCGTAGATCGAGCCGGAGGTGCCGCCCGCGAAGCCTTCCTCGTAGAACCAGACCGGCTTGAGGTCGAGGGTCCACGCCCACCACGGGGACGACGCCGGATGCGGGTTCGGCAGGTCGTTGTGGTAGTTGTACATCGACTCGGTGAGCTGGAGCAGCGTCTGCCCGGTATGCCCGACCGGCCAGCCCTCCACGATCTGGTGGTTCTCGACGAACGCCCAGGGCAGGTACGAGGCGACGTACAGCCCGAGCGGGAGGACCAGCAGGCACAGCCCGAGCCACAGGGCCGGCAACCCGAAGCCCGAACCGAGGCGGAGCCAGCCCCGCGGCGCGGCCGTGGGCGGCTCGAGGATGGCCGCGGGATCGTCCGGCTCCGGCGTTGCCGCGAACGGTCCGAACCCGAGCCGCCCGAACGCGATGAACCCGAGCCAGGTGACGGCCGCGCCGATGAATGCCAGGAGCCCGATCTCGAGCATCGAGAGCGACAGCGGCCCGACGACGATCGGCTTCGCCGCGGCGCCCTGCTGCAGCCCGTTGAGGATCGCCAGGACTCCGACCACGATCGGGGCGCCGATCGAGAATCGCACCTCGTCCCAGGTCCACGCGACCGGGTGGAGGACGTTCGCGAGCACCGCGATTACCACCAGCGCCACCATGATCCCGAGGAAGACGTAGTTGCCGCCGCTCTGGCCGTCGGGCACGGAGATCGCGATGTAGCCGAGCACGGTCGTGATCACCACGAGGCCGGCGATCAGGAGCAGCCGGCCCAGGGCGCTGCGCGCGAGCACGAGAATCCCGAGCCCGCCGATTGCGAAGGCCGCGACCCACTTGGCCGCGAGCGCGAAACCCAGGAACCCGCCGATCAACGGCATGCCCAGGAGGAACGCGAGCCAATGGCGCCGGGTGTCGCCGGGGTTGAGCCACAGCGCGGCGAAGACGGTGTAGGCGCCCACGATCCCGAGGCCGACGTACGAATCGTTCATGCCGATTCGGCTCTGGACGAACAGCATCCCATCGACCAGGACGACGAGGCCGAGGATGACCGCCACGCTCCGGCGACGGAACAGCAGCCGCGCGAGGATGTACAGCAGGACGGCCATCAGGACGCCGGCGATCACGCCGGGCACGCGCCAGGCATAGGCGTGGCGCCCGATCGGCACGGAGGCGACCTGGCCGCTCGCGTCGAACGCGAGGAGCTGCTCGCGATCCGTGGACGGGTAGCTCTGGTTCTCGTCCATGACCATGACGACCGGCACGTACGGCAGCGCGGCGTCGGCATAGACCGCGTAGCCGTGGGGTTCGATGACGTAGACCGTGTCGCTGCCGACGGGCGCCTGCGAGGTGATCCCGAGGCCCGCGCGCGGCGGCGGCACGCTGCCCTCCATGTGGACCATCCGAGCGGCGAGGTCGAAGTACGCCCGGCCGGCCGTGGCGCCGGGGAGCGCCTGGGTGTGCTCGATTCGCGGGTCCTCTTCGGACTTCGCGATGACGACCACGAACTTCGGTCCCTCCGGCGTCGCGATGGACACGAAGATCGGATCGTTCTCGACGTCGTTGATCGCGACCACGCCATGCGCGGGCCCGCCGACGTCGAAGACCTGGATCACCTCGCCCGACTCCGGGTCGATGATCCCGAGGCCGTCCGACGAGGCCACGTAGATCCGACCGTCGGTCGCGGTGCTGATCTGCGCCACGTCGTGGAAGGACGGCCGAGCCATCTCGAGGGCGCCCGAGGTATCGATCACGACGACCGTGCTGCGGGTGGGCTCGGTGGATCCGAAGCCCGGCGTCAGGGTCGCCATGAGGCGCTCGCCGTCGCGGCTGAGCGCGAGGTTCGCGACCGGGGCCTCGATCGTGAGGAACGCGCTCGACGCCACCTCGACCGGCGGCCCTCGGCGCGTCGTGTCGAGCTCCGCGGTCTCGACGATCCGGATCTCGCCCGCGCGCGTTGCGACGTACAGGCGTTGCGCGCCCTTGTCGTACGCCAGTGCGATCGCGTCCGGCAGCGCCATCGTCCCCGCCAGGGCGCGAGTCGCGAGGTCGTAGGCCCGGACCTCGCTGCCGGTCGCGACCCACAGCCGATCGCCCTCGACGCGCCGCTCGTCGAGCGCGTCATCGCGGCGAGGCTCCACGACCGCATCCGTGACCGCGACCCCGAGCCGGCTCGTCGCCGAGACCCCGTCCTCGCCGAGCGCTGCGAGCCCGAAGGCCATCGCGTACTTGGCGAGGTGGGGGTGGGTCCACTCGTAGATGTTCTGGCTCTGGCCGTAGCGCCAGTCCTGCAGGAACTCGGTGGCCGTCCGTGGGTGGTAGACCTCGTCGAAGTGCATCTGGTACGGCTCATCGAGGCGCCACATCCGGACCGTCAAGAGGCTGATCGCGAGCAGCGTGAGCACCCACAGGTCAAGACGATCGAGCCGGCCGCCCTTCTCGTGGTTGAGCTGTCGCGTCCGGTCCGCCCGGACGGGGGCGTCGCCGAGGCGGGCCCTGACCCAGGCCCACGGCCCGAGCGAGCCGGCGTCGCGGGTCGCCTCCCACGCGGGCGACACGGTTCCGGGTTCCGGGCTCCCCCCAACGGCCGCGCCCGCCCCGAACGCGGGCGACCCGGCAGCGCCCGTCGACGGCTTCTTGGCGACCGCGGAGGCCCACCGCGGGATCTCGCGGGTGGGGCCCTGCCAACGTCCCGCCGGCGGCTCCTGGCCAAGATCCGGATCGCCGTGGGGATCCCAATCGTCGAGTCGATCGGCATCGGCGTCCTCGTCGGCGGCCGATCGAGCGATGTCCTCGGCGAGCCCCTCGGTGGCCTCCGAGCGGAGCTGGAAGAAGGCCCAGCCGAGCACGACCGCCTGGGAGACCGAGGCCACCGCGACGCCCCAGTACGAGGCGAGGACGTCGCCGATGCCGAGCCAGTCGGTGATGCTCGGGTTGTTGCCGTAGTACGTCGTCAGGACGACGTACATGTTGGCGATGGTCGCCAGCGACGAGAGGGCATATGCGATCCGCCAGCGGATCGAGACGGCCGCCAGGATCGAGCCGATTGCGACGAGGGGGAAGAGGTAGCGCTCATGGACGCGCGTGGGCAGCACGAAGAAGGCGAGCGAGAGCACCGCCAGCGCGACGAGCATCGTCCGGCGATCCGGCCGTCGCGCGACCTGCCAGACCGTCAGCCCTGCGACCAGCAGGAAGAGGACGGCGCCCACGAGGGCCGCAGGGAACGCCCCGATCATCATCCCGTCGGGGCACCGATCGGTGGTGCTGCCGGCATTCGCGAGCTCGGGGATGAGGAACGGTCCGATCTGGAAGTCGCTCGGCGGCGTCGCCAGGATCGTGGAGTCGCAGACCCACTGGCGGTTGAGGGCGAGGCCCTCCTCGCTGCCATCGGCCGTGACGTGGGTCACGAGGGCCCACGGGTTGAAGGCGTTGACGGTCACGTAGGGGTAGCCGGCCGCGGTGGAGAAGATCTGGGCGACGAGGCCCGGCATGCTGAGCCCGAACGGCCACGACAGGATCAGGGCCGTCAGGAACCCGGCCAGACCGGTCGTGACGATCCGGAGCGGCCCGCGGACACGCCGCTCCAGTCCGATCGTCGTCGGCAGCGGCTCGGGCTCCGGCTCGTCGCCGAATCCGCCCTTGGGGCGCAGCGCCCGCCGGATGACCACGATGGCCACGATCGGGATGAGGATGCCGAGCTGCGGCTTGATGATCGCGGCGACGGTCGCAAGGATCGCCGAACGCTCCGGGCGATCCCGCCAGAGCTCGCGCAGCGAGAGCAGGAGGAACACGACGCCGACCGAGTCGACCTGGCCCCACACCACGCTGTCCAGCCAGGTGATCGGGTTCAGGATCACGAGGAGGCCCGCCAGCCGGGCCGAGCGCTCGCTGCCACCGAGCTCCCTCGTCATCGACCAGGCGAGGTAGCCCAGCGCGAGGTCCGCGAGGATCGGCGGCACCTTGATCAGGTCGCCGGTGTCACCCAGCACGCTCCCGACCATTCCCACGAGCCACAGGACGTACAGGTACCCGGGGGTGTAGTCGTGGAAGAAGTCCCGGACGTAGAAGCCGTTGAGACCCTCGGCGGCGAGGTTGTCCGCCCAGAATCGGAACGACTCGAGGTCGACCTTGAAGCCGGAGCCCGGGAGCAGGTATGCGATGATGAGCCGGAGGATGAGCCCCAGGGCGAGGATGACGAGGATGCCGCCCGCGGCGTCCAAGAAGCTGGTCCGCCGCGGCTCCGCCCTGCCCGGGTCGGGCTCACCGATTGCGGGGACAGTCAAGTCGGGATCGGTCTCCAGCGAGCGATGAGGTGGGTGGGAGCGTAGCAGAGGGTGCCTCCGGCTCCCGCGCCTCGGACGTCCTGTTCGACTGGGTCGATCGCCTGCCCGCCATCGTCGTCGGGCTCGGGCTGATCGCGGTCGCCTTCGCGGCCTTCTGGCTGCCCGGCAGCGACCGTATCTACAACCACTTCGTGTGGCAGGCGCTGGCCTTCCTCGACGGCCGCGCGGTCATCGATTGGCCCGTCCCGGGCTTCCCCGAGGGCAACGACTGGATGCAGGACGTGTATCCGCTCAGCGAGCTGAACGGCGCCCCGACGGGCGCGCTCCTGCCATTCCCGCCGCTGCCCGCCATCCTGCTCGTCCCGCTCGTGGCGATCTGGGGTCTCGCGACGGACATCCGGGCCGTCTCGGTCGTGTTCGGGCTCGTCGATGTCGGGCTGGCGTGGTGGATGCTCGGGCGGCTGCCCGTCTCGCGCCGGATCCGGCTCGCGACGACGATCTTCTTCGCCTTCGGGACGGTCTTCTGGTACGCCGCCCAGCTCGGGACGACGTGGTTCTTCGCGCACGTCTGCGCCGTCGGATTCCTGCTGCTGGCGATCGGCGTGGCCCTCGGTGCGGATCCCGGCGCCGATGACGAGGTCGAGTCGCCACCCTCGCCCGCCGGGCTTGCCGCCTCCGTCCTGGAGGGCATCCGTCGGCCTCTGGCCCTCATCGACCGCCGCCAGCTTCTCGCCGGGCTGCTCTTCGGGATTGCCTGCACGGCGCGGCTCACGGTCGTCTTCGGGGCGCCGTTCCTGATGCTCGTGGGCGGCGGCGGGACGTGGTTCCGGCGGTCCGCCTCCGCGGGCATCGGGGCGGCGATCCCGGTGGGGCTGCTCCTCGCCTACAACCTCGCGACCACTGGCCACGTCTTCCATCCGGGGTACGAGTACCAGTACCAGAAGGAGGCGACCGGCTACGAGGTCCTCGGCTACAACCCCGACTGGTCCATCGAGGACGTCCGGTACCTCCCCCAGAACCTCGGGATCATGTTCCTGTCGACGCCCGCGATCCTCCCGGACCACGAGGTCAACGTCTTCGGCGAGACCGATGCGGAGCTTTGCGCCGAGCCGGGCGCGAGGCGCGGCCTGTTCGACCAGGACTGCCCGATCGCCATCCCGCGGGCCATCGGGATGAGCATCCTGCTGACGAGCCCGGCGTATCTCCTGGCCGGCTGGGCGCTCTGGACGCGTCGATCGCGCCTCGTCGCCGGGGCCTACCTCGCGGTCCTGGCGATCGCCTTCGTCAACCTCCTCCACTTCAGCCAGGGCTGGGTCAACTTCGGCTACCGGTTCAGCAACGACTTCGTGGCCTTCGCGCTGCCCCTCGTGGCCATCGGGATGAGCCGCCGCGGTGGCGTGGGCCGGCTCGGATTCGTGCTCATCGGCGCGGCGGTCCTGATCAACCTGTGGGGTGTCATCTGGGGCAACATTCTCGGGTGGTGACCGCCTCCGTCGTGCCCTCCGCACCCACCGCGCGCGCCGTCCCGCGCATCGACGCCCGGCTGCTCGGGTTCGCGCCGCCCGCCGCAGTCGCGGCGATCGTGATCGCCAACGCGTGGTCTGGCCTGATGCCGGGCGTCGGGTTCTGGGACACGGGCGAGTTCCAGACGATCCTGCCGATCATGGGCACGGCGCATCCCACGGGCTATCCGACGTACGTGTTGCTCGGATTCGTCGCCAACCTGCTGCTCTTCCCGATCGGTGAGCCGGCCTTCCGCGTGACGGTCCTGTCGCTCCTCGCCGTCGCGCTTGCTGCGGCCGCCACGGTCGTCCTCGTGCGCCGGCTCACCGGCTCCACCGTCGTCGGGATCGCGGCGGGCCTCGGGCTCGCGACGACGCCCGTCGTCTGGGCCAATGCCACCCGCGCCGATCCCCACCCGATCCACCTCGCGTTCATGGCGCTGCTGCTCCTCGCGCTCGTCCGGTGGGAGCAGGGTCGGCGAGCCCTGATCGAGGCCGCTCGCGACCCCGAAGCGCAGGGCGCAGCCGAGGGCGACGTGGCGCTGCCATCGGATCGCTCGGTCGATCGCCGGCTGATCCTCGCGGCGATCATCTTCGGGCTGGCCGCCGGTAACCACTCGCTCACGCTGCTGCTCATCCCGCCGATCGTCCTCTTCGTGCTCGCCACCGAGCCGGGCATCCTCCGCCGCCCGCGGCTCATCCTGACCTGCCTGGCCGCCACCGCCGTCACGGTCGCCGTCGTCTTCCTCGAGCTCCCGATTCGCGGCGGCCTGATCCCGGCGCCGCTGATCTACGCCAAGCCGGCCACGTGGGATGGCTTCTGGTACATCGCCCTCGCGGAGCAGTTCCGCGGCGCGCTCGGCGACCCCTTCGCCAACCTGCCCGCGAAGCTCGAGAAGCTGACGACATTCACGACCGGCCAGATCGGTCTCCTGGCGCTCGCGATCCCGCCGGCGATCGTGATCGCCGCGGCGCGGGCACCGCGCTACACCCTGCTGACGGGCCTCGCGATCGTGATTACGGTGCTCTTCAACCAGGCCTACGCCAACGCCGACATCGACCGCTACTACCTCGGGCCGGTCCTCATCGTCTGGACGTGGCTCGCGATCCTCGCAGCCGAGGTCGCGACCCTCGCCGCCGTCCTCTTGACGAGCTTCACCGCGGGGCCGAATGCCCCCCTCGAGAGCCCCGCGGCACGCCGCGTCTCGGTGGCGGTCGCGGTGATCCTGGGCATCGGGCTGCTCATGCCCGCGCTCGCCGACGAGGGCGACCGGCGCCACCGCGCGGACCGCTCGGGCGACGTCGGCGCGGTTCGCTGGCTCGCGGAGACCCTGCCCCAGCTCGCGCCGAACGCCGTCATCGTCTCGTGGTGGACCACCTCGACGCCGCTCTGGTACGCCCAGAAGGTCCAGGGCCTGCGGCCCGACCTCTTCATCGTCGACGACCGGACGATGCTGGATCTCGACCTCGGGCGCGCGCCGGATGTCATTCGCCGGTACCTTGCCGAGGGCCGGTCGGTCTACGCGATCCGGGTCGACTCGAACGGCGACCTCGCGGAGCTGACCTCCCAGTTCGACATGACGCTCGTTGCCAGCGGGGGCAGCACCGGCGTCTGGGCCGTCCATGGCCCGCTCTCGCAGTGACAGGGGAACCGACGTGACCGCCTCCTCCGCGCCGGCCAGCCCGTCCGGCCCGACCCCGCCGCCCGCGACACGCCTGCCGGCGCTGTCCTACTTCTTCCCGGCCCACAACGAGGAGGCGAACCTCGAGGGCCTGGTCGACGAGGCCCTGGCGACCCTGCCGTCGCTCGCGGAGTCGTTCGAGATCCTGATCGTCAACGACGGCTCGGAGGACGGCACCGCGGCGATCGCCGATCGACTGGCGGCCGCGCATCCCGAGGTTCGCGCCGTCCACCACCCAACGAACCTCGGCTATGGCGCGGCGCTCCGGTCCGGCTTCGCGGCCGCGCGCTTCGACCACCTGGCCTTCACGGATGGGGACCGCCAGTTCAAGGTCGCGGACCTGGGCCGGCTGATCGATCGCCTGGTCGCAGGGAAGGCGGATGCCGTCGTGGGCTTCCGGATCCGCCGCGCCGATCCCCTGGTGCGAACGGTCTACGCCCGCCTCTACCGGCTCGCCAACCGGATCTTCTTCGGGTTGACGGTCCGGGACGTCGACTGCGCCTGCAAGCTGCTCACCCGGGCCGCGCTCGAGGGCGTGAACGTGGAGTCAGGCGGGGCGTTCTTCTCGGCCGAGCTCCTGATCAAGCTCCGGGCGCGCGGTCGCCGCATCGACGAGGTCGGCGTCCCCCACTACCCGCGAACCGCGGGCAGCCCGACCGGCGCCAAGCCGTCGGTGGTCTTCCGCGCGGTGCGCGACTTCTGGGCCCTGCGCCTCCGCCTCTGGGCGGCCCCCAGGCGAGCCCTCCAGCGCGGCCGCCCGATCCTCGGGTCCACCTCGGATTAGCTGACCGCGCAGGGCGGTTCGGGCGAAGGCGGAGCGAGGACGCGAGGCGAGCGGACTCGCGACGTGCGTGAGCCGAGCGCCCGGAGCGACAACGCACGCACGGGCCGCCCGGTGCGGTCAGCTCGATCGGCGACCGCCGCTGTCACCACCGGCGTTGGGATCCGCCTCGAGCGAGTTGATGAAGTCCCGGAACATGTCGAGCCGCGGGTCGACCGGGGCGTCCTCGGCGCCGACGGATTCGATCGGGCGGGCCCGGCGGCGCGGCCGGTCGCTCGCCTCCGACTCGGCTTCGTCATCCGCGGCCTCGTCGTCCTCGGCGGATTCCTCGTCGGGATCAGCGGCAAGCGCCGCCTGCGACAGCACCGCTTCGTCCGCGTAGATCTCGACGCCTGCCCGGACGGCGAGCGCGAGGGCGTCGGAGGGTCGCGCATCGACCTCGACCTCCACCCCGTCGCGCTCCATGTGGATCCGGGCGTGGTAGGTCTCGTCGCTGAGCTCCGAGATGACGACCCGCCGGACCTGCACGCCGAGCCGCTCGAGCGCGGCGGCGAAGAGGTCGTGCGTCAGCGGCCGCTCCGCCTGCAGGCCCTGGAGCCGCATCGCGATCGCGCTGGCCTCCCACGCTCCGATCCAGATCGGGAGGTAGCGATCGCCCGCGTTGTCCTTCAGGATGACGACGTGGCGGTTCGAGAGCATGTGCACGCGGACGCTCTCGATCTGCATCTCCACGAGCCCGGCCATGTCGGGGATTATCCCATCGGGCGAGAGCTGAGGCCTCGCCGCGCCGTGCCGGCCCCGACGACACGCAGCAGCAGCCCGACGACCAGCCCGAAGACGAACCCGCCGATGTGGGCGAAGAACGCCACGCCGCCGTTCGCCGTCTCGGCGCCGAGGGCGGCGAACCCGCTCAGGAGCTGGAGCCCGAACCAGAACCCGAGGACGATGAGCGCCGGCACCTCGAGGAGCTGGTAGAAGAAGCCGAGGAACACCAGCGACAGGATCCGGGCGCCGGGGAACAGGATGATGTACGCGCCCAGGGCCGCGGCGATCGCGCCGGAGGCCCCAACCAGTGGAATCTCCGAGCGAGGGGCGATCACGACCTGGGCGAGGGCAGCTGCGATCCCCCCGACGAGGTAGAAGAGCAGGTACGGGATCCGGCCGATGCGATCCTCGACGTTGTTCCCGAAGATCCACAGGAACAGCATGTTGCCCAGCAGGT
>DATLDP010000110.1:0-34537 GCA_035525825.1 Candidatus Limnocylindria bacterium
TCCTATGCCGGCAAGCGGCTGTTCATCATCGGCAAGCAGAACTCGGGCTTCGAGCTCGCCACCGGGCTCCTCCAGTGGGCGAGCCGGATCGCGCTGTCCTCGCCCTCGCCGGCCAAGACCTCGATCGAGACCCGCTCGCTCGTCGGGGTCCGCGCCCGCTACGTCCAGCCATTCGAGGACGCGATCCTCGGCGGCGGCGTCGACATCCTGTCCGCGGCGACGAAGGGCATCCGGCGGCTCGACGGCGGCGCGTTCGAGGTCCAGCTGGAACGGACCGACAACGCCACGCCGATGATGGTCGAGGCGGACGAGGTCATCGCCGCCACCGGCTTCATCTGCCCCCTGCGGGACCTGCCTTCGCTCGGGGTGGCGACGTTCGGCCAGTCCAAGCTGCCCGCCCAGACGGAGTTCTGGGAGAGCGTGACCGTCCCGGGGATCTTCTTCGCCGGGACCATCACCCAGGGTTCGGCGGGGCTCAAGAAGCACGGCATCCCATCGAACTCCGGCGCGCTCCATGGCTATCGCTACAACGCCCGGGTCCTCGTGCGCGAGCTCGCGCAGCGCCATTTCGGGGTCAAGCTGGAGCGGCCGGCGCTGGCCGTCGGCGACCTTCGCGACCACCTGCTGGCCGAGGCGACGAGGGCTCCCGAGCTGTGGCACCAGAAGGCCTACCTCGCGAGTGTCGTGAGCATCGACCCGGACGACGGCGTCCGCAACGTCGGGATCCTGCCGCTGACGAGCTTCCTGGACCACGGTGGCCCGGATGCGGTCGCCATGACGGTGGAGTCGGACGGCGGCTCCATCTTCCCGGTCGTGTACGTGCGACGCCACGGCAAGACCGAGGAGCACGCCCTCGAGCCCGACCCGCTCCACGACTTCGAGGGCCACGGTTACCGGCGCGCCCTCGGCAAGATCCTGGACCGGCTCACCGCGGGAGCGTCCGCCGCCTAGCGGGCTCCCGCGTGCGCTCGCCGGCGCGCGTCGCCCGGCGCGCCAGCCGCGAGGGCTTTCAGCGGTCCTTCGAGTCGTTGGCCTCGTCGATCTCCTCGAACCCCTCGATGACCTCCTCGACCTCGGGGTCGAGCTCGGACTCCGTCTCGATCGAGATCTCGTCGTCCTCTTCCGCGGGGTTGAGGAAGCGGTAGATCGCCCAGCCCAGGATGGACCCGACGAACGGCGCGGTCAGGTAGACCCACAGGCCGGCGTAGGTGCCGGACACGATCGCGGGCCCGAGCGAGCGCGCCGGGTTGACCGACGCGCCGCTGATCGGAATGGCCGCGAAGTGGATGCCGGTCAGCACGAACGGGATCACGAAGATCCCCCACGTCGGCTGCTTCTTCGTGATCGTCAGGATCACCGCCACGAAGATCGTGCTGAGGATCGCCTCGACTGAGAACGCGTGGAGCTCCTGGGCGGTGGTGCCCGGCGCCGTGGGGCCGGCGCCGTTGACCGTGAACTTGACCACGGCCATCGAGGAGACCAGGAGGATCGTGAGCGACGCAAGGACCGCGCCGCCAACCTGGGCGACGACGTAACCGATCGCGTTCTGCCACGTGACCCGGCCGTCGAACAGCGCGGCGAGGGTCACCGCGGGGTTGTAGTGGCCGCCCGACACGTGGCCACCGATGGCGATCGCGGCGAGGAGGCCGAGCCCGAAGGAGAACGGCAGGATCAGCTGGGCGAACAGGGGCTCGACACCCTGGCTGTTGGTAAGCAGGTACACCGTGAGGACGCCGAACGAGCCCATCAGGACCAGGACGAACGTGCCGATGGCCTCTGCGGTGATCGCGCGGACATTCATGGTTGCTTCCCTCTCCCTCCGGCCGGCGTCCCTGGGCGGGGGCTCGGCGCGCGAAGGATATCCCGGCCGTCACCGCCCCGGACGGCCGCGCCGATCAGGAGCGCGTCGCGCCAGGTTCGGCAGAGCACCTCCACGAGCTCCAGCCGGTCGAGGGCCTGATCCACGGCGCGGGTCCGGAGCTCCGTCGCATCGTCGATGCCAGCGTCCGCAGCGCCGACGGCCACGGCGCCGTGTCGTTCCAGCAGGACGGCGCCCGGGAACGGCGCCGGCTCGGCGGCGAGGGCCGTCGCGACGCCCGCCGCGAGGCTGGCGCTTCCGGGCGGGTCGAACGGGATGAGTGGCAGGCGCGGAATGAGCAGCGCCGTCTCGGGCAGGACCGCGGGATCCGGCGTCTCGCCCGCGAGCGTGAGCGCCATGGAGGCGGGGAGGTGCGCGTGGACCACTGCGAGGACGTCGGATCGCGCGGCGTAGATCGCCCGGTGGATCGCGAGATCCGAGGTCGGGCGCAGCCCCGGGCTCCCGTACGGCATGGCGGGCCACGCATCTGCGTCGCTGGCCAGCCCGACCTCGAGGACGTCCTGGGGCTCGAGCTCGTCCTTGCGCCGCCCGGACGGCGTGACGAGCAACGTGCCCGCGTCCAGCCGGACGCTGACGTTGCCCTCGCTCGCGGAGATCAGTCCCCGCGCACCGAGCCTGCGACCGGCGCGCACGAGCGCGCGACGCAGTCGTTCCAGGTCCAGTGGCTGAGCAGCGAAGGCAGGCGACATCGCCCGCCCATGCTCCCACAGCACGCCGGCCCGCGAACGGGTCACGCAGCGACGGGCAGCGCCTCGAAGGTGGTGGTTGGCTCCAGCTCCAGGACGACGTTGCAGACCTCGCAGCTGACGGCATCCGCCAGCAAATCGAGGTGTGCCGTGGTCCCGCAACAGGGAAGCTCGATCTCGAACATGAGAAGAAAGTGCCCCTACGACGTGCCAGCTTGTCTGTCACGATGCGATCCATGCCGCGCGTCTCGCTCGACCTCCCGGCGATCGAGGTCACCGATCTCCGGAAGCGCTATGGCCAGGTCGATGCGTTGGCCGGCCTGTCGATGACCGTGGGCCGGGGCGAGGTCTTCGGCTTTCTCGGCCCCAACGGCGCGGGCAAGACGACCACGGTGAAGATCCTCCTCGGCCTCGCCAGGCCGACCAGCGGCGGCGGCAAGGTCCTCGGCGCCCCGATGGGCGACCTCGCCACCCGCCGCAAGGTCGGCTACCTGCCGGAGCTCTTCCGCTACCAGCCATGGCTCAAGGCTCACGAGGTGCTCACGCTCCATGCCGAGCTCATGGGCCTGCCCCGCAAGCGCCGCCGGGCCGCCGCAGACGAGGCCCTCGTGGTCGTCGGCCTCGCGGATCGCGGCGGCGACCTCGTCGGGACGTTCTCGAAGGGCATGCAGCAGCGCCTGGGCCTCGGCACGGCGCTCCTGGGTGACCCGGCGCTGGTGATCCTCGACGAGCCGACGTCGGCGCTCGATCCGGTCGGTCGGGTCGACGTTCGCCAGATCGTCCGGGCGGCCGCGGACCGGGGCGCGGCGGTGTTCCTGAACTCCCACCTCCTGAGCGAGGTCGAGCAGGTCTGCGATCGCGTCGCCATCCTGGATCACGGCCGCGTGGTGGCCAGTGGCGAGCTGGACGACGTCCTGGGCCGGGCCGAGACCCAGATCCGGGTGACCGGCCTCAGCATCGACGACCTGCCCGCGATCGAGCGGTTCGGCCCGCCGACGCTGGCCGGTGATCTGCTCGCCATCAGGCCGATGAACGAGACCGAGGTGCCCGACCTCGTGGCCGCCCTCGTGGGGATGGGCGCTAAGGTCCACGAGGTCCGGTCCGGGCGGACGTCACTCGAGCAGCGGTTCCTGTCCCTGGTCGCCCGCGACCGACCGCCGGCCGGGACGCCCAGCGCCGATCGGCTGCGCTGACCCGATGCTGACGATCGCCAGGCTCACGATCGGCGAGGCCGCCCGGCGCCGGGTCCTGTGGATCCTCGTCGGGCTCGCGCTCGTCTCGGTCGCCCTCACCACCTGGGGCGTTTCCAGCCTCGTGGAGCGGGCCCGCGACCAGGACGTCTCCGAGCTGAACATCAAGTTCGTGGTCAGCCAGATCCTGATCTTCGTCGCCTTCATGTTCGGGTTCGTGCTGGTCATGACGGCGGCCTTCCTGGGCTCGCCCGCGATCGCCGGCGACCTGGAGAGCGGCGTCGCCCAGGCGATGCTGGCCCGACCCCTGTCACGCGCTTCCTACCTCCTGGGCCGCTGGCTCGGGCTCGCGGTCGTGATCGTTGCCTACGCCGCGCTGTCAGGCTTCCTCGCCATCGGCGCCGTGGCGGCGGTCACGGGCTACGTTCCGCCGGACCCGATCCTGCCCGTCGTCTACCTCGCGGGGCAGGCGCTGGTGCTGCTGTCGTTCACGGTCCTGCTCTCGACCTACGTCGCCCCGATCGCCGGCGGCGCGATCGCGGTGGTGGCCTACGGGCTCGCGTGGATGGCCGGGATCCTCGGGAAGATCGGGATCGCCTTCGGGACGACGAGCCTCGCGGCGGTGAGCGACGCCTCCCGCTTCCTCCTCCCCACGGATGCGCTGTGGCAAGGCGTGGTCTTCGGCCTGGAGCCTGCGTTCGTGATCAACGAGGTCGGGGAGGAGGTGGTCGGGCGGAGCAACCCGTTCTTCGCAGCGGCCGCACCCGCGCCGGTGTTCGTCGCCTGGGCGGCGATCTGGACGGTGCTGGCGCTGCTCCTGGCCATCAGCCAGCTCCGGCGCCGCGAGCTGTAGTGACGGCGCGCCGTCGCGCCCCAGCCGATCCCGCCGGGCTCCGGATCTACCTCGGGCACGGGGCCAGCGGCACCGCTGCGAGCATGCAGCCCTTCGTCTCGGGTCTCCGGAAGCGTGGCCTCGCCGCCGAGGCCGTCGACCTCCCCAAGCGCAAGGCCGAGGACGCGGTTCCGGCCTGGCGAGCCGCCGTGCCCGACGGCGCGGGAACGGTCTCGGGCGGCCACTCCTACGGCGGTCGCGTGGCGAGCCTCGCCGCCGCGGCGGGTGGCGACTATGCCGGGCTCGTGCTGTTCAGCTATCCGGTCCACCCGCCGGGCCGCCAGGAGCGAGCGGAGGGCCGCGTCGCCCACTTCCCGGAGATCGCGTGCCCCGTCCTCCTGCTCTCCGGCGAGTCGGATCCGTTCGCAAACCTGGACCTGCTCCGCGCCGCGGTGACGACGCTCCCGAACGCCACGCTGGTGACGTATCCGAGGCTCGGGCATTCCCTTCGACCCGTGCTGGATGACGTCCTCGATCGCGTCCGCGCCTTCATCGAGGCGCTGCCGCCCGCTCCGACACCCCGATGACCCCCGATCGAACGGCCATGCGCCGAGGGGCCACGCCGCGCGGCACGATCGTCCCTGGGGCTCGTGCTGGTGACCGTCGGCAGCCTGGCGCTGCTGGGCCGCTACTTCTCGCTCGCCGAGCCGCTCCTCGCGGGCGGTCTCGTGGTCCTCGGCGCCGTGATCATCCTGTTCGGCCTGTTCAGTCGACCGCGATCACCCGGTAGCTGACGGTCCCCCGCGGGGTCCTCACCTCGATCGTCTTGCCCGCCACCGCTCCCATGAGCGCGGCGCCAACAGGGGAGGCACTGGAGAGGCGGCCGAGCGCCGGATTCGCCTCGGTGCTGCCGACGATGGTGTAGGTCAGCTCATCCCCGTCGTTCTCGACGCGGACGGTCGAGCCGATCATCACCCTGCCGGTCGCGACCTCGTCGACGACGACCGCGCGCCGGATCCGATCCTCCAGGGCCTGCACGCGACCCTCGAGGAACGACTGCTCTTCGCGCGCCGCCTGGTACTCGGCGTTCTCCTTGAGGTCGCCGTGCTCCCGCGCGGACTTGATTCGCGCGACGACCTCGCGCCGGGTGACGCGGGTCAGCTCGTCCAGCTCCACGTGCATCCGGTCGAGGGCCCCCTGCGAGAGCTGGATGGGCTCGAGGATCTTGCCGGACTGCTTGGCGCGCGGCGTGGACGTCGCGACGCGCGGCGCGGCGGATGGGGGCGTGGCGGGTCGGAGCGGCCGGACGACGGGCGCGTGGGCTCGGGGCGTCGCCGGGGCGCGGCGGGTGGTTCCGCTGCCGCGCTCCTCGAGCCGAGCCCCATCGGCGTCCCCAGGCGCCACCTCGACGATGCGCCGCTCCGGCTCGGGCACGCGCGGGACCTCCGGCAGGACCGCGCCGGTGATCCCGTGGACCTGGCGCTCGCCGGTGGGACGACGGGTGTTGGCCCAGGGCAGCGCAAGGGCGCCGGCGGGCCGGTTCGGAGGCGAGATTCGACCCTCCCCGAAGGCGTCGAAGAAGGCGTCCAGGGACTCCTCCGGCGCTGCCGTCTCGGCCCACCAGATGCGGAGCCCCAGCCGGTCCAGGCCGCGCAGGAGGTGGAGCCACTGCCCATCGTTGTGCGGCTGGCGATCGCCCGGGTTATGGGCGAGGAGGCCGGCGACGCGCCCGCCGATCGAGCGGTCCGTGGCGCCCGCGTAGAGGACCGTCGAATTGGGCCACCAGAACGAGGCCAGCCGCGCCTGGAGGGCCCTCGAGTTGGGATGCTCGCCCTCAAGCCGCAGGGCGGGAAGGTGCTCCAGCCACTTCCCGACCTTGGTGAGCTCCAGCGGCGCCGTCGGGAGCGCCGCCCCCAGCTCGACCACGTACAGGCCGGCCTTCCGGCTCGGGACGGGCAGGCCCCAGCGGACGGGACCGTCCGCCATCAGTCCGATCGAACGGATCAGGTCGGTTGCGCCGCGCTCGCCTCCACTCACCGCGGGACGGTACCACCGGACCTGCGGTGAGGTACGACAAGGGCGAACGCATGCCCTTCGCGTGACGCCGCCACGACCGTGGATCCCGCAGACACACCGAGACCCGCGCTCGCCACGAGCGCGGGTCCCTGCTTTGCATTCCCGGTTCGAGATCGTGATCCGGACCCGCCAGCGGCGCACCCCCGGATCACCCGGCTCTGCCGGCGCGAGTGTCGGAGCTCAGATTGCCCGCGCGGGGCACGGTGGCGAGGTTGCTCGCGCCTCGGGACGCATCCGCAGTTCGCGCCAGGTCCGGCACCTCTGGGGTGCCATCCCTGCGCCCGGGCTCTGAAGCCGGTAAGCGGCGTCGATCCGTCATTCCGAGCAGGACCTCCGTTGGGCCGAATCCTACGCCCGGCAGGCAACCCGAATCCTTTCACGGGCATTGCAAGGCGATACCATTCCCGCCTTCCAACGGAGGCTTCCCGCCATGACCGCTCGACTCCCGTTCACCGGCAACGACGCCGCGGACGAGCTCGTCTCGACCGACCCGCTGGCGCTCCTCATCGGCTTCGCCCTCGACCAGCAGATCACCGTGCAGAAGGCGTTCTCGGGGCCGCTGGACCTGCGCTCCCGGCTAGGCCACCTCGACGCCGCGAAGATCGCCGCGACCGACCCTGCGGAGCTCGATCGGGTGTTCCGTGAGCGCCCGGCGATCCACCGCTTCCCGGGCTCGATGGCCAGCAAGGTCCAGGCCCTCGCGGCGTTCATCGCCATTCGCTATGACGGCGACGCCGGCCGGGTCTGGGCCGAGGCGAAGGACGGCAAGGACCTCCGGTTCCGTCTGCTGGAGCTGCCCGGGTTCGGGGAGATGAAGGTGCGCTCAGTGCTGGCGATCCTCGGCAAGCGGCTCGGCGTGGCCCTGCCCGGGATGGCGGACGTGATGCCGAACCATCCGACGCTCGGCGACGTTGATTCGCCCGAGGCCCTCGCGGCCTACCAGGCAGGGAAGCGAGCCCACAAGGCGGAGCTGCGAGCCGAGGGCAAGCGGGCCTGAGGCGTTGCGCCTTGGCCGTGCCGGTGCGATGATGGTTGCGCCGTCAACGACCTGACGCCCGCCGCGCGCCCGGAGGCGTGCTCGTTTCCGAGAGCCAACCCATGCCCGACACCGTTGCCGGCAACACGGCCGAGAATCCCGAGCTCGGACCCGACCTCGCACCCGCCATCACCCCGGACCTCGAAGCCGCGATTCGTCGGGTGCTTCGCCACGGCCAGACCATCGACATCACCACCACCGGCCGGCTGAGCGGGGAGCCGCGCCGCATCGAGATCTCGCTTCACAGCTTCGGCGGCCACCTGATCATCTCGGGCATGCCCAGCCCGCACACCCGGGCCTGGATGCACAACCTGCGCTCGGATCCCAGGCTGACCGTCCACCTGAAGCAGCTCGTCCAGGCCGACCTGCCGGCCACGGCCCGGGAGATCACCGACGAGGCCGAGCGGCGCGAGGTGCTCGCGAAGGTCGCGAAGGTCTGGAATCGCGAGCTCGAGCCGATGGTCCGGTTCAGCCCGCTCATCGAGGTCTCGATCCCGGGCTTCGCACCGTTCGAGGTCGCCCAGGGCTGACCGGCGCCGACCCCCCGGGCGCTCGTCGGTTGACGCCGGAGGGCCTTCGGTCCGATCATGGCGGCGTCATGCACATCTGTTCCGAACATCTGTGCCACTCGCCGAGCGCCCGTGCCTGACCTGGCGACGCTCGTCCGTGTGAGCCGCCTGTACTACGAGCTCGGCGAGACCCAGGAGGCGATCGCCACGCTCGTCGGCGTGACCCGACCCCAGGTGTCGAGGCTGCTCAAGGAGGCGCGCGCCCAGGGCGTCGTCGAGATCCGGATCGTCGATCGGGCAGCGGTGGAGTCGCCCGCGGGCGAGATGCTGCGGGCGCGCTTCGGGCTGCGGGCGGTCCACCTCGCTCCCACGCTCGACGGCTCGCCGGAGGTGACCCGCCGGCGGGTCGGGCAGCTGGCCGGGCAGGTGCTCCGCGGCGCGATTCGGGACGGGATGGTCCTGGGGATCGGGGATGGCGCCGCAATCTCCGCCGTCGCGGACGAGCTGGCGAGCGCCGGCACGGACGTCGACGCGACGGTCGTCCCGCTGTGCGGGGGGTTCTGGCGACCGGGGGCTGGCGCGGAGCCATATCGGCGGATCGGCGAGGCGATCGGGGCGAGCGTCCAGGCCATCCATTCGCCCGGCCTTCTCGACGATCCCGCGGTGCGCGAGGCGCTCGTCGCCCATCCGGGCGTCAAGGCCGTGATCGATCGCTGGGCGCGGCTGGACGTGGCCCTGCTCGGAATCGGCGGTCCCAGCTGGAGCGAGGGCGCCGTCGGCGCGGCGGCGATGGAGGAGATTCGCGCCGCCGGTGCGGTCGGCGAAGTGCTGATCGCACCGTTCGACCTCGAGGGCCGGCTCGTCGCCGCATCGCTCCGTGCCCGAACCGTCGCATTCGAGGCGCAGGCGCTGCCGGCCGTCCCTCTGGCGATCGGCGTCGCCGAGGGACCGTCGAAGGTCGCGCCGATCCTCGGCGCCATCCGCGGCCATCTCGTCAACGTCCTCGTGACGGACGAGCGCACCGCGGAGTCCGTGCTGGCGCTCGCCGACGAGGTCGGGGCATGACGACCGAACCCATCCTCCTCGGGATCGATCTCGGCACGACCCGGCTCAAGGCAGGTCTCATCACCGCGGACGGCGAGCCGGTGGGCTTCGGGCGTGCGGCGATGGCGACAACGGTCGACCCGGCCATCGGGCTCGCCGAGCAGGACCCGGACGCCTGGTGGGCAGGGCTCGGGAGCGCGATTCGCGAGGCCCTCGGCGCAGCCGCGTCTCACCTCGGCCAGTCCGTCCAACCGGACGCGATCTGCGTGGCCGGGCATGGGCCGACGGTGGTTGCGGTGGATGCGACCGGCCATCCGACGCGGCCGGCGATCGCGTGGCTGGACACTCGGCCGGTGGGGGAGCAGCGCGATCTGGAAGCAGCCACCGGCGTGCGTGGCTGGGCGCTCGGCGTCCTGCCGGGCGCGCGCTGGATCGAGCGCAACGATCCCGCCGCCGCGGCCCGCACGAGCTGGTATCTCAACTCGTGGGAGGCGCTCGCGTTCCGGCTGTCCGGCGTGGCCGCATCGACGGTCGTCACGGGCGCCGCCGGACTGCCGCTGGACCGTCTCGGCGTGGACGCTCCGGAGCTCGCGAAGGTCGCCGCCCAACGAACGACCGGCGAGGTCCTCGGCGGGCTCACGTCCGCCGCAGCAAGGGACCTGGGCCTGGCGGCGGGCACGCCCGTCGTCGCCGGGCTCGTGGACGCGTTCGCGAGCTTCCACGGCGCGCGGATGCTCGACGCGGGCGATGCGATCGATGTCGGTGGAGCCGCTGGCGGATTCGGCGTCTACGCGGATCGACCGGTGACGGTCGCGGGCGGCTTCACGACCCCGGCGCCCATGCCCGGCCTCTATTCCGTGGGTGGCGCGATGGCGGCCACGGGGGCAGCGCTTGATTGGCTCGCCGCCGACGTCCTCGGCGGCGCCGTGCCCACGGACGGCCTCATCGCGGAGGCGATGGCCGTGGAGCCGGGCGCGGACGGCCTCGTGTTCCTGCCGTACCTGGCCGGAGAGCGCTCGCCGATCTGGGATCCGGCCGCCCGCGGTGCCTTCGTCGGGCTCACGCTGCGCCACGGCCGCGCCCACCTGGCACGGGCCGTGCTCGAAGCCGCTGCGCTCGCGATCCGGCACGTGGCCTTGCCGATGCTCGAGGCCGGCCTCGAGGTCAACGTCATGCGTGCCTGCGGCAGGCCGGCTGGAAGCGACGGCTGGAACCAGCTCAAGGCGGACGTGACCGGGTTCGCCGTCGAGGTCCCGCGGATCCGCGAGACGGCCGCCGTCGGCGCCGCGATCGTCGCCGCCGTGGGCGTTGGCGTGCACCGCGACCTGCGCACGGCGATCTCGGCAATGACGGCCATCGAGCGGCGGTTCGAGCCCGCCCCCGAGCGGCGCGCGAACTACGACGGGGTCTACGAGGCCTACATCGGCCTCTATCCGGCGATCGCGCCCGTGCTCCGGCGGGCCGCGGCATGACCGCCGCCGGGCGGATCCGTCTCCACGACGTGGCGGTCTCGTTTCCGACGAGCCGGGGCGAACGACGCACGGCGCTCGAGCGCGTCGACCTCGACGTCGAGCCAGGCGAGGTCGTCGCGCTGATCGGCCCCAACGGCAGCGGCAAGTCGACGCTCCTGCGGGTGATGGCCGGGCTGCTTCGCCCGGACCGGGGCGAGGTCTCGATCGATGGGCGCCGGGTGGATGGCCCGGATCCGCGCGTCGGGCTGGTGTTCCAGGAGCCGCGGCTCCTGCCGTGGCGCACCACCGCCTCGAACGTCGGCTATCCCTTGGAGCTCGCCGGCGTCGACCGCGCCGAGCGGGATCGTCGCGTAGCGTCGCTGCTCGAGACGGTGGGCCTGCGCGGGGCCGAGCGCCAGGTGCCATCCCAGCTCTCGGGCGGCATGCGGCAGCGCGCGGCGCTCGCCAGGACGCTCGCCCTGGCGCCGGAGGTGCTCCTGCTCGATGAGCCATTCAGCGCCCTCGACGAGCTGACGCGAGAGCGGCTCAACCTCGAGCTGCTCGCGCTCGCGGCCGCCACGCGGACCTCGATGGTGCTCGTCACCCACTCGGTGCAGGAGGCGATCTTCCTGGCCGATCGCGTCGTCGTCCTGTCCTCGGGGCCGGGCCGGATCGTCGCCGGCGTCCCGGTGCAGCTCGATCGGCCGCGGTCGCTCGCGGACCTCGATGGGGCCGTCGTCAGCGAGGTGGCACGCGCGGTTCGACGTCATCTCGGCGAGGTCGCGGCATGAGCGGCGCGCCCGGCGCGCCCCGCACGTCGGGAACCGCCGGCCCGGGCTCCACCGCCGCGTGGGCAGCGTGGTCTTCGGGCAGCGGTCGCGTGCCCGGCCTGCTCGCGGCAGCGCTCGGGCTCGTCGCCTTCCTTGCCACGTGGAAGCTCGTGGTGATCGTCGGCGGCTACCCGCCCTACATCCTGCCCGCGCCGGAGATCGTGCTGGCGCGCTTTGCCGACGCGTGGGCGGATGGCACGGTCTGGCCCCACGCATCACGGACGCTGCTCGAGGTCGGGCTCGGATTCGGCGCAGGGGCGAGCCTCGCCCTGGTCGTCGGCTACATCCTCGCCCGCCTGCCGCTGGCCGAGCGCCTCCTCTCGCCCTACCTCGTGGCCGCCCAGGCAACCCCGATCCTCGCCCTCGCGCCGCTGCTGGCCCTGTGGTTCGGGCCGGGCCTGACCGCCAAGATCGTCATCTGTGGCCTGATCGTGTTCTTCCCGGTGGCGATCTCGACGATGGTCGGGGTTCGGGCGGTCGATGCGCGGTTGCTGGAGCTGGCCCGGAGCCTCCGCGCGACCCGCCTCCAGATCGTCAGGACGCTCGAGATTCCCGCGGCGCTGCCGGCGATCTTCGGCGGCCTCCGGGTCGGCGTGACCCTCGCCGTCGTCGGGGCGATCGTGGCGGAGTGGACCGGCGCCGATCGCGGCCTCGGGCTCCTCGTGAATCTCGCCCGCGGCTCGCTCTTCGACATCCCGCTGCTCTTCGCGACCCTGCTCACGATCGCCCTGATGGGCGTGATCCTCTACGCCCTCGTCGTCCTCGTCGAACGCGCCCTCGTCGGCGCCCGTTGATCCCAACCAACCGCCCGCACGTCCTGGAGGTTCCGATGCCCGCCCGCCGCCCCGTCCTCGCTGCCTTCGCCGCGATCGCCGCCATCGCCGCCATCGCCGCGGCAGTCGCCGGATGCGGTCCCCTGAGCCGGGGAATCCCGCCGTCGGTCCTCCCATCGGGCGCACCATCCGGCATTCCCAGCGGCAGCAGCGGGCCGTCCGTGCAGGCCCCGGCCACCAGGCTGACCGTCGGGCTCGGCTACATCCCAAGCGTCCAGTTCGCGCCCTTCTACCTGGCGCAGAACGCGGGTTACTACCGCGGCGCGGGCCTCGAGGTCACGTTCGAGAACAAGATCGACCCGGACCTCGTGACCCTCGTCGGGCAGGGCTCCATCGACGTCGGCGTCGCCGACGGCACCAGCGTGATCCCGGCCGTCAGCCAGGGCATCCCGATCCGCTACATCGCCACGATCTACGGGACCTATCCCTCGATCGTCTTCTCGAAGGCCTCGAGCGCCATCGCGACGGCCGCCGATCTCAAGGGCAAGCGCCTTGGCATCCCCGGCAAGTACGGCTCGTCGTGGATCATGCTCCAGGCCCTCCTGAAGTCCGCGAACCTGACTCCGGACGACCTGACGGTCGTCGAGTACCCCGACTTCGGCCAGGGCGTCGCCGTCCAGCAGGGCGCCGTGGATGCCGCCACGGGCTTCGCGAACAACGAGCCGGTCGTGCTCGAGCTGAACAGCGGGCCGGCAACGGTCCTCCACGTGGACGACGTCGTGGCGCTCCCCGGGCCGGGCCTCATCTCGGGCGTGTCCACGCTCGACACCAAGGCCGCTGCCGTCCGGGCGTTCGTGGCCGCAACCATCCAGGCGATGTCCGAGATCTCTGCCGATCCGAGTGTTGGCCTCAAGGCCGCCTTCGAGACCGTGCCCGAGCTCGCGAGCGATGAGGTCGGCCAGGCGGCGATCCTGGCGGCCACGATCAAGACGTGGTCGAGGCCCGGCACGTCGAGCAGCGGCCCGTTCGGGCTGATCGATCGGGCGGGCTGGGAAGCGTCGCTCGCCTACCTCACCGAGCTCCGGCTCGTCCCGAACCCGGTGACCGTCGACGACCTCATCCGGACGGACCTGCTCCCCGATCGGCCCTGAGCGGACATACTCGACCCATGGTCATCAAGCGCTTCCTGCCCGGCGGTGGCCCGGGTCCGGGCCTCGAGAAGGACGACACCGAGACGGTCCGCCGGATCGCCGGCGAGCTCGAGGCCCTGCCGATCGATCGGGCGAGGTTCCTGGCGGCCTTCTCCTACATCCTCACTCGCGCCGCGGCGGCGGACATGCACATCAGCGACGTCGAATCACGGGCGATCGAGGGGCTGGTGGGGGAGCACGGCGGCCTGCCCGAGTCCCAGGCCGTCCTCGTTGCGCAGATCGCGCGGCACCAGTCGCTCCTGTCCGCGGCGACCGAGGACTACCTCGTGACCCGCCAGTTCCGCGACCTCTCGACCGCCGACGAACGAATCGCGCTGCTGCGCTGCTGCTACCTCGTCGGCGCCGCGGACGACACCATCACGGCGCAGGAATCCGCGACGCTCCAGCAGATCGCCCGAGAGTTGGACGTCGATCGCGACGACGTGAACGCCATCCGTACCGAGTTCGCCCCGAAGCTCGCCGCCATTCAGGCCGCCCTTCGGCTCCTGGGCGCCTGATCCGGGCCCTCAACCCCCGACGTTTCCCGTCGCGGCTGCCGCTGTCGCCGGCCCCTCCCGGCGAGGTTGGCCGCGAAATGCTCACCCAATGAGCAAATCTGGCCCTTCATCAGTGTGCTCGGCGCACAGGCTGGAGCAACCCCGATGGGCTATCCCGCGAGGGCGGCCTCGAGCTCCTCGTCGGACGGCTCGCGCAGCACCTGGCTCGGCGCCTTCGGGTCACCGAGGAGGATCGTCGGCGTGACCCAGGTGTCGTCGTTGAGGCTCCGGATCCAGACGTCGGCGTCCGGCTCGCGGTCGACGCGCCGGTAGTCGTACTCGATGCCGCGCTGGTCCAGGTAGTGCCGCGATCGCGTCGTGTCCTCGCACGTATCCCGTCCGAGCACCGTGATCATCGGCGGTATTCCGTCGCTCAATTCGGTCTCCCGCTGTTGCCCTGGTTGCCGCCCTCGCGGAGGAATCGCTCGATCTCGCTGATGAGGTCGTCGCCCGACGGCAGCCGGGCCTCGTCGACCAGCGTTTCCAGCCGCTCAACGTAGGTCTTGGTGCTGTCCTCGCGCGCCGCGGCGGCGTCCAGTCGAACCCGCATCAGGCGGGCCTCCTCGGGCAGCCGGCCGACATCGAGCTCGACGACCAGGTGCCGCCCGACGGCCCGAAGCAGGTCGATCGATGCTTGGGGGTACTCGCCCGAGACGTAGTGGGGGATCTGGGCGAAGTACCCGACCGCGGGGATGCCGGCCTTCGAGACCGCGATGTCGAACACGCTGATCGCCGCGGATGGCACCCGGAGGACCCCGTCCGGCCCGGGCAGCACGCCGCCCTTGAGCGTCCCGGCTTTCGACTCGGTGCCGAGGATGGGGACGGGGCGGGTGTGGGGGACGGCGGCCGGGATCGCGCCGAGGCTGATCCACTCCCCGACGTTCAGTCGCCTGGCCAGCTCCACCACGTCCGACGAGAGCTCATGCCAGCGATAGTCCGGCTCCGCGCCGGTGAGGATCAGCACGTCGCGCCCGCCAACGGTCGTATGGCGAAGGTTCAGCTCGGGCCATTCGAGGCTTCGGGGCCGGCCGTGGGCGATCTCGAGCGTCGGCCGGCGAGCTCGGTAGTCGAAGATCGCGTCCGCATCGAACGACGCGATCACGCGGCTGCCCTCGGCCAGCGTGGCCGCGGCCTGGGTCGCGGCGCTGCCGGCATCCACCCAGCCATCCAGCGCGACGACCACGGTGGGGCCGTCGAGCTCGGGCAGGTTCCGCCGGAGCCGGTAGAGGCTCACGCCTTCGGCCACCTCGGCGCGGGATTGCCGGGCGCGACTGCTCGATCGTTCCAGTCGTCACGGATCGGGCTGAAGACGTCGATCACGACGGCGCCCTCAGGACCAGCCACGACGTCGTGCGGCTTGTCGCCGGTGATGCGCCAGGTGCCACCGGGACCCAGCGTCTGCGATTCACCATCGACGGTGAAGTGCATCTCTCCGGTGATGACCATGCCGAGCTGTTCGTTGGCGTGACGGTGCTCCGGGACCACCGCGTTGGGCGCCAGCTCGACGATCGCGAGCGTGATCCGCTCGCCCTCCACCCGCCGGGCCTTGACGGTGTCGCCCCAGATCTCCAGGAGCGGGAAGTCGGCGAGGTTCATGAGGTTCGTCATCTGGCCTCCGGGCTGGCGAGCGCGAGAGCGCGCCATCAGTGTGCCCCGCCCCGGTCCGAAACGCCGCGACGGGCCGTCCAGCCAGCCTGCGCCATGCAGGTGCTGGCCGCCGCCGCTCGCCGGGGGCCACGATCGAACGAGCCCCTCGATCCACCGAGGATGCTCGTGGAGACCACCGCGCGCGCCAGCTACCGCGCGCGCCGGCCACGGACGCGCCAGGCGCGTACGCGCCAGGCGCCTCCTATCCACCGTTGAGCGCCGCCCGGCCACGTACGCGCCAGGCGCGTCCTATCCACCGTTGAGCGCCGCCCAACGATGGTGGGAGCGGATCTCCCCGGATCCATGAGCGTGGGCTACTTCGCAGCGCAACCGATCAATCGAGGTTCTCGTGGATACCACGCGCCCGGTGCGTACCTGAGGTGACAGTGCCGCCTGGCTCGCGATATCACGCGCAGGGGGCGTGCCTGACACTGCTGGCCTGACACCAGCCATGCCCCGCGCCCGGGAGCGCGGCAGCGCGGCGCCGCGCCGGGCAGTCTGCATCGGGGCGCCACGCAGCGTCGCGCCCAGCAGCCTGCATCGAGGCGCCCGGCATCCCGCCCGACAACGCCGTCGCCGCTCCCCGCAACGTGCCACGCAGCCGCAGCACGCAGCCGTGCCACGCAGCCGTGCCACGCAGCCGTGTCACGCAGCCGTGCCACGCAGCCGCCCCGCGCCACAGCGGCCGGCGCCCGGACGCACCACGGTCACTGGGTGTCGAGGGACAGAAATCGGCGACGAAGGAGTACATTCGCGGCGTCACGGGCGGCGAAGGATCGGCCCGGAACGCCCGGAGTCGAGAGCAACGAGTGGGACCGCGTCGAGGGAGCGACCAACAGCCTCGCCGCTTCCACCGCCTCCTTGGTGCCGAGCTTCCGGTGCGGAGGGTGCGGCGCCAAACCTGGGATCGCCGGGAGTCGGGCACATCAACGTCACGGGCCGGCCGTCGAGGGATCGGTCGGCTCGACTGGAGGAATCAGGCATGACGAAGCTTCGTGGGGCCACCACGCTGATCGCGGCGGTGGCGTTGCTGCTCGGGCTGACCGTCTCGCCGGCGGTCGCTCGATCCGTCGGGAGCGGCGCGGCCCTGTCGGCCGCGGGCTGCGCCCCGGGCGAGTCGGGGATCACCGCCCGCGGCGGAATCGCCGACAGCAAGGGCGTGATCCGCGAGAAGGACACCGGCCAGGTCGCCGACCCGATGCCGGCATCGGCCCTGGGCAAGGCCCCGGCTGACTTCAGCGCGACCGTCCCGGTCTACTTCCACATCATCACGGACGGGACCGTCGGCAGCGTGTCCGATCGCGATGTCGCGGCCCAGATCCGGGTGCTGAACGTGACGTTCGGTGGCGGCGAGGGCGGCGCGGACAGCGGCTTCGGCTTCACGCTCGCCGGGATCACCCGCACGGACAACGCGAAGTGGTACGCCACCGCTTCGGGCGGGGCGGAGCACGAGATGAAGCAGGCCCTCAAGCAGGGTGGCGACAACGCCCTCAACGTCTACTCGACCAGCGGCGGCGGCTACCTCGGCTGGGCCTACCTCCCGGACATCACCGAGACGAACCAGGCCGACCTCGACGGGATCGTCCTGAACTGGCGGTCGATGGTTCACGTCTCGCTCGACTACGTGGATCGCTACGACGAGGGCGAGACGCTCACCCACGAGACCGGCCACTGGCTCAACCTGGAGCACACCTTCTACAACGGCTGCAACAAGGAGGGCGACTTCATCGCCGATACCCCGGCGGAGAAGACCCCGACGAGCGGCTGCCCGGTCGGCAAGGACACCTGCCCCGCGCCTGGCCTCGACCCGATCAAGAACTACATGGATTACTCCTACGACGACTGCTACACGGAGTTCACCCCGGACCAGGTCCAGCGCATGCGCGACGCCTGGCTCCTGTACCGGGCCTCCTGACCACCCCGGAACAGCAAAGCGCCGAGCCCGGTGATCCCGGCTCGGCGCTTTTTCGTGCCCACGACGCCGCCCACGGCGGCTGAGGGTCAGCGCTGGAGCGCGACCCAGATCGTCTTCTTCTCCGTGTACTGCTCGAGGGCCTCCAGGCCCTTGTCGCGGCCGCCGAAGCCGGATTGCTTATAGCCGCCGAAGGGCGTCGTGATGTCGCCCTCGGAGTAGGCGTTCACCCCCACGGTGCCGGCACGAAGCGCGCGAGCGACGCGGAACGCGGCGTCGAGGTCCTTCGTGTACACAGCCGCCGCGAGGCCGTACGCGGTCTCGTTGGCGAGCCGGACGCCCTCTTCCTCCGAGTCGAACGGGATCGTCGAGAGGACCGGCCCGAAGATCTCCTCCCGGGCAATCGTCATGTCGTTGGTGACGCCGTCGAAGATCGTCGGGGCGACGAAGTAGCCACCCGAGCTCTCGAGCACGCGCTCGCCGCCGGCGGCCACGCGAGCGCCCTCGGCCCGACCTCGATCGATGTAGCCGAGGACCTTGTCGAGGTGGGGCCGCTCGATCATCGGGCCGATGCGGGTCGCGGCGTCCATCGGGTCGCCGACCGGCCACGCGGCCAGCCCGTTTGCGAGCCGCTCGACGAGCTCCTCCTGGACCGATCGGTGGACGATCAGGCGCGAGCCCTGCGAGCAGTTCTCGCCCATGTTCATCAGCGCCCCGAACAGCACCTGCTCGGCGACGAGGTCCATGTCCGGGGCCGAGCCAAGGACCAGCGCGGGCGACTTCCCACCGCACTCGAGCGTCACCTCCTTGAGGTTCGACTCGGCGGAGTACTGGAGGAACAGTCGCCCGACCTCGGTGGAGCCCGTGAACGTCACCTTGTCGACGTCCATGTGGCGCCCCAGCGCCGCACCCGCGGCGCCGCCTGGACCTGGTACGACGTTCAGCACGCCGTCGGGGAGGCCGGCCTCGGCACCGAGCTCGGCGAGGCGGATCGCGGAGAGCGAGGACAGCCGCGACGGCTTCACGACCATCGTGTTCCCGGCCGCGAGCGCCGGCCCGATCTTCCACATCGCCATCAGGATCGGGAAGTTCCACGGGACGACGGCGCCGACCACGCCGATCGGCTCCCGGACGATCAGCCCAAGCGCGTCCGGGCCGGTCGGCGCGACCGCATCGAAGATCTTGTCGATGGCCTCCGCGTACCAGCGGAGCGTCTTGATCGTCTCGGGGACGTCGACGTCGCGGGCGTCGGTGATGGGCTTCCCGGCCTCCAGGGCATCGAGGGTGGCGAGCTCCTCGGCGTTCGCCTCGATCCGGTCGGCGAAGTGCAGGAGCAGCGCCTTCCGATCCGCCGGCGCCATCCTCGACCACCGCCCGTCGTCGAACGATCGGCGGGCGGCCGCGACCGCGAGATCGATGTCGTCCGAGCCGCCGGCCTGGACGTGGGCGAGGACCTCACCGGTCGCGGGGTTCTCCGTGGCGAACGTCTCGCCGGTGGTGGCGTCGACGAACCGGCCATCAATGAAGGCCTGGGTACGGAAGCGGGGCAGGGCGGCGATGGCCACAGGAGCTCTCCTCGGTCACGTTGGTCCGGGGATTGTCCCACCCGCGAACCTACCCACGCCGTGCTGGGGGAGCGTGCGAGCGCCGACCGGTCGGCGCAAGGCCCTCAGGGGATTGGCGCGAGGTCGAAGAGGGAGCTCCGCATCATCGGGTCGGCGGACGCGCGGTGGGCGTTGAAGATCGAGCGGAAGACGTCGCCGGAGACGTACTTGATGGTGCCGTTGGCCCCGATCAGCGTCACCCGGATCAGCCGGCCCGAGACACCCCGGTTCCGGAGGTCCAGCGAGACGAGCGTGCCCACGTTGGACCGCGAGTCCGCCGCGAACCACGACTGGATCTGCGCGAGCGTGTACGTCCTGGTCTTCCAGGTGTCGTACGGCGAGGCCTCGTCGTAGGAGGTCCCGTCCGCGCGCCGATCCGAGATGCCGCGGAGGTACGAGTAGACGCCCGCGACTTTGGCTCCGGTCGAGGAGACGAAGACGTTCTCGTTGTTCTCCGTCCAGCCGCCAGCGGCCGAGCTGAACATCGTGTTCGCGATGCCGCCGGTGCTCGTGCGAACGACCTTGCTCGCCGTCGCGGTGATCGCGTTGTTGCTGCCGGTCTTCTCGCCGAGGTAGCCGTGGTAGACCTGCGATCGGGTGTCGTCGTAGACGTCGTACGAGCCGGTGTCCGGGTGGAGCCGATAGGCCGCGTACGAGCGAGCTGCGATCGCCTGGGCTCGAACCGCCTCGGCCGGCCAGGTCGAGGAGACCTCGGAGGGCACGACGCCCTTGAGGTAGGACTCGATCGGCAGCTCGTTGACGACGTTGACCGTGGAGGTGCCATCGGTCTTGCCGACGAGGCGGATCACGCCGCGGAACCGGTCGTAGGCGGACGGCTTGGACCAGACCTGGAGGGTGGCGCCGGTGCCCGGGCGGATGCGGATGCTGTTCGAGGTCGTTCCGCTGTGGAGGCTCGTGCCGTCGGTGGCGTTCACCTGGACCTTCCACGTCGTGGTGGTGGTCGTGACCGAGGCGGGGAGGAACCGGACGCCGGCGTCCATGGGGAAGGTCTTGTCGATGCCATCGATCGTGAACGTCCCGCCGCGGCCGTAGACCTGGACCGGCGTTGCAGAGGTGGCCTTGAACGCCTGGAGCACCAGGACCCGGATCTGGCTATTCGACATCGTGCCGAGGGTGGTGCCCTTGAAGTAGGCGCCGACGATCATGGCCGCGGTCTGGCCGTCCAGGGCGCGCCCGTACGCGCCGTACTGCGACAGCCCCACACCGTGGCCGTAGCCGCGTCCGTAGAAGGCGATGCTCGACGGCAGCTTGACCGGGCCCGAAGTCGCGGTTGGCGCCGGCGTGGCCGTCGGAGCGGCGGTTGATGCCGTCGTCGGAGCCGGCGTGACGATCGGGGAGGCGGACGGCAGCGACGTGGGCGCCGCGGTCGGGGCGGCCGAGGGAGCGAGGGTCGGGGCTGCGGTCGGGGGCGTCGGGGCTGCGGTGGCCGGCGCGGCGGTGGGGCTCGGCGTCGCCGTGGTGACCGTCTTGAAGAGCTTGCTGGCGCCATAGAGGTAGGTCACGCCGTACTGCGAGGACACGGTCTTGCCGTTGATGGCGCTGATCCGGTGCCAGCTCGAGCCGGACAGCGCCGTCCCGCAGGTTGCCGAGTAGCTGCCACCGGTGACCGTCGCGACCACGGTCAGCTTGGCGCCCTCGTTGACGCTCGCTTTCTTCGTGTACGTCGTGCCCGCGCCGGTGCGGAGGTTGGTCGCGTCGCACTTGGGCGTCACGGTCGTGGCCGCGAGCGTGGTCGTCGCGCCGAGGGCGAGCAGGAGCGTCGCCGTGGTGAGGGCGACGACGAGCGCGGCGATCGGGCGGGACGCGCGACGGGCAGGGTGAGCCAGCACGTCCTGAATGTGCCTTGGGCGCCACCATCGAGCCATGGCTCGATGGTTCCAGTGGACCCCTGACCCCATCGGACCATTGCGGACCATTGAAGACTGCAGCAGGCGGCCGCGGGGGAACTCCGGTGCGGCCCGATGCCGGCGGCCTTCGCGCCGGGGCGTTGAGCCGGAGCTAGTTGGAGCGGTTGGCCTGGATCGCCTGGAACCGGGCCCGGGCGAGCTCCTCGCCCCCGATGGACGCCACCGCGGCGTACGACCCGGGAGTGGGAATCTGCAATGGGCCGTTGACCGCGAAGACGATCCGCAGGTCGACTCCGGCGACGGCTCCGGGCGGGCGGCCCGCCTCGAAATCAGCGCCGATGGTGGGGTCCATCGTGTTGCCGTCGGCGTCCTCGAAGTGGACGTCGAGGTGGTGCCGCCGGTTCGTCTCGTTCCAGTCCACGTCGATCGCCACGGCGATGCCGACGATCAGCTGGGCCGGGAACTCCGGGAAGCGCAGCACGTTCCAAGCGCCACCGAGGATGTAGAGCTTGCCGTCGACCGCCTGGGCGCTGTCGGCGAGCATGAGGGCGTGGATGTTCATCTGGAGCAGTATGGCAACCACCGCGACGGGGGCGCGAGCGGCGTGTTCCAAGAAGGCGGAGGAGACGATGACCGACGCGATCGTGTTCATCAGCCACAACCGGGTGAAGCCCGGCAAGCTCGAGGCGGTCCGGCAGTTCCTGGCCGCAGGCGCACCCGGGATCGAGGCAGCCAAGCCCCGTACCCTGGCCTTCCTCCCGTACCTCGGTGAAGACGGGACATCGCTGTCGATCGTCCATCTCTTCGCGGACGCCGAATCCTTCGATCGGCACCTCGAAGGTTCGGACGATCGATCGCGGTTGGCGTACGAGCTCATCGATCCGATCGGATTCGAGATCTACGGGCCGGCGACCGACGTCGTCCTCGAGTCGTTTCGCGCCGCGGCATCGAGTGGCCTCAGCCTCAAGATCTCGCGCGATCCGCTGGCCGGATTTCTCAGGAGCCGCTGAATCCCTGCTGGCATGCGGCCAAGGGCCCGCGACTCATCGGTTTGGTCAGAGCGTGAGGCCGAATCCGGCTCGCGGAGCGAGGGCCGCACCGCCGCGGGCGCCGCTCGTCGCGCTGGCGCTCGTGGTCGGCTGGCGCTCGTGGTCGCGCTGGCCACGGCGAGCAGTGGTTCGACGCCAGCGACGCCTAGCGGCCTCGAGGCGCGGGAGGTCGCCGGGAGCTTGCTCGCGATCATGATCGGCGGATCGGTCGCGCGCTGGGACGAAACGCTGGCGGCGGCGGAGCCGGGCCTCGAGTCGGTCACGATCGGGGAGTAGGCCGGGCGCGGCCGATGCTACGGTTCGATCCCCGATGCGCCGGTCTGCCAGATCCATCGCGATTCTCGCCTCCGTGGCGCTCCTCGCGGGCGCCTGCCAGACGACCGGCCCCGAGCCGACGCCCGGCCTCACCCTCGACGCGTCGCCCGTCGCCTCCGCATCAGGCAGCGACGCGCCCGAGGCGACCGTCGGCCGCACGGCCGTCCCGGGCTTCGAGGACTGGGAGACGATCAACCCGCAGGCCGTGAGGATCTCCCTGGACGCCCCGGCCGCCGATGGCGAGGAGCCCGCACTCACGATGGAGCTCATCGGCTCCAGGCTGTGGTTCAACACGGAGCGCGGCGTGCTGTTCGGCAAGGACGTGACGGGCGACTTCCGCGCGACCGCCACGGTCCGCACCTCGAAGAGGAGCGACGCGGACACCCCGCCCGGCGGCGACGGCTCCATCCAGCTCGCGGGCCTGATGGCCCACGCGACCGGGCCGATCGAGAACTACGTCTTCATCGTCATCGGCAGCATCGGGCAGTCGACCGGCGTGGAGACGAAGACCACCACGGCCGGTCACTCGATCTGGGTCCAGCGCGGCCCGATCACGAACGGCGCCGCGGACCTCCGGCTGTGCCGCAGCGGACGGGTGTTCACGCTGTGGTGGCGGGCGGCCGGATCCTCTGGGGACTGGACCCTCCAATCGACGTTCGAGCGGGAGGATCTCGCCGAGACCCTGAGCGTCGGCCCGAACATCTACACCGATGGCGCGCCGGACATCACGGCCCGCTTCGAGGCCCTGGCGATCGAGGCGCTGCAGCCCGGCGAGGGCTGCTAGCGTCGCCGCTGGTGAGCCCCCGCTTCGAGCCCGCTCTCGTCGCGCTCGGGATGCCCGTGCCGGATTCGGCGATGGCGCGGCAGGCGCGCGAGCTGATCGACGACGTCGAGGCCCCGTACCTCGTCAACCATTCGATCCGGGCGTACGCCTGGGCGGTGGAGCTCGCGCTCTACGACGGGCGCGAGTTCGACGCGGAGATCCTGTACGTCAGCGCGGCCCTGCACGACATCGGGCTGGTGCCGGAGTACGACCTCGGCGGCTGCTTCGAGACCGACGGCGCCATCGCCGCCGAGCGATTCGCGCTGGACCACGGCCAGCCGCCTGACCGCGCCAGGGCGATCTACGACGTCGTGGAGCTCCACATGGCCGCGACCCTCCCGCCGACGGCGACCGCCGAGGACGTGCTCCTCGAGGCGTCGACGGGCACGGACGTCACCGGCTATCGGATCGAGGACGTCCGCGCCGCCTCGATCCCGGCCGTGCTCGCCGCCTACCCGCGGCTGACGTTCAAGCGGGACTTCGCCGCCGCCTTCGTGGACCAGGCCGGCCGCAAGCCGTGGTGCCGCGTGGGCGAGATGGTCCGATCCGGGAAGCTCGAGGCGATTGCCGCGGCGCCCTTCGACAGCTGAGGGGCGGGAGCTAGCGGGGCGTCGACTCCGAGGGCGTGAAGGCCGGGCCGTGGCCCGGGATGATCAGGTCCGCGACCTCGAGAATCTCGCGCCGTGCCGTGTGCAGGGCCGCCGCGTCTTCGGGCGACTCGTCGTCGACGGTGGTCTCCGAGTTGAACCACGAATGGGTGCAGACGACGATCCCGTCGGCGGTCCCGATAACGGTGGCGAGGTCCTCAGCCGTGTGCCCCGGCGTCCGAGCCAGCACGACCGAGGGCGCGAGGACGCGGCCGTCGCATTCCGAGTCCTCCCAGTCGGTGCCGCGGTAGATCGCCCAGTGGTCGTGCACCGCCGCGTTCGGGAAGAGGCCGGCGTACATCGAGTGATCCGGGTGGTGGTGGCTCAGGACCACCTCGGTGACGTCCTCCGGCTGGACCCCGAAGCCGGCAAGTGGATCGAGGAGCGCACGCGCGCCCGTGGCCATCCCGGGATCCACCACGATCACCCGGTCGCCGTCGCGCACGAGCGTGCAGGAGCTCGCGACACCGCCGCCGGTGGAGGTGAGGGAGCCGGGCAGGACGATGTCGATTCGGGCCGTTCGGCCGGTCGGGGTGTGCATGGGGCCGAGGCTAGCCGTTCGGGCGACGGCCATCTGGGGCCTTCCTGCAACCCCGGTGGTCGAGGCGGGTTGTGCCGAGCGCACGTCGGAACCGGCAGGGTGGAGCCATGACGATCCAGGAACGCGCCCACGTCGACTTCACCAACCCGCTCGAGGCCAACAAGGAGATCGCGCGGCAGCTGATCGAACGGATCTTCGTCCGCCAGGAGGACCGCGCGATCGACGAGCTCGTCTCGACCGACTTCGTGCCCCACACCTTCGGCCCGATGCCGCCCGGCCGCGAGGGCCTTCGCGAGGGCATGCGCCGTGCCGGCAGCGGCCTCTCCGATCCGCAGTTCGAGATCCACGACCTGATCGCCGAGGGTGACCGCGTCGTCGCCCGCCTGACCACGACGGCCCGCCATACCGGCAAGTTCATGGGCCTCGAAGGCACGGGCAACAGCTACTCGATCGACGAAATCCACATCTTCCGGATCCGCGACGGCCAGCTCGTGGAGCATTGGCACGCCTTCGACACGATGGACCTGATGCGCCAGCTCAAGGGCGAGGGCGAGCGCGAGGGTCCGACAAAGGACGGCGCGGCGATGAGCCGCCCAGGCCGCGAGCGCTAGTCGCTCGAGCGTCGCTCAGGACGGCCAGTCGAGCAACGCGCGGTAGACGGCAGTCGTCTCGAACCCGATCTCGAGGAAGTACACGAGCTGGTTGTTGCCGTAGACGAGCGCCGAGTCCCACGACCGCTTCTTCACCGGGAAGTCGTCCTGGGCGATCTGCGGGCCCGGCAGCTTCGTCCAGGTGATCCCATCCGTGGAGGTCGCGAGGCCGCGCCGGATCAGGTCGCGTCCGGCGTAGAGCATCACGAACCCGTCCGGGGTCTCCACGACGCGCGGCCGGTCGATGGACTTGGTCTCCCACTTCTCCGACGCGACCAGCACCGGCTCCGCGCGCTTCGTCCACGTACCGTCGGCGCCGAGCGTGGCCATCCCGATCGAGCCCGTGCCGCTCTGGGCCTGGTCGAAGCCGGCGTAGTACATGACCCAGCTGCCGTTGACCGGGACGAGCGTCGGCCACTGGACGCCGCCGTGATCGAATGCGCCAGCCGGCCCAGGCGTGAGCACTGGCGCCTCATCGATCGTCCACGGTCCTGAGGGCCCCGGCGCGGTCGCCCGCCCGATGTCCCATGCCGCGCCGTTCTCGACGGTGTTGAAGTAGAGGACCCAGGTGCCATCCGCCTCGACGTAGCCATCGCCCATGTCGATGCCGGGCTTGCCGAGGGGTGTCTCGTCGGACGAGATGAGGTCGGCGTCCTCGTCCAGCGTCCAGGTCGCCCCGGCGTCGCTGGAGGTGAGGTGGGGCGTGCGGATGTTCCCGGGCCACTTGCTGAACGAGTTGGGGAACATGTGGAGGACGCCGTCCGCCTCGACCACCGCGCCCGGATTGATGTAGAGGTCCGTCAGGCCGGCCGTGTCCGTGGACACCACGGGGTCCTGATCGAACGTGAAATGGGCGCCCTCGGTTGGCGATGGTGTGGCGGTCGCCACCGAGGGCAGAGCCGTCGAGGCCAGGCTCGGCGCAGGAGGCACCGAACCTGTGCCCGACGCAGAGCACGCCGCGAGGAGGGCCGCGCTCGCGATCGCGGTGATCGAACCTCGCTTGATGCTCATGCCTGAAGAGCACCGTGGTCCGCGGTTGGTGACAGGCCCTACGACAGAACCGAGACGATCGCGGCCACCCCGAACGCCACGAGGGCCAGGCCGGAGATCCGGTTGACCCAGAGCAGGGCCCGGGCGGACACCCGTTCCCGCGCCCAGCCCACGATCGGCGTCAACATCAGCCACCACAGCGCGGAGCCGGCCCAGACGGCCAGCGTCAGCACGGCGGCGTCCACGAACGACGCGCCGGCCGCGAGCCCGATCCCGGCAAACACGCCCGCGTAGAGCACGATCGTCAGCGGGTTGGTCATCGTCAGGCCGTAGATCGAAGCGAACGCCGGCACCAGGCCCGGCCGCGCCTCGTCGGTTGCCACCTCCGCCGGCCTCGAGACGATGGTGCGGTAGCCCATCAGCACGATGACGAGCCCGCCGACGATGCCCAGCAGGACATGCGCCGAGACGAGCAGCGACGTCAGGGCGGTCAGCCCGAACGCGGCGACCCCGCCGTACGTGGCATCGGCCGTAGCGACGCCGAGCCCCGAGACGAACCCGTAGCGGGTCCCGTGGCCCAGGGTTCGGCGGATGACCAGGAGGGTGATCGGCCCGACCGCCGTCGCGATCGTGAAGCCGAGGATCAATCCCTTCAGCGGGAGCGGGAGCGAGTCCACCTTCGATCTCCTTCGATCTTCCGAGATGGCCCTCGGTCGAGCTCGCCGCGGGGTCGGTTCGCGATGGGTGGAATCACGACGCCCTCAGCACGTTCGCCGAGGGCGGTGGTTGGTGCGTCGAGCCCCGTTCGGGCGCGCGTCAGGCCGAGCCGTCCCTCGAGGGGTACGGCTCCTGCTGGGATCGCGCGGCCAACAGGAACGACATCGGCGCGGATGATACGGGATGGCGCAGCCCGCTTCCCGGCGTTGACTCGGGCGCGTCATACTGTCGGCCGCCGCGCCGAAAACTGCCCCAGCAGCGAGTCGCCCAAGGAGCGCCCATCCATGAGCCACGCGCCCGCTGACGCCGGCCACAGCTGGAACCTGAGCCAGCGCCAGAAGACCGAGATCCTGCTCGCGGTCCTGCTGTCGCTCTTCCTCTTCGCCCTCGACCAGACCGTCGTCGGCACGGCGCTCCCCAAGATCAGCACGGAGCTCAACGGCGCCTCGCTCTATACGTGGGCGTTCACGATCTACCTGCTGACCTCGACGATCTCGGGGCCCATCTACGGCAAGCTCTCCGACCTCTACGGCCGGCGCCCGATCTTCATCTGGGCCGTGAGCCTCTTCCTGGCCGCGTCGGTGTTCGCCGGGCTGTGCCAGGAGATGTGGCAGTTCATCCTCGCCCGCGGCCTCCAGGGCCTCGGCGGCGGCGCGGTCTTTCCGATCGCCTTCGCGATCATCGCCGACCTCTATCCGCCGGAGGAGCGGGCCAAGTACGGCGCCCTGTTCGGCGCCGTGTTCGGGCTCTCGTCGGTCCTCGGGCCGCTGCTCGGCGGCTTCGTCACCGACACGTTCGGTTGGCCCTGGATCTTCTTCCTCAACGTGCCCCTGGGCCTGATCTCGCTGTTCGTCTGCTGGAGGCTCCTGCCGCCGATCAAGAACCCCGAGAGCGGCCGCAACATCGACTACGTCGGCGCGGGGCTGTTCACCGCCGCGCTGGTCCCGATCCTGCTCGGCCTGAGCAACAAGCGCGACGGCGACTGGACGGACCCGATCGTCGGCGGGCTGATCCTCGTCGGGCTCGTGGTCGCGGTCATCTTCCTGTGGTGGGAGATGCGGGCGGCCGATCCGATCATCCAGCCCAAGCTCTTCCGAAGCCGGACGGTCTCGATCTCGGTCGCCTCGATGTTCCTGGCCTCGTTCGGGTTCTTCGGCGCGATCGTGTTCCTGCCGCAGTTCTTCCAGGTCGTCAAGGGCATGGGCGCCACCGAATCCGGCCTGAACCTGCTGCCGCTCGTCGGCGCGCTGATCGTCGGCGCGACCGTCTCGGGCCAGATCGCGTCCCGGACCGGCCGCTACAAGCCGCTCATCTTCGGCGCGATGGCGTTGCTGGCCATCGGCCTCTTCCTCATGACCAACCTGCGGGCCAACACGGACCTCCCGGTCCTGTGGATCTGGATGATCGTCGCGGGCCTCGGCGTCGGGCCGTCGTTCGCGCTCTTCGCGGCGCTCGTCCAGAACACCGTGGAGCCTCGCCAGGTCGGCAGCGCGAGCGCGAGCCTGACGTTCTTCCAGCAGATCGGCGGCACGATCGGGCTCACGATCGCGGGCACGATCCTCGCCGACTCGCTGACGAAGGAGATTCCGGGCCGGCTGTCCGCCAACGGCCTGCCGCAGCAGATGATCGACCAGTTCACCGCGGCCGGCCAGTCCGGCGGCGGCAGCGCGCTGAGCCTCACCGGGACCGGCGATCTCGGCGCGACGATCCTGGCCCAGATCCCGGAGGCGTTCCGGGCGCTCGTCGAGCCGTTCGTCCCGGCGATCGTCACGTCGATCCACGAGGCCTTCGCGATCGCCATCGCGTCGACGTTCTGGGTCAGCATCGGGGCAGCCGCGCTCGCCGCGATCATTGTCCTGTTCCTGCCGAGGACCGACGCGCCGGGGGCCGCCCGCCGGGAGACCGAGGGGGCGACTTCCGCCTAGCTGGCGCGTTGGCTCGCGCCCGCACCGTGGGTCCTTGCGAGCCTGCTCGTCGCGATCCTCACGCTGCTGTGGTTCTTCGTCGTCGCCCGGATGATCCGGGCCGGCGTATGGGGCGCCGCGACGGACTGATCGGGGTGCGATGATGGCCCGCGACATGACCCGGGTCCGCGCGCTCGCCGCCCTCGCCGCCGCGGTCGTCGCCTCGACGCTGCTCGCGGCCTGCAGCACGATCGTCTCGGCGCCGGGCGGCTCCGGCGGCATCCCCGTCGCGACGGAAAAGGTCTCGTCAGACCCGATCGAGCGGCAGGCCAAGGAGGCACTCGAGCGCTGGGCGGCCGCCGTCGAGCGCAGTGGCGGCGCGGCGATCACGTTCACCGGCGACATGACCTCGCAGATCGGCGACTGGGAGCCGGGGGTCGGCGACAACAACAAGGGCGCGCTCGGGGCCGGGCTCGTCGAGCCGATGATCGACCTGCCCGCGGACCCGCCTGCTCGCGGCGAGGTGAAGTGGGTCGACGGCTCCAGCCAGGGCGTGGACGTCCTGAGCGCGGCCGCGGCGATGGCGGACCTCGTCGCCGAGGGCGTGGCCGCCAACAGCGAATGCTCCGACTGCGAGCCGCTCCGCGTGACCGAGGCGAAGCTGGCCACGACGCTGGTCGAGACCTCCCAGGGCCCGGCGAACGCGCCAACGTGGGTGTTCACAATCGCGGGCTCCGATGTGCGGGTGACCCGCATCGCGGTCGACGATCGAGTGACGGTCGACCCGCCGCCCTGGAATGCCGAGGACCCGCCCGCCGGCGTCTCGATCATGAGCGCGACGGGCGCCGCGGACTCGAAAGAGCTCGAGGTCAGCTTCGTCGGCGCGCCGCAGGGCAAGGACGAGCCCTGCGGCGCGGACTACAAGGCCTTGGCCGTCGAGTCGGCGCTGGCCGTGGTCGTGGTCGTCACGGAGGATCGGCATGTCAATGAGCCCGGCGTCGCGTGCCGTCTGATCGGTGCCGTTCGGACCGCGACGCTCAAGCTGGACGCCAAGCTCGGAACCAGGACCGTCCTGGAGATCCGCCAGGGCCTCCCGGTCCCGCTCCAGGCCCCCAAGTGATCGCTGTCGATCGCCTGATTCTGCCGATGGACGCCCTGGACTCGACGGCCCCCGCGCGCGAGCGCGGTTCAACGCCAGCGCAGGAGTGATTCGCGGCGCGCCCTGCGCCGCCGGATCAAGAACGTGGTGAGCCACCCGATGCCGATGCGGCGGCGCGTCGCGAATCTCGCCTTCGCAGCGGCCCTGCTGGCGCTGACCGGTTGCACCTTCGCACCGGCGAACCCGGGAGCCGCCACGACGTCCACCGCGACGGCCGGGCCGCGCCCCACACCGATCGGTCCCACGGAGCGTGGCCACGTTGCCTTCGTGACCGACGGCGACACGGTTCGCGTCGACTTCGGCTTCGAGTCCGAGCGGGTCCGCTTCGTCGGCATCAACGCGCCGGAGCGCGGTGAAGCCGGGTACGACGAGGCTCGTGACGAGGTCGTCCGGCTCGTCGATGCCCGTGAGGTCGTCCTTGAGCGGGATGTCTCGGAGCGAGACCAGTACGGCCGATTGCTCCGGTATGTCTGGGTCGATGACGGCAGGGGCGGGCTCGTCCTGGTGAACCTCCTGCTCGTGGAGGGCGGGTTCGCGCGGGCGCGCGTCTACGGTCCCGACGATCGCTACGCGGCCATCTTCGCGAACGCACAGCAGCGCGCGAAGGACGCTCGCCTCGGGATCTGGGCGTCGCGCTGACGGCGGACGCGCCAACGCAGTCGGCACGCATGAGCCGGGCTGGCGCCGATCGGCCAACCGCGTAACAATTCCTGCTGGTCGCGTCGGAGCACCCGGAATGACCGGGGCGCGCGGCTCGATGGTGCGGTGACCCGCACCCCCATCCTGGGAACCCTCGTGGCAGAGTCCCAGCCGCGGACGGGCGCCGTACGCCCGCTCCGCGACATCGGCATTCCGGGCTTCATCGCCCTGATCGGCCCGCTGGTCGTGTTCCGGCTCCTCGGCGTGTACCCGTGGAACGAGCCGGCGTTCGACCTGCACGCCTACTGGATCACGCGCGCCGGGGTGGACTACGCCCACCAGCACGCGGGCCCGGCGGGCACCTATCTCTACTCGCCCGCCTTCGCGCAGGCGATCCGGCCGCTGACGCTCCTGCCGCTGCCGGTCTTCGCGGCCATCTGGACCTCGATCGGGGCGGCGCTGCTGATCGCGCTCACGGGGCGGCGCGCCCTGCTGGTCGCGCTCCTGCCGCCCGTCCTGATCACGCTGGTCCAGGGCCAGCTGGACATCGCGTTCGCGGCCGTGGCCTTCCTGGGCCTCCGCTGGCCGGCGCTCTGGGCGCTGCCGCTGCTCACCAAGATCACGCCTGGCGTGGGACTCGTGTGGTTCCTCGTCCGCCGAGAGTGGCGGTCGTTCATGATCGCGCTCGGGGTGACGCTCGCGGTCGTTGCCGTCTCGTTCGTGCTCGATCAAGGTGGCTGGGCCAGCTGGGTCGCGATGCTCCTCCGGGCTGAGTTCCCGCGCGACCCGCAGCTCGTCTACCTGGACATCCCGTTGACGGTCCGCCTTCCGATCGCGGTCCTCCTGATCGCCTGGGGCGCCCGCACCGACCGGCGATGGACGATCCCGGTCGCGATGGCCCTCGCGATGCCCATCGTGTGGGCCAACTCCGTGACGATCCTGGTGGCCCTGATCCCGATCCTCGCCCAGGAGCGCGAGGCCGCCACGGAGCGTCAGCCCGCCTCGGTGCCGATCACGGCCCGCTGAGGGAATCGGCCGGCGGGCCGCCCTGACTCGGCCCTCAGCCGCCGCGCGCCGCGGCGAGCACGGCGAGGATGTGGCGGATGACGCGATCCGGCTGGGCGTCGGCAATCGAATGGCCGGAAGGTTTCATCTTTTCCGGCGACACCGAATCCGGAACTTTCCGGCTCGCGCGTGCCACATCATTCCCAGCGCGGCAGGTCGCCGCGATCACTCGGTGGGTGAAGCCGTGCAGGATCTCGTGGTCCGGGCCAGGGAGGCGATCGCGACGCCTTCTCCGAGCTCGTGGCGCGCTCGATCGGCCGGCTGACCGCGATTGCGCGAATGATCCTGCGTGACGAGTACGCCGCCCAAGACGCGGTCCAGGACGCGTACATCGAAGCGTGGCGGTCCATTCCCGGGCTCCGGGAGCCCGAGAGGTTCGAAGCGTGGCTCCGAAAGCTCCTCGTGCGCGCGTGCTTCAAGGGCGCACGACGGAAGTGACGTCCTGCGACGAGGGCGTCCTCGCGTTGTGGGGATCTCCCGAGGGCTCGGTCCCGGTCACCCTGCAGATGCAGCCCGGCGCAAAGGTCGCGATGTTCGTGGTCGACGTCGACGGGCGGAACTTCGGGGTGGCCGTGATCTACCCGATCGAAGGCGGGACGCAGGACGGCAACTCCCAGGTGCAGTCGATCTTCTCATCGCTCCGGTTCCAGCCGCTGCCCTGAGCAGGTGCCGCGTTGGCGGCAACCCGGCCTACCCTTGTCGCGAACGACACGACAGGAGGCCGGCATGAACTTCAACAACATCCTCATCGGCTCGGAGCAGCCGAAGGTGCTCGTCGAGTACTACACGAAGCTGTTCGGGGAGCCCGGGTTCAACGAGGGCGGCTACGCGGGCTGGCAGTTCGGGTCCGGCTTCGTTTCGATCGGCCCGCACTCCGAGGTCCACGGCAAGAGTGCGCATCCCGGCCGGATCATCTGGAACCTCGAGACGCCGGACGTGAAGGGCGAGTTCGAGAAGCTCAAGGCCGCCGGCGCGATCGTCATCCGCGAGCCCTACGAGATGGAAGAGGCGGCCGGCTACTCCATCGCCACCCTGGCCGATCCGGACGACAACTACTTCCAGCTCGCCACGCCGTACGAGATGGGGAGCCAGTCGGCCGGCTGATGGAGACAACCCTCACCGACGAGCAGCGCGGAACCGGCGAGCGCGCCGACGTCAACGGGATCCGCCTGTACTACGAGGTCCACGGGCCCGCCAGCGCGACCCGAACGCTGATCCTGCTGCACGGCGGCCTGGGCTCCGGCGGGGATTTCGCGGCGATCCTGCCGGCCCTGAGCGAGGGCCGCAGGTGCATCCTCGTCGACCTCCAGGGCCACGGGCGGACCGCGGACATCGATCGACCGATCGACGTCCAGCTCATGGCCGGGGACATCGCGGCGCTGATCGGGCACCTGGGGCTGGAGCGGCCGGACGTGCTCGGCTACTCGCTCGGCGGCGGCGTCGCGTTCTTCGTGGCAGCGAGACATCCCGAGCTGGTCGGCAAGGTCATCGTCGTGTCCGCGCACATCCGGAGCGACGCGATCTACCCGGAGATGCGGGCCCAGCAGCGGCAGCTCGGGGCGCCGACCGCCGAGATGCTGGACGGCACGCCGATGTTCAACCTGTACCAGCGGGTCGCGCCCAACCCCGGGGGCTTTGCCCAGCTCCTGGACAAGATCGGCGCGTCGATGACGACCGAGTTCGACTTCGCGGACGTCGTGCGGAGCCTCCAGGTCCCCACGCTGATCGCCTGCGGCGACGCCGACATGGCCCCGCCATCGCACTACGTCGAGGTGTTCAACCTCCTCGGGGGCGGGCTCCGCGATGGCGGCTGGATGGGGGAGGGGAGAGCCGCGGGCAGCCACGCCCTCGCGATCATCCCGGGCGCGACGCACTACGACGTCGCGACATCACCAGCGCTCGCGGCCGCCGCGATCGCGTTCCTGGACGCCGCCGACCGGTAGCGCGACGAACATTTCGGAGCGACTGAACCCGAATGGCATGGCCGTTCGTTCTATGTCTTCGAGATGGCAACGCCGAGCGCCGCGACCGACGTCCGCGATGACCCTCGCATGAGCGCGTCATCGACGCCGATCGATCGCGCGGTGGAGTCGTTCGTCGCCGACAACTACGACCGGCTACTGCGCCTCGCCTGGCTGATCTGCCGGAACGGGCCCGACGCGGCGGACGCGGTCCAGCGAGGCCTCGAGCAGGCGTGGCGCCAGCGGGCGACCCTCCGAGAGGAAACCCGGCTCCGACCCTGGGTCGATCGGGTGGTCGTGCGCGAGGCGATCCGGATGGGCCGCCGGCCGTTGCTGCGGCGCGTTCTCAGCCTGGATTCGCAAGTCGGCTGGCTCGAACCAGGCGGCGGTCCCGACCCCGGGCTGCGGGAATGGTCCGGGCTCCGGGCCGCGTTCGGGCGGCTGCCGGCGGACCAGCGCGCCGTGATCGCGCTCCACCTGCACGCCGGCTACAGCGTCGCCGAGACCGCGTCGATCGTCGACGCCCCCATCGAAACGGTGAGGACCCGGATCCGCCGGGCGAAGGACCGACTCCGCTCGGAGCTCGGGGAGGAGCAGCGATGAGCGAGGACCGGATGGGTTCGGCGCCGAAGCCGGACGACGCGTTCGAGAGGCGGATCGCCCGATATCTCGATTGGGAGGCCCATCAGGCCGGCGGGGCCGGTGTTGGCGCGGAGGTGGCGAGCTCCATCGCTGCGCGGCGAACGGCGTCGGGGCGCTCGGGTCGCAATCCCGCACTCGTCTTCGCGGTGGTTGCGATGGCGCTGATCGTGGCGGCAACCGCGATCGCCATCGCGGGCCGGCCCCCGCAGCAGCTCGTGGTCGTGCCATCGATCGAGGCGTCCGCCCCGCCGACAGCCGTCCCCGTGTCGGACCCGCCCGCGACCGAGCCGCCCGTCACCGCGGCGCCCGATCCCAACTGCCTCCAACTCGGGGCCGGCGATGTCTACACGG
>DATLDP010000093.1:0-2173 GCA_035525825.1 Candidatus Limnocylindria bacterium
GCTCGCGGGCCACCGGGCCGAAGATCCGGGTGCCGCGCGGGTTGCCCTGGTTGTTGATCAGGACGGCCGCGTTCTCGTCGAACCGGATGTAGCTGCCGTCGGGCCGGCCGTATTCCTTGGCCGTCCGGACGATGACCGCCCGCACGACGTCGCCCTTCTTGACGGCGGCGTTCGGGATGGCCTGCTTGACGCTCGCGATGATCACGTCACCGACGCCGGCCGAGGTCTTCAGCGAGCGGCCCATGACCCGGATGCACTGGATCGAGCGGGCGCCCGTGTTGTCGGCGACGCGGAGACGCGACTGGGGCTGGATCACGCCGAGGCCTCCTCGGCGTCGGGCGCCGTGGTGGTCGCGGCGGCGCCATCGGTCGCCTCGCCGTCGGACTCGTCAGCCGACGTCCGGCCGGGATGGGCGGCCGAATGGATCGCCTCGTCCGTCTCGGCCTCGTCGGCCACGATGTCGGCGGGATTGCCGTGCTCGCCGGCCCGCTGGACGACCTTGATCAGCTTCCAGCGCTTCGTGGCCGACAACGGCCGCGACTCCTCGATGAGGACGGTGTCGCCGGTATGGGCGTCGTTCTCCTCGTCATGGGCCTTGAACTTCGTCGTCAGCCGGATGACGCGCTTGTAGAGAGGGTGGCGCGCCAGGCGCTCGACGGACACGACGATCGTCTTGTCCATCTTGTCGCTGACGACGCGGCCGACCTTCGTCTTCCGCTTGTTCTGCACCTGGGGTGTTGCTCCTGTCATCGCGTGATCTCCCTCACGCCGTCTGGCCGAGCTTGCGCTCGCGCTGGACGGTCAGGATCCGCGCGATCGTTCGCCGCGTCTGCGGGATCGTGCTGTAGTCCTTGAGCTGGCGGGTCGAGAGCGCGAACCGGGCCTGCCAGAGGTCCTGCTTCGCTTCCTTCAAGGCGTTGTCGAGCTCGGTATCGGAGAGCTCGCGGATCTTCACGATGTCCATCAGCCAGCCTCCGTCACGTTGTCGCGCGTGACGACCCGCGTCCGGACCGGGAGCTTGTGGCTGGCGAGGCGCATGGCCTCGACCGCCGACTCGTGGTCCACGCCGGCCATCTCGAACAGGATCCGGCCGGGCTTGACGACCGCGACCCAGTGGTCCGGTGCGCCCTTGCCCGAGCCCATCCGGGTCTCGGCCGGCTTCTTCGTCGCGGGCTTGTCGGGGAAGATCCGGATCCAGATCTTGCCGCCGCGCTTGACCGAGCGGGTCATCGCCCGCCGGGCCGCCTCGATCTGGCGGCTGGTGATCCACGCCGGCTCGAGGGTCGACAGGCCGTACTCACCGAACGCGACCGTGTGGCCGCCCTTGGCGAGACCCGACATCCGTCCGCGCATCACCTTGCGGTGCTTGACGCGCTTGGGCATCAACCTGGATCAGCCCACCTGCCCGACGCCGGCCGTGGCCGGGGTGAGCTCGCGCGGCGCGGTCCGCTCGGGCGCGAAGTCGCCGCGGTAGATCCAGACCTTGACGCCGATCCGACCGTAGGTCGTATGGGCGTGGATCTGGCCGTAGCTGATGTCGGCCCGGAGCGTGCCGAGCGGGATGCGACCTTCGCGGTCCCACTCGCGGCGCCCCATCTCGGAGCCGCCCAGACGGCCTGCGACGGCGATCCGGACACCCTTGGCGCCGGCCTTCATCGAGCGCTGGATCGCCTGCTTCATCGCCTTCTTGAACGCGATGCGCCGGCTCAGCTGGCCGGCGATGTTCATCGCGACCAGGTGGGCGTCGAGCTCCGGCTGGCGGATCTCCTTGATCTCCAGCTTGACCCGGCGCTTGGTGAGGCCGCCGATCTGCTGGCGCAGGATCTCGACGTTGGCGCCGCCCTTGCCGATGACGATCCCGGGCTTGGCCGTGTGGATCGTGACCGTGACGTGGTTGATGCCGCGCTCGATCTCGACGCCCGACACGCTCGCGTTGGCGAGGCGCCGCTCGACGAGCTGGCGGATCCCGATGTCCTCCTTGAGGAGGGACGTGTATTCCTTGTCCGCATACCACTTCGCGGTCCAGGTGCGCGAGACACCGAGACGGAAGCCGTACGGATGGACTTTCCTGCCCATGTTCAGGCCTCCCGGTCCGCGACGACGATCGTGATGTGAGTCATGGGCTTGTGGATCGGGAACGCCCGACCCTGGGCCCGCGGCCGCCAGCGCTTGA
>DATLDP010000013.1:0-35787 GCA_035525825.1 Candidatus Limnocylindria bacterium
GAAGCGCTCGGGCAGCATCGTCAGGTCGATCTGGATCGTCGCCATCTGCCACTCGCGCCCGAGGGCGTCGTCGATGTAGATGTCGATCTTGGGGGCATAGAACGTGCCGTCCCTGGGCTTCAGCTCGTAGCTGATGTCCGCCGCGGCGAAGGCCTCGATCGTGAGGCGCTCCGCGCGCTCCCAGAGCGCCGGGTCACCGATCGCCTTGTCCGGCTTGGTCGCGAACGAGAACCGCGGCTGCAGCCCGAACCAACCGTACGCCTCCTTGACCTCGCCGAGCAGGGCGATGATCTCGTCGGTGAGCTGGTCCGGCCGCACGTAGATGTGGGCGTCGTCCTGGATGAACTGCCGGACTCGGGTCAGGCCGGACAACGTCCCGGAGCGCTCGTTCCGGTGGAGCCGGCCGTACTCGTTGAAGCGCAGCGGCAGGTCCCGGTAGGAGCGGAGGTGGGAGCGGTAGATGAAGGTCGATTCCGGGCAGTTCATCGGCTTGAGGCTGAAGGTCTGGTTCTCGGACTCGACCAGGAACATGTTCTCCTTGTAGAGGTCCCAGTGGCCGGACTGGCGCCAGAGCCGCTCGCTGACCACGATCGGGGTGGAGACCTCGGTGTAGCCGCGGCGGTCCTGGAGCTCCCGCATCGCGCCCTCGAGGAGCCGCCAGATCTTCTGGCCCCTGGGATGCCAGAATGCGGCGCCGGGGCTCACGTCGTGGAAGCTGAAGAGATCCAGCTGCACCCCGAGCCGGCGGTGGTCGCGCTTCTTTGCCTCCTCGCGCCGCCACAGGAAGTCCTTGAGCTCCCCGTCGTTGCGCCAGACGGTGCCGTAGATCCGCTGGAGCATCGGGCGCTTCTCGTCGCCGCGCCAGTAGGCGCCGGCAACCGAGAGCAGCTTGAACGGCCCGATCTTGCCGGTGCTCGCCACGTGCGGTCCCCGGCACAGGTCGCTGAACGGGCCGTGCTCGTAGAACGTGACCGGAGGGAGCGGCTCGCCCGCCGCCTTCGCCTTCGTCGCGAGGTCATCGAGGATCTCGACCTTGAAGGTCTGGCCCTTGCCCTCGACGGTGGATCGACCGTCGTCGAAGTCGACCTCCTTGCGGACGAAGGCGTGGTCCGCCGCAACGCTCGCGCGCATCCGCTCCTCGATGGCCTCGAGGTCGGCGGGCGTGAGGTTCCTGGGCATCTCGAAGTCGTAGTAGAAGCCGTCGGCGACGGCCGGGCCGATCCCGAGCTTCGTGTTCGGGAACAGGTCCAGGACCGCCTCGGCCATGACGTGGGCGGTCGAGTGGCGCATCGCGTCGAGCTCGTCATGGGCGCCGGCGTCGAGCAGCTCGTCCACCGAGCCGCGATCCGGCGCGACGAGCAGCTCGTCGTCGCCGGCCTCCGGAGCGGCCGGTTCGGGCACGGTGGGCATCCCGGCCCCGCTCCCCTGCCCCGCCGCGCTCGGCTGCTCGATCGACTTGTCTTCCTGGTCCGCCATGTCTGCCTCCGAGAATCGAAACGACCCCTCGTCCTCGACAGGACGAGAGGCCGAAGTCTTCGGCTTCCCGCGGTTCCACCCGCCTTCACGTCCTCCGCCCGGGAGCGGTCGATCGTGCGCTTTGTTCCGCGCTAACGGGCGGGCCCGGGCCGGTTCGCCGGCCGCTCACGGGTGGTGCGTCTCGGGGCTCGATGCCGGGCTCTCAGCCATGACCCGGCTCTCTGGCGATCTCGCCGCCGATCGGCGTGTCCCGATCGATGCGTTGGGCCGGACTCTAGCGCACGAAGGCGGAGGCCGCCAGCGCCGCACGTGGTGTACAACATGAATGACGTGATCCCGGAACAGGATCGGTCGTTCGCGCCTTCTTGGGGCCGGCGTGGTAACTGCTCAGTTGCGGAGAGCACATGGACGACCCGATTGAGGTCACTGGCGCGACGATCGCGGGGATTCACGTCAACTGCCGAGGACGGCTTTACGGCGACCGGGAGACGACCTGGTCGGCGACGCTGACCGTCGACGATCCACCGCCGGCGCTCATCACGATCGGCGGTCCAGGCGTCGAAGTGGTGTTTGAGTCCGGCGACCGAACGCTGTTCGGCAGGGCGTTTGTCGCGGTCGCGGCGAGGGTCGCCAGCGCGACCGACGTTCTACTGACGCTTTCTGGCCAGGACCCACTCGACCGGGCATAGAGCGGCACGGGTCGCACGCCGCTCATCCGGACGTCTCGCTACGATTGCCAACATGGACGAACACAGCTGGCACTTCATCTCGGCCCAATCGGACGACCGGAGCTCAGTCGTGGCCGCGTGCGATCGCTGTGGGACGCTCCGGGCGAGTCTTCAGCCCGCCCCCGGCCACGAGCGAACGATCGACTTGCGTGGCCCATGCGCCGGCGTGGCCCAGGCTCCGTCCGACGAACAACCGGGAATGTCGATCGGGGCGCTCACGCGGCCCGACGAGTAGTCGGCGCAGCTTCAACCGCGCGTTCTTCCTACATCGTCCAACGCCCAGGACTCCGCACGGTCGACGTCGACGAGCCGCAGCCTGACCCGTAACGACGGCCGTTATGCCGACGGTTGGGCTTAGACCGAGGGCTTGGTGGGCGACACTGGACTCGAACCAGTGACCTCTTGCATGTCAAGCAAGTGCTCTAACCAGCTGAGCTAGCCGCCCAAGCAATGCGACGCGAGTTCCGTCGCGCCGCCGGGGCATTCTAGCAAGCATGGCGGGCGACCTCTACCAGCGCGACCGTGCCCGGGCAGATCCCTGCTGTCGCTGCCCACCAATGTGGGGGCGGGCGTGGGTTTCCATCCATCGAGTGGCGATGACGTGTCGTAGGGTTCACACATGCTCATCTGCCCGTCTTGCAGTCGTGAGAATCCCGCAGATGCGCGCTTCTGCAACACCTGCGGCACCGCGCTCACGGCGGCACCCGTAGCGACGCGCAAGGAGCGCAAGTTCGCCACGGCGCTGTTTGCCGACCTGGTCGGATCGACGGCGCTGGCCGAACGTGAGGATCCGGAGGTCGTCCAGTCGGTCGTCGGCCGCACGTTCGACCGGCTCGCGCAGGAGATCGGGCGCTACGAAGGCCTCCTCGAGAAGTTCATGGGCGACGCGGTGCTTGCCGTCTTCGGGATCCCGCGGGCCCACGAGGACGATGCGGAACGCGCGGTACGCGCCGCACTCGAAATGCAGGCCATCCTCTCCGAGCTCAACCGCGGGTTCGCGGCCGAGGGTAAGCCGACGCTCGGCATGCGGATCGGGGTGGAGGCAGGCGAGATCCTCGTCGACCTCGAACGCGCATCCGGATCGCGGGACCGGATGCTGACGGGTGACGCCGTGAACACCGCCGCGCGGCTGCAGTCGGCAGCCGAACCGGGCCAGATCGTCGTTGGGCCCGGCGTCTACGCCGGTACCAAGGACGCCATCGAGTATCGCGCCCTGGAGCCACTCCACCTCAAGGGCAAGGCCGAGCCGGTGCCGGCCTGGCGCGCCTTGCGCATCAAGGCGCGCCTCCGGGGCGAGCGGCCCAGCCTGGGCATGGAGGCACGCCTCGTTGGCCGCGACGAGGAGCTGGCCGTCCTGAAGCAGACGTTCCAGCGCGTCCACACCGACAACCGGCCCGCCCTCGTGACGGTCATCGGCCCAGCCGGCGTCGGCAAGTCCCGGCTTACCTCCGAGCTCGAGCGCTACGTGGAGGGACTGCCGGAGAACGCCTATTGGCGCCGAGGCCGATGCCTCGCCTACGCAAACACCTCGTACTCCGCACTGGCCGAGGCCATCAAGGCGCAATGCGAGATCTTCGACGACGACCCGGCCGAGGTGGCGGCCGGCAAGGCCGAGGCCGCCGTGCGGGAACTGTTCGGCGACGACAGCGTGGCCCCCCAGCTCCGCGCCCTGGTCGGCGCCGGCGAGACGCGCGACATGAGCCGGGAGGTGCTGTTCGAGGCCTGGCGTCGGTTCCTGGAGCGGCTCGCCGCTCGGTACCCGCTCGTCCTGGTGCTCGACGACATCCACTGGGCCGATGACGGGCTGCTGGACTTCATCGACCACGTGGCGGACTGGGCGCAAGGTCCGATCACCGTGGTGGCGACGGCTCGCGCGGAGCTGTTCGAGCGGCGGCCAACGTGGGGCGGCGGGAAGCGCAACGCGACCTCGATCTACCTCGACCCGCTGTCCGCCGTCGAAGGAGCGGCGATGCTCGACGATTTGCTGCCGGGGCCGATCGGGCCCGATCTGAAGCGGATCATTGTCGAGCGCAGCGAGGGGAACCCTCTCTACGTCGAGGAGATCGTCCGGAAGCTGATCGACGACGGCGTGCTCCGGGCGACCGAAGCCTCCCGCTGGGAGGTGGCGCGCACCGTCTCGGAGATCGATCTTCCGCGATCGGTGCAGGGCCTCATCGCGGCGCGCCTCGATGGGCTTCCCGAGGACGAGAAGGCCGTGCTCCAGGATGCGGCCGTGGTGGGCCGCGTGTTCTGGGTGGGCGCGCTCGTGGAGCTGACGGAGCGGCCGATTGCCGAGGTGCTCGACGCCCTGGGACGCCTTCGCGTGAAGGAGCTCGTCGTGCAGCACGAGCCGTCCTCCTTCCGGGACGAGCAGGAGTTTGCCTTTCGACATGGGCTGATCCGCGACGGGGCGTACGACTCGCTGCCGAAGTCGCTGCGTGCCGAAAAGCACCTCGGCACGGCGAAATGGGCCGCGGATCGCGCAGGCGACCGGGCCGAGGAGATCGCCGAGCTGATCGCGACCCACGAGATCGAAGCGCTGCGGTACCTGGACGAGCTCGGCGAACGGCGGCCGGAGATCGAGCGAGCGGCATTCGATCATGCCTGGGCGGCCGCCCGCCGCACGTCCGCGCTCGGCCTCGGCGCGGAGAGCACGCGCTGGTACCGCGAGGCCGAGCGCCTGGCAGACAGGGTCGAGATTCCGCTCGAAGAGCAGGGCAAGCTGTTCCGCGGGCACGCCGCGGAATCATGGACTCGCGACCCGATCATCGAAACCGAACGGGTCGCCCGCCGTGCGATCGAAGCGTTCAGCGGCTTGGGTGACGACCGTGGGAGAGGATGGGCCACAGGCCGCCTCGTCATCCCGCTGATGCAGCAATCGCGCCACGAAGATGCCGAAGCCGCCGGCCGCGCTGCGATCGACATCCTCGAGCCGTGGGGCGAGAGCGTCGAGCTCGCCGACGCGCTGCATCGGCTTGGCTGGTTCCTGTGGCGACGCGGACAGTGGCACGAGGCGGAGCCACTCGTGCGCCGGGCGATCGACATGGCGGGCCGGCTTGACAACCTCTTTGTTCGAGCCGAGGCGACGCAGACCCTCGCCGTATGCCTGTGGGCGCTCGGAAGGACCAACGACGGCAACGAGCTCATGGAGGAGGCCTTCCTCCTGGCGAAGGAGGCGGGCGACAACCAGAACCTCATGCGCGCCTACAACAACATCGCCAGCCCGCGCGTGGCATCGCTGGGGCCATTGGCGACCGCAGATGTGCTGCGCGAGGGGCTGGAGCTCGCCATGCGGTCCGGGACCATCGCCAACGGCGGCTGGATCGCGGGGACCCTGGGCGACATGCTGCAGCTCCTGGGGCGGCTCGCAGAGGCAGAGGAGAATGAGCGTCTGGCGGTGGGATTGGCGCAACGCGTGGGCGATGAGCCACTGACGGGTCAGCGGCTGACCTCGCTGGCCATGGTGGTCGTCATGCGTGGTCGCATCGAGGAGGCCGTCGCCCTTCGGGAGCAGGCCGCGCCCATCCTCGCAGCGAATCCCGAGCCGCAGGCGTCTTCATTCCTTCCATTCCTCGACGGGTACGTCGCGTTTGGCCGGCGCGACCTCCGAGCCGCCGCTGCGCTCTTCGCGAACGCGACGGATGCCATTCGCGTGCTCGGCGCGGACTACACTCCGGAAGTCTTTCCCGAGACAGCGCGTGCATTCCTGCTGCTCGGCGACCAGGAACGGGCCTCGACCTATCGGGACCTCGATGGATCGACCGGCTCGGTCCTGAGCGCAGCCTTTGCGAAGAACGTCGCCGGTCTTCTCGAGCAGGACTCGCCCCGTGCGATCGACCTCCTGAAGAGTGCGGTGGCAGAACTGGAGCGCCTCGGGATGCGCATGTATGCCGCGCGCGCGATGGTCGACCTTGGCCGCGCGATGAGCCGCGCCGGTAAGGACCCGCACGACGTCCTGGCCCGCGCCCGCCAGCTCCTCATCGAGTGCGATGCGGGTCTCTTCCTCGTCGAGGTCGACGAGGTCACAGCCGCGTCTGCGTGACCAGCGGATTCGCGGGCGTCCGCCGAATCTTCTCCGACAATCCCGTTCGGTTCCGCGCTTCCGACCCCCCCGGGACCCAAAGCGTCGAACTCCGTCGTTAGCGCGTGCCGCCGAGTCGACCAAGCGCTTTGAGCCTCCCGCGGACAAGACCCCCCGGGTTCCGTCGCAGTCGCTCCTGTCACAACGGTGGTGGCGGGGTCGACGGGCCCAACGACGACGGTCGGAAGAGGAGCTACGCCATCCTGGTCATGATCACGCCCGACGCCCGGACGACCGTTTCGGCGAGGGCGGCGACGTTCTGGATCCGATCGTCGAGCCAGAACCCGGTGCCGTCGCGGGTCCGGACGAGGTAGCTGTGGTTCGTCACGCCCTTCACGTCCACGAGGGGGGCGCTAATCACGTTCTCGATCAGCCGGCCTTCGATCGAGGCGACGTCCCCCCAGGCGAGCGGGTGCGTGCCGCGTCCGTCGACCAGAACCACGCCACGTTCGTGGACGCGGGCCTCTGTTACCGCGGCGACCTGCGACTGCCGCCGCGCCCACACGTAGGCGATGGCGCCGCCGATGACCGGGAAGAGCAGGAGCGCCGGCAGGAAGTCCGTGATGAGGGTCACCATCAGCCCGGGAATGAAGCCCACGGCCACACCCGCGATGGTCAGGAACAGCGCCCGACCCGTCGGGCTGTTCTGGAACGCGGTGAAGCCGCCGGCGGCTCGATAGGCTTGCACCTGGGCGCCGAGATCGACGTTGGCTTCGGGCACGACTGCTCCCCTCCCACAGGTGACCGAAACCATTCCGCGACAACCAGTGGTTATCGCGTGTACCGGTCAGGCTGTGTCGGCAGCATACGGACCGGGAGCCGTCGGCTCTGTCGCGAGCGCGACGCACGACGACCGCCGAACCCACACGGACGCGGATCCGATTCGCCCGCGCTGGTTGGAGCGGCCAAGTCGCGGCTACCTGGCCCGATTGACGGGAACCACTGAATGTGGAGCCGCTTGAGGTCCTACATCGCCGATCGCAGGGCTGCGACCGACGCGACGACTCGCTCGCAACTGCGCAGCACCTGCTCGCTCTTTCGCTCAGAATCGTCCTGCTTGGGCCTGCCGGCCGACACCGCTGGGGGGCGGGAGGCATTTCAAGCAAGTGCTCTTTCGAGCGGAGCGAGCCGCCCGAGAGGTGGGACGCGAGTTCCGTCGCGCCGCCGGGGATGATCTCGCAGGGTCAATAGAGGCCACTGCAAAGCTGGCAGACGTCGAGGGAGCCAGGGACGAGGCACAATCCACGAGGGCCGGGCCTTGCCCATGGCGGTTGCAGGGAGGGACATTGCTCGTCATGAGCACCCCATTGGTGGGTCGCGATGACGAGCTGCGGGCACTGCGCACGCTGATCTCGGGGGGGAGCCGCGCCGGCGCCTCGAGCGCCGCGCTCATCGTCGGCGAGCCGGGAAGCGGAAAGTCGAGGCTGCTCCGCGAAGCCCTTCGCGGAGCAGATCCCGACAGGACCGTCCTGGTGGCGGGTTTTGAGCCCGTGGAGCCGATCCCCCTGGCGGCGCTCGGGAACCTCGTTCGGCGCCTGGCTACGGTTCAGCCCGATGGCCCGCGACTTTCGTCGCTGGTGTTCGGGCCGGATGAGCGTCGGGCCGAGAGTGCCCTCCCTGTCTTTGAGGCGGCGCACCGCGCCGTGATGGCATTTGGCCCCCTCGTTCTCGCAGTCGACGATCTCCAATGGATCGACGCCCAGTCGATGGCGCTGCTGCACTATCTCCTCCGAGCCGCGGAGTCGTCGGCGCGTCCCCTGGTCGTGCTCGCCGCTTCCCGGCCTTCCGCGGCGGCAGCGACGTTTGCCAAGGAGATCGACGGGGTGCTGCCCGACGCCCGGCGGCGCACGATCGATCTGCGAGGCCTCCCGCGCGACGATGGCATCGCCCTGGCGCTGGCGATCGACGCGGGACTCAGCGAATTGGCGGCGGAGGAGGTATGGCGCCGCGCAGCCGGATCTCCGTTCTGGCTGGAGGCCCTGGCACGAGAACGCGACCCCGCGGAGGCCATCGACCTTGTCGGAGGGCGCTTGCGTTCCATCTCCAGTGATGCCGCTGCCCTCGTGAGCGCCCTCGCCGTCGTGGCCCGTCCCGCGGCACGAGAAGAGCTTGGGGCACTCAACGCATGGCCGACTCCCAGGCTTGATCAGGCGCTCGACGAGCTCCTTGCGCGTGGTCTCGTGTCAGAGTTGCAGGGCGCAGTCCGGCTATCACATGACCTCATCCGAGAGGCCGCACGCGCGGCGGTGCCGGCCCCAACCGCCCGGCGCCTGCACGCCAGATTCGTCGAGGTCATCGAGGCCAACGCCGGCGATGATCTTGGGCTGCTGGCGGAAGCGCTCGACCATCGCACCGCCGCTGGACTCCCGACCCTGCCACTCGCGAAGCGACTCGTTGCCTCGCGTGGCCGTCGGCTGATCGGCCGCGGCCTGTTCGGGCGCCTATCGGCGATCGCCGAGGCGCAGACGGCGAGCGGGGCCGACCAGCTCGAGCTTGACGTAGGCCTGGGGAAACTCGCGAGCGAACAGGGCGAGCAAGATCTTGCGATTCGGCATTGGAGCCGCGTCGCGATCGCGGCGGACGACGAGGGCGAGCGCCAGCATGCCGACCTCGAGGCAGCACGGGCGGCATATGCCGCCGGGCGAGCTTCTGACGTGCACATCCACCTCGAGCGAGCTCGGTCATATCCACTCGACGCCATCACGGCGATCCAGCTCGACACGGTCGAGGCGGAGACCCTGCTGTGGATCGAGCACGAGACGGCGCGGGGCGCAGGCATCGCGCAGCGAGCGGTGGCGCGGGGCCGCGAGTTGGCCGCATCGGCGGGTGGGATCGGGGGCCTGCCGCGGAGGACCCGAGCTGTCCTCCTGGCGGCCCTCGGCGCCGCCAATGATGCCGCGCTGCAGGAGGAGCGCGCTGGAGACGTCGTCCAGTTGAGCCGAGAGGCGCTCGAGATCGCAGACGGCCTGGGCCAGGAGGCTCGACTGGCGGCCCTCATTCGAACGGCCTTCCCGTTTTGGGCGCTCGGCCTGTGGCGCGAGGCCGAGGAGCGCTGGCGAGAAGCCTGGGCGATCTCCCACCGACTCATCCTGCCCGTCTCCATGATCGAGGCCGGGCTGGGGCTTGCTCGCGTGCTCCACCGTCTCGGTCGCATCCATGAGGCAGGGGCCATCGCGACGGAAACCAACGCGCTGGAAGCTCGGATACGGCCGTGGCGGCGCTGGGACACGAGCCAAGCCGTGGTCCACATGATCGAGCTCTCCCAGGGCGAGCCTGGCGCCATCGGTCGCCTGCGCGCCGACGCGAGACTGGTCGACCCGCACTTCGGCATCAATGTCCACCAGCTCGCGGCAATGTGGCTCTCGCGTTTCGGGGATCGCTCGGCAGACCGGGAAGTCGAGCTCGAGCTCGAGGCGGCCCGAGCCTGTTCCGTGGAGGCCCGGTGCCCTCGGTGCGACCGCGAGCTCCTCGTCATTTCCGCAGAGCTTCATGCGCGTCATGGTCGAGTGGACGAGGCCCGGCGCGAGCTGGCCGAGTGGGAGTCCACATACCAGGGCTCGGACTATCCCGCCCTGGAGGACTGGCGCGCGCGCACTCGGTCGGCCATCGCAGTCGCATCCGGCGACCCCGCGGCAGCTGAGCTACTCGCTAACGTGGCGGCGGCGTCGGATGCCGCGGGCGCGGCCGAAGATGCTGTGTGGGCTCGTTTGGACCTCGGCCGTGTCCTGAGCGCGGCCGGTGATCGGCAGGGCGCCGTCTCGGCGTACACGGCGGCAGCAGCCCGAGCGCGAGAGCTCGGTGCAGTGGGCGCCGGGCGCATCGCAAGCCGGGCCCTCCGTGAGCTCGGCATTCGTGCGTGGCGTCGCAGCGTGGGAACGGCCGGTGCCGACGCTCTGCGCGACCTCAGCGTTCGAGAGCTCGAGGTCGCGCGACTGGTGGCCGAGGGCTCGAGCAACCGCGAGATCGCGGACTTGCTCGCACTCTCCCCGAAGACGGTGGAGCATCACGTGACGAACAGCCTCGCCAAGCTCGGGGCTCGCAATCGCACGGAGCTGGCGGCCCTCGTCCATGCCGGACCGGTAGGGGGTTCCCCCGTTGATTGAGGATCGCCACCTGCCATAGCGTCGCCGCAACGACCCACACCCGGGTCGAGAAGCGCGGGAGGTCGGCGATGTCGATGGCGATGCTCACCGGGAGCAGAGACATCGGTCAGCCCGTCGTCGGCCCGGTGGCGGTGGGGCGCCTCGCTGCCCTCGGGATCACGCGCATCTCGCTCCTCGGGGACCAAATCAGCTTCGGGGTCGTGCTGGAGGGCTGGGCGTTCGACCCCGCCCGAATCGATGAAGCCGTCCGGGCCGTGTTCCCGGATCGGAGCGATGCCGTCAGGGTCTTCCGCGAGATCGAGCACGTCGCGGTGTCGCTGGCGCCATTCGAGAGGAGCAGGTGATGAGAATGCATCGGATCAAGCGAGCACTCGCCGTCATGGGCACGATCGTCGTGCTCATGGCCTTCGCTCCCACCGCGTTCGCGGGCACGCACAAGGGCTTCCACCTGGACAAGACCTGCGCAGAGGCCCTGTCGGAGCCCCTCGGCTACATCTGCACTGTCCGGCACTCCGACTTCAAATGGATCCCGGCCGGCACCGACATCCGCTACCTCAGCCAGGACGACAACGTCGTGCAGGCCAGCATCGAGGTCAGGAACGGCAGCACTGCTGGGGCCTGCACCTGGAGCACCGACGTCGACGCGATCTGCGTATTCAGCGCCGGGACCGGGCGGCTCACCCAGTTCCATCTCGAGCTCGTCGTCACCGCCAGCGCGGACCAGTCCGTCTGGTACTGGGATGGCACGTACTGGTTTGGAAACTGAGCAAGCACGGGAACAACTTTCTGGTCTCCTTCGCGGAGGCCCCTTGCGTCGAACGTGACCGCCAAAGTCCGCAACAACAAAGCCCCCGTCCGGCTAGCCGGACGGGGGCTTCGCCCATTCCCATGGTCTATCCGTGTTCGTGAACAGCGACAGGTCGGGGCGCGTCGCTTCCCGGCAGCGCGTTCGGACCGCGCGAGGGTTGATCAGTTGATGACGGTGGTGGTCGCGGTGGCAGTGTTGTTGGCGGTGTTCGGGTCGCGCGGCGAGGTCGCGCTGACCGTGGCCGAGTTCGTCAGGATGCCGGGACCAGTGGGTTTGATGGTGATCGTCACCGTCACCGACGAACCGCTGGCGATCGTGCCGAGGCTGCAGGTGATCGATGACTTCGACGGCTTCGCGCAGGAGCCCTGGGTGGTCGTGGCCGACCCGAATCCGGCGCCCTTCGGAAGCTGGTCCGTCAGCGTGACGCCAGTCGCGGCCAGCGGGCCGTTGTTGCGGACTACGAGGGTGTACGTGAGCGTCCCGTTGACCTTCACCGGGTCGGGCGCGTCGGTCTTGGTCAGCGCGAGGTCGGCGGTGTCGGCGAGGGTCGCGTCGAAGGGCGGGGTGGCGTCAACGGTGCGCATGATCCGGTCGATCGTGATCTCCGTGGCCTCGCTCGGTCCAACCATGGTGAAGCCGGTCACGCTGTAGAGCGGGGTACCGGATACCAGCCCGAACGCGCTCATCGGCGCCCGGATCGTCAGCACCTGGCCGGAGACGGACCCGGTGGCCGCGATGCCCGAGTCCGTGTGGTATGCCGCGGCGAACACGGCCGTCGGGGAGGTCGCTCCAACCAGTTTGTCGTTCGCGTCCAGCTTTCCACCGAAGAAGCGGAGCGGGGCGCCCGGCGTGAACTCGGCCGACAGGTGGAAGATCTCGTTGGGGCTCATGAACCGGACCACGTACTGGAACCGGTCCGCGAGGCACGCCGTGGCCGGGGCGCAGAGCGCCCCGTTGTAGGTCGTCAGGTTGCGCGCCATCGTTGCGGCCTTGGCGTCGGCAAGGGTCAGGCGCACGACGACCTGGCCGTTCTCGAGCGCGATGGAGGTGTTCAGGGCATCGAGGGACGCGAGATTCGTCCCTGCCGCCGTGTTCGGCCATGTCGCGTCGCCGGCGGGATCGCTCCGTGCGCCGGTCGGGATGGAAACGTTGATCGTCTTGTTCGCAAGAACGGAGATGCCGGACGTCTGCTTCACGAAGTGGGTGAACGGCCCCTCGTCCTCCGAGCTCCCCGGCGCAGCGTGGAAGCCGTCGGAGTTGTTGTCCATGGTGATGATGCCGAGGCGGCCTGCCTCGTCGAAGCTGATGTCGATCATGTCCAGGAGCGAGCGGTCCTTGGCCGTCGTGGGATCGCCGGGGTCGGTCGGGACCGCGCAGGTGGTGCCACTTGTGCAGATGTTGCCGACATGCATCGCGCGATGGGTCACCTTGCCCGTGTTGACGGTCGGCTGGGGCGCCAGCGCGTCGGGGATGACCGCCGCGTAGGTATGCCAGAGCGCTCCGTTGGGCGCGTCGTCGGGCTCGCCGGTCCAGTTGGTCGTGCCGACGTAGGTCACGGCGATCCGACCGGCATCCCCGGCCGTCACCTCCGGAAAGACGGCGCTGCCGACTTCCGGCAGGCTCACGCGCACCTTGGGCGACCACGTCGTACCGGGCCGTCCGCCCTGCGTCGGGTCGTTGGACTTGTCGCGGATTGCGGAGAAGCTGTAGTAGACGACGCCGCCGTTGTCCCAGGTGGCGTAGGCATTGCCCGCGGCGTCAATCGCGATCCATGGGAAGCTGGAGGCGGCCCCGCCCGAAACCTGGTTGTCCTCCCATTTCTCCGGGAGCGCGTACCCGTTGCTCGGCCCGGTGGCCACGAACGTCCCGCCCGGCGAAAAGCCGTTGTGGGGCTGGTAAATCCAGCCGTGCCCGGGGCTCGACGCGTTGTTGTCCACCCGGAGCTGGCCGCTCTGGCCGACGTTGCGGAGCTGGGCGACGGGCTGCGCAACCGGCAGGCCGGTCGCATCGATCGCCTGGATGTAGTGCTGCGGCGCAACGTGGTAGACGAGGAAGCCATAGATCGGCCGACCCGCGGCAAGCTCGACGGTGTTGTCGGTCGCGGCAATCCACTGGCGATCCGTGCCCGTCGTGCCATTCGAGACGGCCGTCTGGACCACGAAGCTGTCGCCGTGGTCAAAGGAGGTGGCGAGGGCCTCGTTGGCGAGGACCTCCTGGTCCGCGAAGTAGAGGTGGCCCGTCGCGAGGTTGACCTCGTTCTCGGTATCGCCACCGCCGCTGGTCAGGCAATTCGGCCGGCTGCGGTTGGCGCAGGTCGGGTCAAAGAGCAACCGGAAGCTGTCGCCGCCGTCCAGCGAGCGGTTGAGCTGCCCGATGCCGCTCCTGCTGGAGACGGGCCAGTCGACGAAGATCCGATTGGGATTGATCCCCGCACTCGGCTGGGTGTACGAAGCGCGGCGTTCGATCGTGACCTGAGGCTCGGCACCGAGGAACTGGGCAGAGGTGATGGTCGCCGGCGCGAAGCCGAGGGCGTCGTTGACGAAGGTCGCAGGCCCGCCGACGGGTTCACCGGCGCAGGAACCGGCCTGCGAGTTGAGGGTCGCGCTGGCCTGGTAGCCGGGCAGCCCCGCACCCTCGTCGACCGTCGTGTAATACACGGCGCGGACTTTGTACGGGCTGCCTGCCTGGCTGGCGCAGGGGATGAGCGCCGACTCGGCGCTCGCGGGCAACGCGGAGTTCGCGACCTCTGCTCCGCTGCTGTCGTAGATATAGAGGTCGAAGTCCTCGGCCGGCGGCACGCCGGTCAGGTCAACCCGGACGCCGCCGGTCTGACTGTCCCAGTAAGTCGCCGGGACGTCGACCGTGAGCGAAAAGTCATCGCAGAACCCGCCCGGCAGCCCGTCGTCTGGGGCGGTGCACTGCGCATCGGACGGGCCAGCCGTGTTCGCCGTCCGAGCCGGCCCGGTCCATGACGCGCTCGGGCTCGCGGGGCTCACGGTGTCTGAGCTGGGCGTGGATCCGAGCGCCTGGGGGATGGTCCCCGGGAGCAGGAGCGCGAGCATGATCACGGTGGCGAGGTGGGCGGTTCGGCGGGTCATCGAAACCTCCAACTGCCAACGCGTATCGGAAGCCCTGCGCATTCGCGATCACCGCCACGCTGGAGTCGAGAGCGTCAACCGGCAGGCGTGGAAGATTTGTCGCGCATCGCGCAACCGGGGATCTCAGATCCATGCCAAATTGGCCCGCAGGGCTACCGACACGGCGGCGGAGTCGCGGTGCCGGCGAGCAGGCTGAGATGATTGGTTAGTCATGGCGCGCACGGCCGGCGAGTGACACGATCGGGCATTCGAGGCATCAGCTGGCATACCGACCCTTGGCCGTTGATCACCCATGAGGCGCATAGTGGAAGACGCGACACTGGTCGCGGGCTTGGCTGCAGGCAACGAGCGCGCAATGGAAGCACTGCATGCGCAATTTGGAGGCGCCATGCGTGCCGTGGCTCTGCGCGTGACCAGGAGCGACCGCCTGGCCGAGGAGGTCGTCCAGGACTCGCTGATGGCGGTTTGGCGGAATCCCGGGCGATTCGACCCGAACCGTGGGCCGCTGGGTCCGTGGCTGATGACCATCACGCGCAACAACGCCATCGACGGTCTCCGTCGCGCAGCGGTCATCCAACGTCACACCGAACAAGTGGACCTCGAGCTGCGGCCCGCGACAGACGACGTCCACGACGAAGTTTGGCTCGCCGTTCGGCGGGATCGGCTGTATGAGGCGATCATGCGCCTCGGGAGCGATCAGCGACGGGCCCTTGAGCTCGCCTTCATCTCGGGTCTGACACATATCGAGGTGGCCGAGCATGAGGGCATTCCGCTGGGCACGGCGAAGGGCAGGATCCGGCTGGCGTTGCTGAAGCTCCGCGAGCACCTTGCCCCGTCCATCGGCCCAGACCCATCCGACGTCGGTCGGAGCGACGCGGCGTCGCGGGCCCACTTGCAGCGGCAGGAGAGGCAGTTGGAACGCGATTACGAACAGAGGCCCGAGGGCCGCTCCGAGGCGTCGCGGTCGGAGCCATGACTCACGGAGAGAGGTGCTTCCATGGCTGAACCGATGTCCCAGGACCTCCTCGTCGGCGCCCTGCGGGCCGCGGCGGCGCCCGGTGGCATCGCCACGCCCGACTTCATCGCTGCGGTGCTCGTCGACGGCGACGACGACCTCGCCGCCTGGGCAATTGGCCAGGCCCTCGAGGAGCAGCCGCGAGTCATCGTCTTCGACGAAGTCGTTCGACGCGCGATGGAGATCGTCGGGTCGGGGTGGGAGTCGGGTCGGTGGTCCATCTCGCAGGAACACCTGGCAACCGGCGCCCTGATGGCGTCCCTCGCTCGATTGCGGCCCCCCGACCGCCAGGAAGCCCGGGTCGGGCCCGTCGCCATCCTGGCGGCGCCGGAAGGCGAGCAGCACGTGACCGGTCTGGCATGCCTCGCACAGATCCTCGAGGAGCACGGCTGGCGAGTCGAGAATCTCGGAGCGAACGTGCCCGGAGAGGACCTCCAAAGGTTCGTCGCGGGCCGGGAGGTCGACCTTGTCGCCTTATCGATCGTGAGCGCTGACCGCATGCCGGAGCTGCTCCAGACCGTCCGTCTGCTCCGAAGCGCGTCAGAGCGCCCAGCGCCCTTGCCCATCATCGTCGGTGGGCGGGGCGTGGCCGACATCGATCGTGTCATCCCGGGTGTTGATCACGTCGCTACGTCGCTCGGGGAGGCGGAGCAATACGTTGTGGCCCTCGGCGCAAAGCTGGGGCTGACGCCCGGTCGCTGATCATCCGCCTGGTGCGCCAGAAGCGCTGCGACGGCCGTGTGGTCGCAGAGGGAAGTTGGACTACGGATCGACGTGGCCGGGAGTGCCGGGTCCTGCGTCGATCCGATACACCGCCCGCTTGTCGACGTCCGACATCCAGATGCCGTTTGCGATCGCCAGGGCGTAGTAGTCGCGACGCGCCCATTCGAGCGCACGTTCGACCCGATTCGCATCCGTATCGATCGTCGCAATGCCCGTGGGCGTCGTGACGACAAGGAGCTCGTCGTCCAGAAGGGCGATCCCCACGTTCATCCCGACTCCGTCGATCTTCGTCACCGCATTGGTCTGCAGGTCGACGCGCGCAAGCGACCGCTCGCCGTGATTGACCACCCAAACGGATCCAAAGCCGGCCGCAAGCGTGTGCGGCCGTGTGCCAACCTCGATCTCCGTCGCGATCGTGTCGGTCTCCGGGTCCACGCGGACAAGGACATCCGACCCGTCGATGGCGATCCAGATTGCCGCCCCGGCCGCCACGACGTCCTTCGGTTCACCGACCGGGAGCGGGATCTCGCTGACGACCTCCCCGCTGGACGAGTCCCAGCGCGTGAGCTTGTTCCCGGACTCGGTGGCAATCCAGAACATCTCGTCCACCTTCGTCCACGCCCCGAGGTGTGGCGGCGTAACCCGGCCAAGCTCCTTGCCCGTCACGATGTCGGCGCGGACCAGGTCCTTGCCGTTGGCGGCGGCGTACCACAGATCCCCGCCGATCTGCTCGGGCCCGGAGCCTTCAAGGTCGTCGAGAACCTTGCCCGTCCCCGCATCGACCCGATACAGCCGCGGCACGCCCGCGTCGTCCGCCTCAACCCAGAGCCTGGATCCGGACCCGACGAGACCGTAGACGCCGTAGGCCGCGTTCTCGAACTCGATGGTCGTCGTGATGAATGCCGGTGCCGTCGGAGCAGGGGGCTTGCTCGGTGTCGAGCGACTCGCCGTAACCGTGGGCACGATGACCGACGCCGCGGCGGATGGGGCGGATGTGGTGCTGGCACTGGAACACGCCGTGAGGATGAGAGGGAACACCGCCAGCAGGGCAGGCATGGTCGAAGACGGGCGACGCCCCAATCCCCGACGGTTCACGACGTTCTCCCAAGCTGATCGCGACCCGCGCCGCGGCAGCCAAAGGGTACCGTCGAGATTGGCGGCATTCACCGCCCCTATGGGTGGTCGGCGCGCTCTGTTCGCCCCGAGGGGCAGGGTCGTGCCGCTCAGCCCCCGATGCCCGCGAGCACCCGGGACCCGCTCGCGACGCACAGCACGATGAGGTCGCCGGGCTCGGATGCCGCGAACGCCGCCCGAGTCGCATCCGCCTCGTCCGGGACGAAGCTCGGATGCCCGGCTCGGGACGGCGACCCATGGTCATCGTGGGCGGCGGCCTCGATCAACAGGCCCGCCGCCTCGCCGGTCGGTCTGCCGCGGACCGCGGGCTCCGCCACGAACAGGCGATCGAAGAGCGTTCCGGCGAGCGCCCCGAATGCCACCCGATCTTCATCCCGACGATCGCCGGGCATGCTCACCACGCCGATCACGCGCCGTCCATCGGCGATCCGTTCGATCAGCTCGGCGAGCGCCCGCAGCGCCGCGATGTTGTGGCCGTAGTCCAGGATGACCTCCCGGCCCTCGATGAGGTGGCGCTCGACTCGACCGGGCGATGCCGCAAACGACCGGAGCCCTTCGGCAATCGCCTCCCCCCTGACGCCAAGCGCCGCCGCCCCGGTCGCCGCCGCCAGGGCGTTGGCGACGTGCATCCGCGCCGCCCCCTCGAGCGTGATGGGGATCTCCCGGAGCGGCACCCCGACGATCACGGCGCCCCCTCGGTGGACGACCACGGCCTCGCCGTCCACGCCTGCCTCGACCCGGCCGCCGAGTCCCCCATTGGCCAGATGCCGATCTACGGCCTGGCGGCCGGGGAGGTCCCCTGATGCGACCGTTGTCAGCGCCACCGCGCCATTGCATCGCGGGGCCATCGCCAGGACGAGCGGATCATCCGCATTGAGGACCGCGGTCCCGGTCCTCGGAACGGCGTCGACGATCACGGCCTTGACGGCCGCGAGCCGCTCGATCGTCGTGATTCCATCGAGGCCGAGATGGTCGCCGGTGACGTTCGTCACGATCGCGACGTCGTTGTAGTCGTAGCCGAGGCCGTCGCGCAGGATCCCGCCCCGGGCGACCTCCAGGACCGCGGCTTCGATCGTCGGCGTGGCGAGCAGCAACCTCGCAGAGGCCGGGCCGGCCATGTCCCCGACCTTCAGCTGGAGGCCGTTCGCGACGATGTTCTCGGTCGTGGTCATGCCCGTCGCGAGCCCGGCCGTGGTGAGGATGTGGGCGAGCAGCCGAACCGTCGTCGTCTTGCCGTTCGAGCCCGTCACCGCCGCGACCGGGATGCGGCCCTCCGAACCCGGCCCGAAGAGGTGGTCGAGGACCGCGCCGCCGACGTTCCGGCCCCGGCCCACGGTCGGCCGGGTGTGCATCCGGAAGCCCGGCCCGGCGTTGATCTCGATGATCGCGCCACCTGTCTCGTGGAGCGGGCGCCCGATGTCCGTGGTCACGATGTCGATCCCCGCGACATCGAGCTCGACGACGCGCGCGGCGAGCTCGGCCATGCCGATGACCTCGGGATGGACCTCGTCCGTCCGATCGATGCTGGTGCCCCCGGTCGAGAGGTTGGCGGTGCTCGACAGGGATACTCGGCGGCCGGCGCCGGGAATGGACTGCCAAATGAGGCCCTGTGTGCCCAGGAGCGCCTCAGCTGCCCCGTCGAGCCTGATGCGGGTGAGCTCGCGGGCGTGTCCTTCGCCGCGCCGGGGATCGGCGTTCTCCCGCTCGATCAGCTGCGCGACGGTCAGCCGGCCATCGCCGACGACGCCGGCCGGCACGCGCTCCGCGCAGGCCACCATCCGGCCGCCGATCACCAGGACGCGGTAGTCACGCCCGGACACCTGGCGCTGGACGATCGCCTGGCGCCGCCGGCCGGCGGAGATCGCCGCTTCGTACGCGGCGACGACCTCAGCCTCGTCCTTAACATCCAGACGCACACCCCGCCCGTGGTGGCCATCGACCGGCTTGACCACGACCGGGTAGCCCAGCAGACGGGCGTGGGCCGCGGCCTCCTCGGCCGTCGTCGCGAGCCGCCACGTGGGTGTCGGGATGCCCGCCCGCTCCAGCGCCGCCGCCGCGTCGTCCTTGTCGCGAGCCATCTCGGCCCCGATCAGGCTCGTGCCGGACGTGACCGTCGCTCGAATCCGACGGGCGTGGACGCCCCAGCCCAGCTGGACGAGGTTGCGCGCGTTCAGCCGGGTCCAGGGAATGTGCCGGCGGCGCGCGACGTCCGTGATCGCCTGGGTGGAGAGGCCGAGCTGCCCGTGTTGAGCGGCGATTCGGAGCTCGCCGACGATTCGCTCCACCGCTTCGCGCCCGGGTGGACCGCCCGCGATCAGGTCGTTCACGAGCTCCACGGCTGCATCCGCTGCAAGCAAGCCAACGGCCTCGAGATCGAAGGCGAAGATCACGTCGTAGGTCCCGGGCTGTTCAGCCGCCCGGGTCTTGCCGCGGGTGGCGCTCCCCCCGGCCGCCCGCTGCAGCTCGAGGGCCACGTGTTCCACGATGTGTCCCACCCACGTGCCTTCAGCCAGTCGGCCGGCGAAACCTCCGGGCCTGCCGGTTCCGCAGGTGTGGAGGCCGAGGCCGGGAAGCGACTCGAGCAGCCGGTCGGCGAAGCCCGGGATCATGTTGGAGGGCAGCTGCTCGAGGGCGCCGATGTCGACGACGAGTCGGACGACGGGCAGCCGCGACCAGACATTCGGCCCGTGGAGGACTCGCTTCCTCAGGATCCGGATCCGGGCGTCCACCGCAGGCGTTGCTGGCGTGAGCGTGCGCTCGCGGCGCGCGGGTGCTGGTGCGCTCGACACCCCGGCCTTGCGCCTCGGGTGCCTGCCGGCGCCGCCCGGGCCGGCGCGATCAGGTCCGCGTCTCACGGTCACGGCCGGAGCGCCGCTGGTTCAGCTCGCGAGTCGGGCGCAAGCGCCGTCGCTCGCGCTGCCAGGACTCGCAGCATCCCCCGGAAGATCGCCATGTGGGCGGGATAGAGCAAATACCAGTAGGCCAGGCCGGCGAGCCCTTTCGGTTCGAAGTAGGCGGTCTGCACCAGGCGACTCCCACGCCGTTCCGGGAGGATCCGGAACTCCAGCCAGGCGCGGCCGGGGACCTTCAGCTCGCCCCGGAGGCGGAGCAGCCTTCCGGGTGTCACCGCCTCGACGCGCCAGAAGTCGAGCGCGTCGCCGACGCGCAGGCGATTCGCATCCCGGCGTCCGAGCCGGAATCCGACGCCGCCGACCATCCGGTCGCTGAGGGCCCTGGCGCGCCACAGGCTGTTGGCGTACGGCCAGCCCCAGGTTCCGCCGATCTGCCCAACCGCGGAGAAGGTCTGATCGGGCGAGGCGGCGACGTGGCGGGAGCGCTGGTCGAGGATCATGCCCTCACGCGAGCCCAGGGCTGACAGGCTGCCTCCGCCGGGCCTGCGCAGCGCATCGAACCAGGTGGACTCGAGCTCGTTCCCATGCGATCGATCGAGAGCCATGGCGAGGGCCTCGTCGTAGCCCGCCGGACTGATCCCGAACGCGCGAGCTCGCTCTGGATGGCGCACGACCACCTCGTTGCGCAGGCCCTCGATGAGCGGCCGGGCAATGTTGGATGGAACCGGCGAGATGAGGTTGACCCAGTACGAGCTGAGCCGCGGGGTCAGCACGGGGACCGGGATCATGAGTCGCCGAAGGCCCCGGAGCTTCGCGTATCGCAGCATCATCTGCCCGTAGGAAAGGACGTCCGGCCCGCCGATCTCGACGATCCCGCCAACCTCAGGATGCTCCAGCGCCGCCACCAGGTAGTCGAGCGCGTCGCGGATCGCGATGGGCTGGCAGCGAGTGGAGACCCAGCGAGGGGTGATCATCACCGGGAGTCGTTCGGTGAGATGCCGAAGCATCTCGAACGAGGCGCTTCCCGAGCCGATGATGATCGCCGCGCGGAACTCGGTCACCGGCACGCCCTGACCCGCGAGCTCCGCGCCCACTTCGTGGCGGCTCGCCAGATGGTGGGACAGGCCGGGTCCGTCGTCACCGAGCCCGCCGAGGTAGATGATTCGCCCGACGCCGGCACGAGCCGCCGCGGCCGCGAACGACCGAGCGGCCGCTCGATCCCGTTCGGCAAACCCCGTCACCCCGCCGCCCATGGAATGAGCCAGGTAGTAGGCGACCTCGATCCCCCGCAGCGCCGGCGCAAACGTCGCTGGTTGCAGGAGATCGAGCGGCACGATCTCCGCCGTGGGAAACCGCTCGGCAAGCTCGCCGGGGTCCCGGCCGGCGACGGTGACGGCGTCGCCGCGCTTGACCAGCATGGGCACGAGGCGGCCGCCGACATAGCCGCTGGCGCCGACGACGAGGATGCGCATCACCGGGATTGTCGCGTCCCGATTGCCGCCGGCATGTTGCAGGACGCACGGGCAATGCGAAGTCTGAACGTTGATGATCGAACGAGACCAGCACGGGACGTGAGCTCGGTCGTCAGGGCCCCTGCAGGAAGATGAAGGCGTCGACATCCACGCGAGGATGGCCCGATGTCCCGCCCACGACGACCGAGATGCGGTGCTGCCCGGCGGACGACCAGGTTTTCTGGTACGCCACGTACCGGTAGCTCTTGCTGCTGGAATACGTGCTGACCGTCGCGGCGAGCACGCCGTCGATGTAGATCTTTGCGGAGCCGCGCGAGGGCCCGCGCTCCGTCACCCACGACACCGATCTGGCGGTGAAAAGGTAGCTCGCCTTGGCGCCCGCAGATGTCGAGTAGCGCACGGAGCCGCCGGAGTACTCGCTGTATGACGACGTGGTCCAGGAGCCGGTCCAGGTCACCTTCGAGCTGGAGTTCTGCGTGACGCCGACGCTCATCGTCGAGCCGGCGGCCTTCCAGGGGCTGAAGTTGCCGGCCCAGTCGCGGGCCCGGACCTGAAAGCGGTACGTGTGGCCTGTGGAGACCGTCGTGTCAAGGCTCGTGCCCGTGATCAGCGTGGCGATGGTGGAGTAGCTGCTGCCGTCCGTGCTGCGCGCGAGCTCATAGGTTCCGGTCCCCGAACCACCCGTGTCCGTGGCCTTGCTCCAGCTCACGTTGATCGGCACCGTGGAGCCGAGGGTTGCGCCGGAGCGCAGCCGCGTCGAGGGCGCGAAGGCGAGCGGCGGAATCACGTCGCCGCGGGCGTAGGTCTCGCTCGAGGCCGTTGTGCCGCCGGCAACGAGGAGGTCGCCCGAGCCGAGGATCGCCGAGCCATGGGCGACTCGCGCCGTGATGAGGCTCGGCGCGGTGTACCACGCGTTCCGCGACCAGTCGTAGACGTCGCCGGATTTCGAGGCCGCACCGGCGGGTGCCGAGCCGCTCGAGAGCAGCCCACCCACGGCGATGAGCCGCGCGTCGCCGAGCTGGCGTAGCACGAAGTCGGCGCGCCCGCCTCGGAGCGCGGCGAGCTGGGTCCACTCGCTCGTCGACGGCGTGAAGATCGACACGGTCGTCCTCAGGGTGGTGCTGCCCCCGCTCCCCTGCCGGCCACCCGCCACGACGACCCGCCCGTCGGACAGCGCCACTCCCGCCGCGCCATCGGCCCCGACGCTCGTCGATGCGGCCCAGGTGTCGGTGTCCGGGGTGTAGATGCCCGTCGCGGCGCCCGCCGCGGCCACCCGCCCGTCGCCGAGCCGCGCCACCACCGGGCTGTCACCCAGCGCCGGCGGAGTGGCAAGCGTGGCCCACTCGTCGGCGCCAGGGTCATAGGCCAGGGCGAGCGTCTGCGTGCCATCGTTCGTGCGTCCGGCGACGAGCGCCCGGCCGTCGCCGAGCAGGGTGGCCCCGGCCCACAGCAGCCCGGCCGGCATCGCCGCCGCCGAGCTCCAACTGCCAGTCTGGCCCTGCGAGGGATCGAACAGGAACGCCTCGCCCGTGCAGGGATCGGAGCTGCCGCCGTCCGCCGCGCCGCCGCCGACGAGCACCCGGCCGTCGTCAAGCGCCACGGCGAACTGCCCGATGCACCGCGCGGGAAGCCACGGCGGATCCGCCACCGCCGACCAGGCACCCGTCGCGGCGTCGTACCGCTGCGGAACCGAGACCGGCCCCCCGCCCGTGCCGGCGGCCGCGAGCACCGCCTTGCTCCCGAGGTCGACCTCCAGGACTCCCCCGTCCGCCAGCGAAATCAGGGCCGTCCGCTCGCTGGCCACCGGCAGCGCGCCGCGCGCGGTCCAGTGATTGATGCTCGCGCCACAGGTCGCCTCGGTGCAGAGGCTGATCGGGTGCCCCGCGGCCGAGAGGACATCGAAGACCCAGCCGAGCGGCGAGTACCAGGCCTGGTTCCTGCCAGGTTCGCAGCCGACGGTCGAATCGCTGTGGATCCCCCACCCGACGTCGCCGATGAGGTATGGCGCGCCGCTGTCGCCCGGACAGGCGTCGAAGTCGACGACCCACTGGTGGTCGATCGTGCGGCCGTCCACGTCCTTCGTCCGGTTCGTGAGCTCGATCGCGCCGCAGACGTAGTTGCTCACCGCTGCGGCGCGGCAGATGAGTGATCCCTGGACCTGCTCGGCGGTCGCCTTCCAACCGTGGATGGACTCGATGTCGTTGCTCCCGGAGGCGTAGGCGAGGTTGCGGTCGCCGGTCAGCACCGCGGGGTAGGGATTGATGATCCCGGCGTCCGCGTCGGACCCGTCCGTCCACGTCGCGAACTCGCTCCAGCCGAGATCGACGCCGTCGCTGCGCCATTTGCGCGACGTGCCGGTCCCACCGGTCTTGCCGACGCAATGCCCCGCCGTGAGCACCCGGACCGCGTCGTCGTTCGCGACCCGGACCACGAACCCGGTGGTGCAGTTGTTGCCGTTGTAGCTGCTGACGATCTCGATCCCGCCCTTCGCGGGCAGGCAGTCGTCGCGCGAGGTGCAGGCGTCGCCGCCCTGTGCCGGGGCCTCGAACACGAGCTGGACGCCGTTCCCGTAGCGAGCAACGAGGTCGGCGCGGAGCTGGTCAGTCGCGGCGCTCGCGCCGACCACGACCGCGTTGGCCCGGGCGTCGATCGCGGTGCTCGTGACACCGAGGGCGCGAAGGTCGCCCCCGCGGAGGTCCGCGTTGATTCGCTCCTGGAGCGCCTCGAGGTCCGCGGTGGATCGGGCGACATGGAGGAACTTCGCCGCGACCCGGTCCGGCAGCTTGCCGCGGACGGCCGCTCTGGCCCTCGCCGGCTCGCCGCTCGTGAGGAACACGGGAGTGCCGCCGGCGGCCTGGTCCAGATACGCGCCGGCGGACTTCGCGTCGGCGGCGGCAGCGCTGAGCGCGTCGCCCACGGCGCCCTGAATGTCCGCCCGGCGCTGGACCTCGCGCGCTTCGGCCGCGTCCAGCGGTGCGCCCCACGATCGATCGTCAAAGGCCCGGTTTCCGAACGTCGAGACGACGAAGGCCCGTTCGGACCGAAGCCCGAGCCGCTCGCGAAACGAGATCGCCTGATCGATGTCAGCGCGATTGATCGATGCGCCGCCGGCGGCGAAAGCGACTGGTCCAGCGGTGAAGGCGGTCGAGATCATCGCGAGGACGGCCAGGGCAGCGCCGGGCGCGGCGTGCAGGCGGCGTGGTCTCACTCGGGACCGATCCACGGCTCTCCCCAGAACTCCCCGGCGGGATCGTACTCCCATGGTGTGGCCTGGTCTGTTCCGGGACCACCGTTACTTCTGTTCCGTGCTCACGGCTCGATCGGGTATCGCGCCAGGGGCACCAGGCGGCGTAGGATCGGTCCGTGCCCAAGCTGTCGGGGCGGCTGGCCGTCCTCACCCTGTGCCTCATCGTCGCGGCGCCCGTGGCGAGCGCAGCCGCGCGTCCGCTGCCCGGCACCACGCCCAGGGCCGCGCCCGTCGCTGCCGCGAGCGTGAGCCGGTTCGATTCCGAGAGCGGCCCGGCCGTCGTGGCCGCCGGCGCCATCGTCCCCGGCTCCGTGAACCGCGCGAGCCTTGCGGTCACCGCGACGTACGCCGTCGACGCCGCCATCGCGGTCTCGACCGGCGTCATCAAGGTCGCGACGACGATCAACGCCACCAACCACTCGGGCGCGGGCGTCGACCGGTTCGAGTTGAATACCATCGCGACCCGGCTCGGATCGCCGTTCTCGATCACCAGCGCCAGCGTCGACGGCAGCCCGGTCACCGCGACCGTCAGCGACCAAACGCTCCTGGTCCCGCTTGGGGGCGTGCTGCCCGACGGCTCGAGCACGCAGATCAAGATCGGGTACCTCGCGACCCTCCGGACCGGCACCACCGGCTCGAACTGGATGTTCACCCGCTACAACGGCACCCTCGCGATGTACCGCTGGATCCCGTGGGTCAGCCTCAATCGTCCCTTTGACCGACCCAACCACGGCGACCCCTTCGTCACCCCGAGCAGCCCGAGCGTCAGCGTCAAGCTGACCCTCGACAGGTCGATGGTCGTCGCGGCGCCCGGCGCCTCGCTGCCTACCGCACTTTCGAAGACCTGGCAGTTCACGATGGCCAACGTGCGGGACGTCAACCTCGTCCTCGCGCCGGACTTCACGGTGACCAGATCGACTGTCAACGGGATCGCCGTCCGTGCGTACTCACGGCCCGGCGGCTACTCCGGCACGAAGCTCGGCGACGTCTCGAGGGCGGCACTGGCCAAGGAGGCGACCCGGCTCGGCGTCGCGTATCCGTGGGCGAGCTTCACCGTCGTCGAGACGGCCGGTGGCTATGGACTCGAATCGCCATCGATGGTCTGGATCCCGTCGAACACGGCATCCGCCAGCCTGACCTACCTCGTCTACCACGAGATCGCCCACCAGTGGTTCTACGGGATGGTCGGCAACGACCAGCAGCGCGAGCCGTTCGCGGACGAGGGCGCGGCGGACATGCTCGCTCGGACCGTGCTCGGGACCCTGCGCGGCAGCCGCTGCGCCAAGGACGAGCTCGACCGGCGGATCACCGGCTATTCGAGCTCCTGCTACTACGAGACGATCTACGTCCAGGGCGCGAACAAGCTCAACAGCCTCCGATCGACGATCGGGACGACGGCGTTCTGGAACGCGATCAGGACCTACCTCAACGCCAACAAGTTCAAGCTCTCGACGACCAAGAAGCTGCTCGAGGCGATCCGGGCGGCGACGTCCGTCAACCTCGTCCCGACGCTGCACGCGCGGTTCCCGACGCTGTACTGAGCGGCGCCGAGGCGGCTAGCCGGTTCCCTGGAGCGCTGCCGCGAGTCCGCTGATCGTCAACCGAACCAGGCCCCGGAGGTGCTCGACCTCCGGATCCTCCGGGTCCTGCGCCTCGCGCCGCCGAAGCTCCGCAAGCAGGCCCAGCTGCGCCGCCGAGAGCGTGTCGACGTATGGCGCCCTGAGCCGCGCCGACCGCGAGCGATCCATCCAGGCATCGCCCAGCACCCGCTCGAGCATCCGCTCGGTCCGGCCATGCTCCTGCTCGATGGCCTGCCACCGCGCGGCATCGCCCGGCTCGGAGGCGAGGGCCGCGTATCGCCTGGCGAGGGCCAGGTCCGACCGATCGATGGAGAGCGCGGCGTGCCCGAGCAGCGAGGCGAGGAATGGCCAGCGCGCGGCGAGGTCGCGGAGGCGATCCAGTCCCGCCTCGCCATGGCGGCGCTCCCACGCCTCGAGCGCCCCGCCCACGCCGAACCAGCCCGGCAGCTCGACGCGCGACTGCGACCAGGCGAAGACCCACGGGATCGCGCGGAGGCTCGCGAGGGTGGTCGCGCTCGGGACGTCCTGCCCGCCCGGGCGCGTGGTGGGAGCGCCGGCGCGCGAGGCGGGTCGAGAGCCGAGCCGGAGCGTCGCGATCTCGTCGATCGGCGTGATCCGGCCGAAGAACGCCGGGAACTCCGGATCGTCGACCACGAGCGCGCGGTAGGCGGCGGCGGCCGTCGCGGCGAGCTCGTCGAGGATCGGGCCGCCCTCCTCGATTGCGCCGGCGAGCGCGTCCGCGTGGCGAGGCGACGAGGCCTCGATCGTGGCGGCCGCGAGCGTCTCGAGGTGCTCGATCGCGATCTCCGGGTCGGAGTAGCGGGCCGAGATCACCTCACCCTGCTCGGTGACCTTGAGGCGAAGGCCGATGGAGCCCGGGGGCTGGCCCCGGAGCGCCTCCTCCAGCGCTCCCCCACCCCGGCCGATCGCGCCGCCGCGGCCGTGGAAGATCGTGAGCTGCACGTCGTGCCGTCGGGCCGTCGCAACGAGCTCCGACTGGGCCCCGTGGAGCAGCCAGTTCGCCGCGAGGTAACCCGACTCCTTGTTGGAGTCGGAGTAGCCGAGCATCACCTCCTGGCGATCGCCGCGGCGTCGGACGTGCTCGCGGTAGCCGGGATCCGAGAGGAGCTCGTCGAGGAAGGTCCCGGCGCTCCCAAGCGATGTGGATGACTCCAGGAGCGGCACCACGTCGAGGACGGGTGGCGCGTCGCCGCAGGCGAGCTCGGCAATTTCCAGCACCGCGGTGGCGTCGGACGGCTGCTCGGCGAACGAGACCACGTAGCGCGAGAGCGCGGCCTCGCCCAGTCGATCCTGGACGCGGCGAATCACGCGAAACACTTCGTCGACCTCGTGATCCGCCACGGCGGCCGCGGTGCCCGCCGCCGTGGGTCGGCGGTCCAGCCGCCTGGCGTGAACCGATGCGTGCTGACGGACCTCCACGGCCGCGAGGTGGAAACCGAACGTCTCCAATTGCCAGCGCAGATCCTGGACCTCGCCCCACGCGGATCGCGCCAGTCCCACGGCCACCAGCGCCTGCTGGATCTCCGACAGCTCGGTGAGCACCTCGGCGGGGCCCTCGTACGCACCGGCGCCTGGCCCCCGACGCTGGGTCAGCCGGTGGCGAGTGCGGCGGAGCCGCTCGACCATGAATCCGAACCGTTGCCGAAACGGCTCGTCGGGGTAACGATCGCGGAGGCTTCGATCGAGGTCCGGGAGCGTCTCCGCGTCCTCGGCGAGGCGCCGCCGGAGCGCGGGCGGCACGTCGTCCGGGGCGACCCGCGCCGCGAGTGTCTGGGCGAGCCGGGTCGCAACCGCCTCGTGGCCCCGCAGCACGTGATCCGACTGGATCTGGATCGCCTGGTCCGTGATCTCCGCCGTGACATCGGGATGGCCGTCGCGGTCGCCCCCGATCCACGAGCCCATGTGGAGGAACGCCGGCGTCCGAGGTGACCGCCGGCCACGATCGGTCCGCGCGCCGGGTAACGCCGCCTCGACCGCTCGATAAACGCGGGGCGCGAGCCGATATAGCGTCTCGTCGAACGAGACCATCGCGGTTCGGACCTCGTCCAGCGGGCCCGGGGCGCCGCTCCGGATCTCGGCGGTGTGCCAGAGCAGGGCGATCTCCTCTCGCAGCCTCCGGCGCAGCTCCGCGTCGGCCGAGGGCGTGAGCCGGGGGTCGTCGAACTGCTCGAGCGCACGGGCGATCCGCCGGAGCGCGAGGAGCAGCGTCCGGCGCCTCGCTTCCGTGGGATGGGCCGTCAGCACCGGAGCGATCGACAGGTGCTCGAGGATGCCCGGCACCGCGTCCGATCCGCCGGAGTGCCGGATCGCCTCGCGGATGGCGCGACCTTCCGTGGTGCCGCGGGACGCTCGAGCGCGTCGCCGGTGCGTTCGGACGCGATCCCGCTGCTCCGCGAGGTTCGCGAGCTGGAAATACAGGCCGAACGCGCGGACGACGCTCTCGAGCGTCGCGCCATCCAGCCCGGCGACGTCGACGTCCACCCGGCCCTCGCGCTCGCGTCGTCGCGCCACGATCGAGTCCATCCGAACGCCCTCGACCACGTCGAGCACCGCCTGGCCCGCCTGCTCGAGGATCACCTGCCCCAGGAGCGCGCCGAGCAGCCGGACCTCGCGCTGCAGGATGCCGGGGCCGCCGCTGGTCCCGATCGTGCGCGGCTCCGCCTGCGCCGGCGAGCGCCGGCGCATCGGTCGCGGTCCTCCTTCGCCGGGCACGCTCATCCGCGGCATTGTCGCCCCGAGCCGGAAGGGCCTTGGTCGCGGGTCGGTAGCGCGCCGGTGACGATCCCCATGCGACCACGGCCGGCGCCGCGGTCGCGGAATCCCATCCGGCAATGAATTGCTTCCGCGCCATCCCGGAAGCGATGCAACACTGACCGATCCTCCCCCACGCGCCGGTCGAAGTGGCCCGTGGCCGAGAAGCCCCAACGTCGAGGAGACCCCAGATGCGCCTTTACCGATTCGCCGCACTCGCCGCGACCGCCGTCTTCCTGGTCGGCTGTTCCAACGCCGGCAGCGCCACCAACGCGCCAACCACGGCCGCGACGAACGCCGCGACCACGGCGCCCGCCTCGATCCCGCCCGCCACCGCGCCGGCGGCGACCGAGACGCCGATCGCCGCGCCCACCAGCCTCATCACCGCCGGCACCCTCACGGCGTGCGTCGACATCGAGTACCCGCCGCTCGAGTACTTCGCCTCCGCGGACATCACCGACCCGAACCAGGCCATCGGCTTCGACGTCGACGGCGCGAAAGCGGTCGCCGCGAAGCTCGGGCTCGCCCTCGTGATCAAGAACACCGGGTTCGAGGCGCTCATCCCCGACCTCGGCGCGGGCCGCTGCGACATCGTCTGGTCCGGCCTGTATGACAGCGCCGAGCGGCGCGAGGTCGCCGACAGCGTGCCGTACCTCGTGACGGGCCATGTCGTGATGGTGGCCGCCGGGAACCCCGCGGGCATCAAGGCCGAGACGGACCTCTGCGGCAAGACGATCTCCGTCCAGAGCGGCGGCCTCGTCGCGAAGCGGGCGCAGGCCGCGAGCGATGCCTGCACGACCGCAAGCAAGGCCGCGATCACGATCCAGAGCTATCCCGAGGTCGCGGATGAGCTCCAGCAGATCGTGCTCGGGCGGGTCGATGCCGTCTGGGAGACCGACGACGCGGTCGCGGTCTTCATGGCCAAGAACCCCGGCAAGTACGAGGTCGGGTTCGCCTTCACGCCGGACGACAAGTACGCCATCTACTACACCAAGGGCAAGGCAGACCTCGGCACGGCCCTCACGGCTGCCCTGTCGGCGCTCAAGGCTGATGGCACGCTGGCCCAGATCGCCGGCACCTACGCGATCGACCCGGCACGGCTCGAACCGATCCAGTAGCGTCCGCAGCGCGGAACGGACGGCGGCGGCCCCACGGGGTCGCCGCCGCCCGGCGCCCCGCCTGAACCGTCGGAACCGCTCCCGTCGTTCGTCTCGCCTGAGCGAGGGACCAGGTGGATCTCCAGCTCCTCCTCGATGCCCTGACGTCGAAGGCCCTCCGCGAGGGCGTCGTCGTCACGATCACGCTCACCATCGTCTCGTTCGTGGCGGGCCTGGTGCTTGCGCTCGGGCTGGCGCTGATGCGCGGGTCTCGCTTTCGGGCCGTCCGGGCGGCTGCCTGGACCTACATCTGGGTCTTCCGCGCCGTTCCGACGCTGGTCCAGCTGCTGTTCGTCTGGAATGCGCTGCCGCAGCTGATCCCGGCCCTCCGCGGACCGGGGTTCACGGCCTTCATCGCCGCGGCGATTGCCCTCGCGCTCAACGAGGCCGCCTACGCGGCGGAGATCATCCGTGGCGGCCTGCTCTCGATCGACGACGGCCAACGGCTCGCAGCACGGGCGCTCGGAATGCGACCCGGCTCGGTGTTCCGCAAGGTCGTGGCGCCGCAGCTCGTCCGGGTCATCATCCCGCCGACCGCCAACGACTTCATCACGATGCTGAAGCTCACGAGCCTCGCGTCCGTCATCTCGCTCCAGGAGGTCATGGCGCACGCCCAGGCGCAGGTCTCGATCACGTTCAGGTTCGCCGAGTGGTACACCGCCGCGGCGATCTACTACCTCGTCCTGGTGAGCATCTTCATGGCCGCCCAGGCGTGGTTCGAGCGGCGCTACGTCTGGACGTCACAGGGCGCCGACCGGCCGCGCCGATCGATCCTCGGGGGGATGGGGCTCCGATGAGCGCCCAGCCCACCCCTGGCCAGCTGCTCGATGCGGACGTCATCGCGGAGCTTCACGCAGGCGCGCCCGGCCCGGTCATCGAGGCGATCGACGTCTCGAAGCGCTACGGCCGCAACGAGGTCCTCTCGGGCGTGACCTTCGAGGTCGATCGTGGCGACGTCAAGGCGATCCTGGGGCCGTCGGGCTCGGGGAAGAGCACGCTCCTGCGATGCCTCGCGCTCCTGGAGCCAATCGATCGCGGGGAGATTCGGCTCGATGGCCAGCTCGTCGGCGCGCGCGTCGCCGGGGAGCGTCGGATCGCTCTCCCGGAACGGATCCTCGCCGGGCAGCGCTCGGAAATCGGGATGGTCTTCCAGCGTTTCAACCTCTTCCCGCACCTCACCGCGCTGGGCAACGTGATGCTGGGGCTGACCGAGGTGCGGGGGGTTGGGAAGCGCGAGGCGAACGACATCGCCTCGACGATGCTCGTGCGCGTGGGGCTGGCCGATCGGCAGCGCTTCTTCCCCTCGGAGCTGTCCGGCGGACAGCAGCAGCGCGTGGCGATCGCCCGGGCGCTGGTGATGAAGCCGAAGGTGATGCTCTTCGACGAGCCGACTTCGGCGCTGGACCCGGAGCTCGTCGGCGAGGTCCTGCGGGTCATGGAGGAGCTGGCGCGGGACGGCATGACAATGGTCGTGGTGACCCACGAGACGGGCTTCGCGCGCGACGTCGCGAGCCGGGTCCTGATGATGGACGAGGGCCGGATCATCGAGGACCTGCCGCCCGCGGAGTTCTTCGACGCGCCGCGGAGCGAGCGAACCCGCCGGTTCCTGGACGCCGTTCGCTAGGCCCCCGGGCTGCCCTACGCGGCTCCGGCGTTGGCCTTGCTGGCCTTCCCCTCCGAACCCCCTGCGCCTTCCCGCTTAATCACGCTGACCTCGCCGTTGCCCTCCAGGTACGCGGCCTTGACCTCGGTGATCTCCTCGACGCCGTTGAGGCGGAGCTGGGTGTCCAGCTCGTCCTCGGTGATCAGCTCCTCCGCAAGCGCCCTGCGGATCACGCGGCCGTTGACGATCAGCGCCTTGCGCTCGGGATGGACGAAGTGGCGGACGCGCTCGGATCGATACGCGACCCAGTCGACGGTGAAGCTGCAGAGGATGATCGTCGCCACCAGGACGACGCCGTTCGTGATCGAGTTGTAGGTCGAGGCCATGGCGTTCTGGGCGGCGTCGGCGATCAGCACCAGGACCAGCAGGTCGCTCATGGCCACGGCCGACGTCCGGCCACGGAGGATCACCCGCAGCAGCACGAAGATCGCGAAGTACGTGACGATCCCGCGGACCACGGTCTCGAACAGGCTCACGTCCGGCGTGAGTGCGGCGCCGATGTCGAATCCCAGGATCACCACGAGGCGCCTCCTCCAGCCGCTGCGGCGGCGCTAATCGAGCTCGATCGTCTCCCGGCCAATCTCGGACGTGCCTGCTCGCTGCTCCGCATCATCGATGCGGCGGATCCAGAAGTCGACGATGGAGCGCATGCCCAGCAGGTGCTCGCGGCCGGCGTTACGGAAGTGGCGGCTCGCGTCCGGCGGCATGACTCGATCCATCATCTTGCGACTGCGCTCGCGCAGGGAGGGCTCGCCCTCGAGGCGGGCCAGTCGCTCTTCGAGCTCCGCGATTCGCAGGTCGGCGCCTGACTCGGGCATCCCCGGCGAGGCCTTCGGGCCGCGGCGACCGCGCGATCCCCCACCGCTGCTGACGTCGATCTCGCTCATTTCGATCTCCTCGTCGCTTTCGCGTCGCCCTGCGTTCGGAATCGGATCTGCAGGACGCCATCTTCCATGTTCGCGCCGATCGTGGGCGCGTCCATCAGGGCGCGTGGCAGCACGATCGTGCGGCGGAGGGCGCCGACCTGGAGCTGGAGCTCGTCGCCGTCGCGGGCGATCTTCACGTCCTCTCGAGTCGTGAACGGCAATGCGACCTCGAGGACGTGCTCGCCGTCGCCGGCGCGGACCCGGTAGGGCCGGCCGCGGTAGAAGAAGCTCGTGGGGTCGTCCTCGCCGAACAGCGCCCGGCCGATCTCGGCCAACCGCTCGAGCCCGATCATCTCCCGATCGAACTGGGGCACGGTCCGGACCGGCACCGGTGCGTACTGGTCGATCACCTCGGGCAGGTAGCGCTGCTGGGTCGCGCGGAGGCTCTCGAACGAGCCGTCGCCGTCCCTGCCGGGTGGCAGCACGCGATTGCAGACGACGAGGTCGCTCGGGTAGCCGAAGAGGTGGAAGTACGTGAACGAGCGCTGGGCCTCCACGATCGAGAGCTTCTCCAGCGCCAGCGCGATCCGGACCGAGCTCTGCTCCGGATCCGCCAGGAGCCGATGGACCTTGTCGAGGCGCTGGAGGAGTCGCTCGGCAGCGGCGAAGACCTCGTCGCGCGGCATCGGGACGCCGATCACGCGCTCGAGCATGGGGCGGCCGAGGCGACTGACCCGCCGGCCGATCGGCGCGATGCGCTCGATCCACCAGCGGCTCGCCTCTGGCAGGCTCAGGAGGCGGAGGGTCTCGCCGGTGGGCGCCGCGTCCACGACGATCACGTCGTAGTCGTTCGATTCGACGTGGTCCGCGATCCACAGCAGGTTGCCGAGCTCGTCCATCCCGGGGAGGACCGTCATCTCCTCGGCGAGCACCTCGTCGAGGCCGCGCCAGCTGAAGAGGTCCGCCATGTACCGCTGGATCGTGGCCCAGTAGCGGGCGATGTTGTGATAGACGTCCGGCTCCTGGCCCCAGAGGTTCGGCGCGATGAGCGTCGGCTCGGGCCCGAGCGGCATGTCGAAGGCGTCGGCGAGGCTGTGCGCGATGTCCGTCGAGAGCACGATCGTCCGGTGGCCCCGTTGGGCGGCGAGGAGCGCGGTCGCCGCGGCGATGCTGGTCTTGCCGACGCCGCCCTTGCCGGTGTAGAGCAGGATCCGGGTCATTGGCTTCCTCGCGGGTGCTCGACTGCATCGTAGGCCCGTGCCGGTGCCAACGCCGACGTGCCAGCCGCCCGCCGACGTTCTCGAAGTGCGTCGCCCCGGGCTGCCTCGGAATGGATCTGCTCGTCTGAATGTTCAGCCGGTGACCAAAATGGGGCCTACCTGGGTAGGAAGCAGTCAGGCGAGCTGTGTTCGACCGCTCGCGGACGGCGATGGGCCTCCGGTTCACGTTCGACTGCGCTCGATCACGACGCTCGACGGGGCCCGTTTCCCGCTTGAGCGGCCCTTCGGCGGGCGTTAGCGCCCAATATGGTCACCTGATGAACATCGACGACCACATCCCAGCCGGTCCCGCGGAGTCACCCGGGGCGTGGGCACGCTGTGGCTGAGCCGGCGGGTCACGCGGTGCCCGAGCCAGGCCAAGCGGCGCGCGAGCCGGCGGGATACGAGCTGATCGACGCCGGGCTGGGGAGGCGGCTCGAGCGGTTCGCGGCGCGGCTGGTCGATCGGCCGGCGCCGATGGCGACGGGATGGCGCGCGGCGCCAGAAGCGTGGGCGCGTGCCGACCTTCGGTTCGATCCTGGCCCCGGCTGGCACGGGGACCCCGACGCGATGGAGCCGTGGTCCGTTCAGGTGGCTGATGGGCTGGCCTTGGAGCTGCGGCCGACCTCGTCCGGCGGGCTGGGCCTCTACCCCGAGCACCTCGCGAATCTCGCCTGGGTGGCAGCGCAGGTTGCGTTGCGCGCAGAGCCAACCGTGCTCAACCTCTTCGCCCACACGGGCCTGACCACGCTGGCGGCGGCGCGAGCGGGCGCGGCGGTCACCCACGTCGACTCCGCTCGGACGGTGGTGGCGTGGGCGCGCCGGAACGCGGAGCTGTCCGGGCTAACGGATCGACCGGTGCGATGGATCGTGGATGATGTGATGGAGTTCGTTGCGCGCGAGGCGCGGCGCGGCCGTCGCTACGACGGGATCGTGCTCGACCCGCCCAGCTTCGGACGAGCGAAGCAGGGCCGGCGCGCGCTCACGTGGCGCCTCGAGGATGAGCTCCCGGCCCTCCTGGCCGGCTGCCGCTCGATCGCTTCGGACGACGCCTTCGTCCTGCTGACGGCTCATTCCGAGGGACTCGACGGCGGCGCGCTCGCCTCCGTGCTGCAGGAGGCGTTCGCGGCCCAGCGCGGAGCGGTCGACACCGTCCCGCTCACGCTCGACGCATCGTCCGGCGCGTCACTGGACCTCGGCTGGGCGGTCCGGCTCGCACGATGACCGCGCCACCCGCCAAGATGGCGCCGATGACCGTCATCGAGAGCGCCTCGAATCCTCGGATCAAGGCCGCCCTTCGCCTCCGCGAACGGCGCGACCGTGATGCCACCGGCCTCACGCTGGTCGACGGCGGCCGCGAGGCGCTGCGCGCGATCAACGCGGGGGCGATGGTCGAGACCGCCTTCGTCTGCCCCTCCCTCATCGCCTCCAACGACGCGAAGCGGGTCCACGAGAAGGTGACCCAGGACTTCGGGCCCTTCGGGGCGGCGATCGAGGTCGTCGAGGTCGGCGAGCGCGCGTTCGAGCGACTGGCCTTCGGCGACCGAGCGGACGGCGTGGTCCTCGTCGTCCGCGCGCCGAAGCTCACCCTGGAGGACCTCGCGCTCCCGACCGAGCCCCTCGTCGTCGTCACCGAGGACGTCGAGAAGCCCGGCAACGTGGGCGCGATTCTCCGCTCCGCCGACGCGGTGGGCGCAGACGCCGTGATCGCGATCGGGGGCACGGACCTGTTCAACCCGAACGTGATCCGGGC
>DATLDP010000023.1:0-47903 GCA_035525825.1 Candidatus Limnocylindria bacterium
TCCTGGACGCTCGAGATCTTCTTGTCCGTGATGATGATGAGCGGGTTCTCGAGGACCGCTTCCATGCGATCCGGGTTGGTCACGAAGTACGCCGAGATGTAGCCCCGGTCGAACTGCATGCCCTCGGTGTATTCCTTCTCGAGGCCGAGCGACTGGCCCTCCTCGACGGTGATGACGCCGTCCTTGCCGACCTTGTCCATGACCTCGGCGATGATCTCGCCGACCTCAGGATCCGCGGCGGAGATCGCGGCGACGGCCGAGATCTGGGCGCGGTTGTCGACCGGGCGCGCGACGCGCTTGATCTCCTCGACGACGGCCTCGACGGCCTTCTCGATGCCGCGCTTGACGACCATCGGGTTGGCCCCGGCTGTCACGACTCGGAGGCCCTCGGCGACCATCGCCTGGCCGAGCACGACCGCGGTGGTGGTGCCGTCGCCGGCGACGTCGTCGGTCTTGGTCGCGACTTCCTTGAGGAGCTGCGCGCCCATGTTCTCGAACGGGTCATCGAGCTCGATGTCGCGAGCGATCGTGACGCCGTCGTTGGTGATCGTGGGGCTGCCGAACTTCTTGTCGAGGACGACGTTACGGCCCTTCGGGCCGATCGTCACCTTCACCGCGTCGGCGAGGCGGTCAATGCCCTTCTTGAGCGAGCGACGAGCGGTCTCGTCAAAGCTGATCTGCTTGGCCAAGGTGATGCCTCCAGGTTGTGTCTGTCGTGGGCTTGAACGCGGACCCGTCGCCTACTCGGCGACGATCGCGAGGATGTCCTTCTGGCTGACGATCAGGAGCTCCTCGTCCTCGAGCTTGAACTCGGTGCCGGCGTACTTGCCGTAGAGGACCTTCTGGCCGACCTTGACGTCCATGGCGGTGCGCTTGCCGTCAGCATCGAACGCGCCCGGGCCCACCGCGAGGATCTCACCCTCCTGGGGCTTCTCCTTGACGGTGTCCGGGAGGACGATGCCGCTCTTGGTCATCTCCTCGCGCGGGGTCGGCTTCAGGACGACGCGGTCGCCGAGCGGCTGGAGCTTGGTCTTCGTGGCAGTGGCCAACGTGTTCCTCCTGGGACGGCCGAGGCCATCCGTACCTGATGTGCTGGGCGCGTCGCGCCCGATCGATGTGTGCGGGGCGGGCCCCGCCTCGGTGCCTGTGCGCCGGTCCCCGTCCGCTCCGCCGGCGCCTCCGCGCCAGGCCGGTGGACCCTTCTCGGGACCGTCGATTAGCACTCTCGGTATGAGAGTGCTAGCAATAGTAGGAGGCAGGCTCCGGGGGTGTCAACCCGCGGGCGCGGCGCCGCTCGGGAAGCGCTGCTCGAGCCGGGTGACCGACTCGTCGATCCGCGCCTCGGGGATCCGCCCCTGCTCCACCAGTCTCTCGACCAGGTCGATCACCTTGCGGGCGCGTTCGGGGTCGTAGATCTGTTGATTGGCGAACAGGAGGAGGTCGCAGCCCGCCTCGATCGCCATCGCCACGGCATCGTCGGCGCCGAACGTCTCGGTGATCGCGGCCGCCTGCATGTCGTCGGTGACCACGATCCCATCCCAGCCGAGCTCACCCCGGAGCAGGTCGGTGATGGTCGCCTTCGAGAGTGACGCGGGGACGTTCGGCTCGATCTGGCCGTTCACCACGTGTGCGGCCATCACGAGATCCATGAGCCCGGTTCCGATCAGGGCCCTGTACGGGTCGAGCTCCTTCGCGGTCCACGTGGCCGTGACGTCGGCGACGCCGAAGTCCGTGTTGGCCGTGGCGCTGCCCAGCCCGGGGAAGTGCTTCAGGGCCGTCCGGATGCCCTTGGCCCGATGGGCCTGGAGCTCGATCTCGGCATCCCGGCTGACCACGGCGGGATCCGCGGAGAACGCCCGATCGAGCGCACCGACCGCGGGGTTGTCCGGGTTGACGTCGAGGTCCACGACGGGCGCGAAGTTGAGGTTGATGCCCGCGGCGGCCAGGGTCGCCACGAGCCCGTCGGCCCACGCCTGGACGTCCGAATCGCCCTGCTCGCCGATCGCGGCCTCCGAGGCCAGCGCGGGAAAGCCGTGCTTCGGCGAGAGGCGGGTGACGATCCCGCCCTCCTGGTCGATCGCGACGATCACCTCCCGCTGCGGCGCGAGGGCCTTGAGCTCGGCGACGAGCGCGCGGGCCTGCGCTGGCGACTCGACGTTGCGGAGGACGCCGGTCTCCTGGTCGCGATCAAAGAGGATCACGCCGCCCACCCCGAGCACGCCGATGTCGTGCTTCAACCAGTCGAGGTCCTCGAGCGTCCGCCCGCGGAACCCCACGACCATCATCCGGGCGATCTTCTCCCGCAGGGTCGGCACACCGCCGCCCACCGGGGTGGGGGTCGGGCGCACGGTCGGTGTGGTCGAGGCCGTCGCGGCGGGGACGGTTGCGGACCCGGGCGTCGCGGTGGGGCCGGGCGCGCTCGAAGGCGAATCGACGGCGCGCCCGCAGGCCGCCAGCACGGCGGCCGCGATGCCGAGCACGCCGGCCCACAGCACCTCGCGGCGCGTCACGCGCCGCCCCGGAAGGTCCGGTCGTAGGCCGCGACGAGGTCATCGCCGAGCATCTCGGGGTCGACGCCACGGCGCGCGGCGACCCACTCGGCGGTGATCCGGACGAACTCGGGCTCGTTCCGCCCGCGCGGGCCGCCGGGCGGCGAGAGGAACGGCGAATCGGTCTCGATGAGGAGCCGGTCGGCCGGGACCATCGGAACGACCTCCGCGGTCGATTCCTCGCCCTTCCGGAACGCGAGGCCGGAGATGGAGATCGCGAGACCCAGGTCCAGGACGCGGCGGGCGTACTCGGGCGAGCCCGAGAACGAATGGATGAGCGCGGGCGGCCGATCGGGCCCGAACGCCCCGAGCGACGCCTGCTCCCCGAAGCCCGCGGCGATCAGCTCGTCGAGGATCGCGTCCTGGGCGTCCGCACGCCCATTCGCCGATCGAACGTGGAGGATCGCCGGCTTGCCCGTGTCGAGCGCCAGCGCGAGATTTCGCCGCAGGTTGGCGAGCTGGTCCGGGATCGGCGAGAAGACGCGATCGAAGTCAAGCCCCGTTTCGCCGATCGCCACGACCCGCGGATCGAGCGCCAGCGAGGCGATCCGTCGCCAGCCCACGTCATCGACCTTCGCCGCATCGTGCGGATGGACGCCGACCGAGGTGTCGATCCAATCGTGCAGGCCGGCAAGCTCCATGGCTCGGTCACACGAGGCGACGTTCCAGCCGGGCACGAGGACGCGCTCCACGCCGACCGATCGCGCCCGCTCGAGGGCGGCGGCGGCGTCATCCTCGAACCGATCCGCATTCACGTGGCAATGGCTGTCGACGAGCCGCACGGACAGAGCGTATGCGGCTCGCCGGGCGGCGAGTCAGCGCTCGGGCATTGCCTCGAACGCCCGCTCGATGTCGCCGATGAGCCGGACCGTGGCCTCGGTCACCACCTGGAGGTACCGCTCGCCGAATTCGACGTTCGAGCCGCGCGGGTCGCCCCACGTTCCGGAATGGGTCGCCCGGTAGACGGAGCCCGGCGAGGAGAAGAAGAACGCGGTGTGCACGGCCGCCTGGCTCGCGCTCTCGGGGAACGGCGGCATCTCCTGGTTGGCCGCCTCGAGGTCGACGAGGTCCGGGTTGATCGCCATGACTGCCGATGTCTCGCCCTTGTTGGCATGGAGACCGTTGGACGGGTCGAAGAACTGGGCCGCTTCCTCGGGCGTCATGCCGTCCCAGTAGTTGATCGGGAACGCCTTGACCTCCGGACCCAGCCGGTCCGCGGCGCTCGCGCAGGCGTACGCGATCGCGTAGGTGTTGTCGTAGTGCCCGTTGAGGAACACGATGCGTCGGAACCCGATCGAGGCCAGCGAGGCGCACAGGTCCTCCACCAGCGACATGAACGTCGGGACGCGGATGTGCACGAGCCCCGTGAAGCCGACGTGCGGGTAGGACAGCGAGTAGTTGATCGTCGGCGCAACCACGGCCTTCACGCGTGGGGCCGCGCGCCGGGCGACCTCCGTCGGGATGAAGGCGTCGGTGCCAAGCGGACCGTGCGGCCCGTGCTGCTCGGTTGAGCCCGTCGGGACGATCACGGTCTGACTGTCACGGAGGAATGCCTCCACCTCCGGGCTCGTCATCTCGCCCAGGAACACCGTTGCGGGCTTCATGAGCCCCTCCTCTCGTACCGCTGCGGCCTCAACCGATCGTGTTCGTCAGCTCTCCGATGCCCTCGATCCGGCACGTCACGACATCGCCGGCCGCCAGGTGGCGGTCAGGTCCCGGCGGCGACGCGAGACGTCCCGGCGTGCCCATCGCGATCACGTCCCCGGACTCGAGCCTGACGTGCCGGCTGATGTACGCGACGACCTCCGCGATCGAGAATCGCATCTGGCTCGTCCGTCCGTCCGCGATGGGCTGGCCGTTGATGATGCACGTCTGCGCGAGGTCGGCGGGGTCCAGCGCGTCCGCCGTCACGATCCACGGTCCCAGGGGACAGAACCCGGCCATGGACTTTCCGAGCAGCCACTGCTCGCCGTCGAGCCACGGGTCGACGGAGTTGAGATCGTTGACGATCGTGTACCCGAAGACGTGGTCCATCGCCACCTCATCCTCCACCCGGAACGCGGGTGCGCCGATGACGACACCGAGCTCGCATTCGGCGTCAACGTTGCGGGTGACCGACGTGTCCCAGCGCAGGACCGCGCCGGGCCTCACGACGGAGCTCGGGAGCTTGCCGAGGACGCGCGGCCGCTCGGGGCGAGGCGCTTCGCTCGCGGGTCCGTCGCGATAGTTGCCGACGATGGTGTAGATCGCACCCGGGCGCAGCACCGGGGGGCCCAGCGCTGCCCCCGAGAGGGGCACCCAGTCACGCTCGGCCATCGAGTCGACGAGTCCCTTGACGCGGAGCAACCCCGGCGCGCCGCCAGCCGCGAGCTCCGGCATCGACGAGACGGTGTCGCCCGTCGACGCCAGGGGCGCGCAGCGGTCCTCGCGGATCGCCGCGACCGACCACGCCCCGTCGATCGCGATCGTGGCCAGGCGCATCCCGTGGTCCTCAGGCCGGCGCGGCTGCGTCGGCGAGCAGCGGCGCGACTGCTTCTCGCATCACGCTCGCCATCCCGGCCACGCCCGTCCACCGTTCGAAGGCAATCGCGGCCTGCTCGATCAGCATCTCGGAGCCGTTCGCGGCCCGGAGGCCGCGCGCCCGCGCCGCGCGGACGAGCTCGGTCTCCGGCGGCACGTAGACGAGGTCGAAGACCGCGGCGCTCGCCGGGAGCCGATCGACGGAGATCGTCGTCCCCGGGTCGACCATGCCGACCGTGGTCGCGTTGACCGCGAGGTCTGCCGCTTCGGTTGCCGCCACGAATTGCGGCCCGCCCAGCAAGGTGGCGATGCGCCGCCCGCGCGCGAGGTCCTGGAAGTGATCGGCCAGCGCGTCGCCGTTCGCCGCCGTCCGGGTCCCCACGGTCACGGATCGAGCACCCCCGCGGAGGCACGCGAAGACGACCGCGTGGGCCGCTCCCCCGCCACCCGCGACCACGACGTCGAGCCCGTCGAGCGGCCTGCCGATGACGAGCTCCGCGGCCCGCTGGAATCCGGGCGCATCGCTGTTGAAGCCGACGAGCCGGCCATCACCGGTTCGGAGCACGTTGTTCACGGCACCGATCGCTTGCGCGTCGAGCTCCACCTCGTCGACGAGGCCGGCGACGACCTGCTTGTACGGCGCGGTGACGCCCAGCCCGAGCCAATCGGGCCCGCGCGCCTGCGCCACTGCGTCCGCGACATCGTCCGCGTCGAGCTCCCGGAGGACGTACTCCGCGTCGATCGAGGCGGCCCGGAAGGCCGCGTTGTGCATGACGACGGAGTGCCGCCGCCGGAGGGGCTTCCCGAGGAGCGCGACTCGCCGCGTCACCGTCCGCTCGATGTCGTCAGGACGCGACGGCGGGACGCGTCCGGTTCGGCTTCCTGACCGGACCGGCCGTCGGCGGGAAGGTGACATTCGGGATGATCTCGCGGGTCCAGTCGCGAAGTTGCGCTGGGTCCGGCGTCATCGTGTGCAGGATGAACTGCTCGACGCCGGCGTCGACGCGCGCCTGGAGCGACGCGACGATCTCGTCCGGGGTCCCGAAGAGGTAGACGGACTCGAGGTACTCGGGCCCGCGCTCGCCGCTCATGACCTTCAGGAACGCGCGGTGCTGCTCCTCGCGGGCCTTTGCCGGATCGTTCGTGAGCACCACGTGGACGAAGTTCTCGTGCGCCACCGAGAGCTCCGAGGCGTCGGCGCCGTTCTCGGAGAAGAACGCCTGGAGCTCGTCCCAGTCGCGGCGGATGTCCGGCGGCGGGCAGGTCGGTCGGGGGATCCACCCGTCGGCCCGGAGCGTTCGCGCCTTGACCGACTCGACGAACTTGGGCAGGTCCGGCGACTTGGGGTTGGCGAGCTGTGAGCCGCCTCCGACCCAGATGGCCGGCCGCTGGTCCGTCCGGGGCTCGATGAAGACGTCGTCGACCGAGAAGTACCGGCCGTGGTACGTCACCGTCTCGCCCTCCAGGAGGGGCAGCATGATGTCCAGCATCTCGTCGGTCCGCCGGCCCCGCTCGGACTTGTGGACGCCGACCGCCTCGTACTCGGCGTCGTTCCAGCCGACACCCGCGCCGAGCACGAACCGGTTGTCGCTCAGGAACTGGAGCGTGGCCAGCTCCTTCGCCAGGAGCACGGGGTTCCGGAGCGGCATGATCAGGATCGACGTGCCGAGGCGGACCCGCTCCGTGACGCCCGCGGCGACCGCGAGCGCGGCAAGCGGCTCGAGCCAGTTGACCGAGTAGAACCGCTTCCCGACGAGGAGGTGGTCCGTGATGAACAGCGAGTCGAATCCGAGGTCCTCCACGGTTCGGGCGAACTGCTTGATCCCGCTCGCGCGTTCCGGGCCGTCGCCCTCCCAGACGTAGGAGGGCAGGAACACCCCGAACCGGCCGACGTCGCTCATGTCGCTGTCCTCTCGCGTGCCGGCACTAGCGGCCGTGGTATTCGGGGGGTCGTTTCTCGAGGAATGACCGGGCGCCCTCGAGCAGGTCGTCGGTCGCGAAGATTCGGACGGAGGTCTCGACCTCGGCGTCGTGGCCTGCCGGCAGCGGGCGATCCAGTGCCCCGTCGACCAGCGCCTTGACGGCGCGAACCGCGAGGGGCCCGCGCTCGGCGATCTCTCGGCCGATGGCGTGCGCCCGCGTCACTGCCTCCCCGGCCGGGACGACCTCGTGGACGAGGCCGATCCGGAGCGCCTCGTGGGCGTCGATGACGCGGCCGGTGAGCAGCAGCTCCTTGGCTCGCGCGATGCCGATGATCCGGGGGAGTCGCTGCGTCGCGCCCGTGCTCGGCGTCACCGCCAGGCGCACCTCCGGCAGGCCCAGGGTGGCGCGTTCCGAGGCCACGCGGAGGTCGCAGCACAGCGCCAGCTCGAGGCCGCCGCCCAGCGCGCTGCCCTCGATCGCCGCGATCGTGGGCATCGGCAGCCCGGCGAGCCGCTGGGCAACCCGGGCCTCCAGCTGGAACCGACGACGGCCTCCAGGCCCGCGGTGGTCCTCGAACGCCTTGACATCCGAGCCGACGGAGAAGGCGCGTTCGCCGCGACCCGTCAGCACGACCGCCCGAACGTCGCCGGGGGCGGCGCTCTCGAGCGCCTCGAAGGCCGCTTCGAGCTCCGCGAGGAGCGCGTCCGTCACCAGGTTCAGCGGCCCGTTGTCGAGGGCAACCTCCGCGACCGTCCCGAGCTCCAGCGAGACGACGCTCACCGCCGGGTCGCCCCGTCGCGCTCGTCGGTCGGCGCCGCATCCCGTTCGAAATCGGCTGCCAGCCCCATCGGGCCGGTCGCGTAGACACGGGCGTCCGTGGTGCGGAGGTCCGGGGCGACTCGCGGTCGGAAGCCCATCTGCCCCAGGACGTCCCGTTCGACGTCGACGCCCGGCGCGACCTCGATCAGCACGATGCCGTCATCGTCGAGCGCGAACACCGCGCGGTCCGTGACGTAGCGGACCTGCTGTCCGCGCTCACGGGCGAGGGCGGCGCTGAATGAGATCTGCCGGACCTCCGGGACGAACTTCGGGAGGCTGCCCTCGTTGACGATCCGCACGCCATCCTCGATCGACAGCTCCAGGCCCTGCGCCGTGAGCGTCCCGACGAAGTTGATCCGTGGCGTGCGGGCGCTGATGTTCGGAAAGCCACCGGGCCCGCGGACGCGGCCCTCGAACGCGTGGACGTTAACGTTGCCCGAGGCGTCCACCTCCGCGAACGACAGGCTCGCGATGTCGAGCCCACCACCGTCGTAGAAATCGAACATGTAGGGCTGGTCGATCATCGCCTGGTAGTTGAAGCCCGCGCCGCCCTCGTTGCCCGCAACCGGGACACCCCCGAAGATTCCCTGCTCCACCGTGAGCACGAGTCGATCGGTGATGCCCTCCTCCCACGCAACGCGTCCGATCAGCTGGCTGATCCCGAACCCGAGGTTGCAGATGGCGCCGGGCGGGAACTCGAGGAGCGAGCGGCGCGCGATGATCTTGCGGACGTCCAGCGGCAACGGCGGCTCGTCGGTGAGGGGCTTCCGCAGCGCGCCGGCGTAGTACGGGGAATCCTGGGTGATGTAGGTCTGCCACTGTTCGGGATCCACGTAGACGTAGTCGATCAGGGCCGCCGGGACCTTGACGTCACGCATCCGCAGGCTTCCGCGCCGCGCAAGCCGCTTCACCTGCGCGATGATGATGCCGCCGCTGTTCCTCGCTGCCATCGCCATGGCCAGCATCTCGCCCTGAACCGCCTCGCCCTCCATCGTCAGGTTCCCGTCCTCGTCAGCGGTCGTGCCGCGAATCACGGCGACGTCGATCGGGAAGGCGTGGAAGAGCAACCACTCGCGCCCCCGCAGCGTGACGACCTCGACGAGGTCCTCCGTCGTCCGCTCGTTCTGCTTGCCACCGGTCTGGCGGGGGTCCACGTACGTCCCCAGACCGACTTGCGTGATGAGGCCCGGGCGGCCCGCGGCGATCTCGCGGGTGAGCTGGGACAGGACGCCCTGCGGGAAGGAGTAGGCCTCGAGCTCGTTGGCCTCCACCAGCGCACCGAGCCGCGGCTCGTTGCCGAGGTTGCTCCCGATCGTCCGGCGCATCAGCCCCGGCAGCCCCAGCTGCGAGAAGCCACGATCCTTGAAGTCGCCGATGCCGACGACGCGGACGGTCGTGAGGTCTCGCGGCCGCCCCCGCTCCTGGAACACGGCCGCGAGCTCGTCGATGAACCGCTGGGGCAGCGCGTGGCCGGCGCCGGAGCCACCGACGAGGACGGTGGCGCCATCACGGACGGCTTCGACGGCCTCTCGAACCTCCACGATCCGCGTCACGGCATGTACGTCCCGGAATTGGGATTCAGGGTCTGGCCGGTGTAGAGCGCGGCTCGGTCGCCGAGCAGGAAGACCACCGAGTCGGCGACCTCGGCGGCGGTTCCGAACCGCCCGAGCGCGGCGTCGCGCAACCGCCGCTTTCCCTCGTCTGCGTCGACGAGGTCCGCCGTCATGTCGGTGACCGTGACGAACGGCGCGACGGCGTTGACGCGCACCCCGCCCGGCCCGAACTCGCGCGCGAGCGACCGCGTCAGCCCGAGCAACCCCGCCTTCGCCGCCGAGTAGGCGGCGGTCTCGCCGATGCCCATCTGGCCGAGGCGGGACGCGACGTTGACGATGCTCCCGCCGCCGCGCTCCAGCATCCCGGGCAGTGCGGCCCGGCAGGTGTGAAACGCGGCGGTCAGGTCGGTCCGGATGACCGCGTCCCAGGCCGCGGGATCGATCTCGAGGAACGGGCCGACCTGGGTGAGCCCGGCGTTGTTGACGAGCCCGTCCACGCGCCCGAACCGGCCGATGACGTCATGCACGAGACGCTCCGCCGCGGCGCCATCCGCCACGTCTGCCTTGAAGGCCTCGGCTTCCGCACCCGCTGCCCGCACGCGGCCGAGCGTCCTCCCAGCGGCATCTTCGCCCCGGTGGTAGTGGACGGCCACCGTGGCGCCCTCCTCGGCCGCCCGGACGGCGACCGCGGCCCCGATCCCCCGGCTGCTCCCCGTGATGAGGATGACCCGGCCGGCAAGCTCACCCGCCATCAGGCGACGGCGCTCGTGGGCAGGAGGTCGGCGGCGCGAAGGGCGTCGCGGACCACCGCAGCGGCGGCATCCGACACCTCGGTCAGCGGCGGGCGCATCACCGTGCTCTCGATCACGCCGAGCTCGCGCAGCGCCACCTTGGTGCGCGCCCGGTAGTCCCTGACCGGCGGACCGTAGACCGCCTCCTCCAGCGGCAGGATCCGCTCCCAGATCGCCCGGGCCTCTGTCCAGCGCTCCTCGCGCGTGAGGCGGTACATCTCCACCTGGAGCGCCGTGGCGAGGGTTCCGAAGCCGATCAGCGCGCCCTCGGCACCCAGGACGAACGACTCGAAGATGAAGTTGTCATCGCCCGTGAGCAGGTCGATCGGGCGGTCCAGCCGCTCGATCATCCGGCGCGTGGCGAGGTACAGCCGGGCGTCGAACGACGCTTCCTTCATCGCGACGACGCTGTCGATTGCGGCAATCTGCCGGAGGATGTCCTCGGAGAAGATCACGCCGCCGAGCGCGGGCTGCAGCTGGAAGGCGATGAGCGGGAGCCCGCAGCCACGGGCGATCGCCTCGTGATAGGCAACCGGGATCGCAGGGTCCAGCGGCGTACCCTGGTACGCCGGGATCGGGAAGACGAGGAGGCCGCTGGCGCCGGCGGCCTCGGCTCGCTTGGCTTCCTCCACCGCCTGCGCGGTGAACATCGCGCTGAGGCCGGCCACCACCGGGACGTCGCCGGCGACGTCGACCGCGACGCGCAGCACGCGATCCCGCTCGTCCGACCACATGTGCGGGCCCTCGCCGGTATCGGCGTTGATCGCGAGCGCGACGGGCCCCTGGGGGATGAGCCACTCGAGGTAGCGGCGGTAGGCCGGCTCGTCGAAGCGACCGTCGGCGTCGAACGTGGTGACGCAGGCCGGGATGATGCCGCGGACGTTGAGTCGCATGCTGCTCAGCTCCTGTGGATGCGTGGGTGCGAGGTCAGTACGTTGGCCCGAAGGAACGCGCTTCGTCCCGGATCGTCAGCCACTGCCACTGCGTGAAGGCCTCGAGGTTCGCCTCCGCGCCGAATCGCCCGCCGTTGCCGGAAAGGCCCACCCCGCCGAACGGGATCGTCGCCTCGTCGTTGATCGGCTGATCGTTCACGTGGACCATGCCGGCCCTGATCCGCTGGGCGACCGCGAGGCCTCGCGAGATCGAGCGCGTGTAGACGCCGGCTGCGAGCCCGTACTCGGTGGCATTCGCAAGCTCGACGGCCTCGTCGTCCGACGCGAAGGTCACGACGGGCGCCACGGGACCAAAGATCTCGTCGGTCCACGCAGGGGCATCCAGCCGGACGTCCGAGAGCACCGTCGGCCGGTAGAAGAGGCCCTCGTACGTGCCGCCCTCGACGAGTCGCGCGCCGCCGCTGTCGATCGAGCGCCGGACGATGTCGTCAACCCGGCGAACCTGCTGCTCGTTGACGATCGGCCCGAGCTCGACGTCCTCACGGAACGGGTCGCCCGTCCGGAGCCGGCGCGCCGTTGCTGCCAGCCGGTCGACGTACTGGTCGGCGATCGCCCGATGGACGATGTGGCGACCGGTCGCGAAGCAGACCTGGCCCTGGAACTGGAAGCTGGAGTACGCGCCTGCCGACGCTGCGGCATCGAGGTCGGCGTCATCGAGCACGATCAGCGGGTTGTTGCCGCCGAGCTCCAGGCTGACGCGCTTGAGCAGCCCGCCCGCCTTGCTCCCCACGATCCGTCCGACCTCCGTCGAGCCGGTGAACGAGATCATGGCGACGTTGGGATCCGTGACGAGGGCGTCCCCGGCGTCCGCGTCGCCGATCACGATCTGCAGCAGGCCCTCGGGAAGGCCGGCCTCCTTGAAGACGGCCGCGAACACCGCGCCGCCGCAGACGGGGGTCTGCGGATCCGGCTTCAGGACCACGGCGTTCCCGAGCGCGAGCGCGGGAGCGACCACGCGCATGCCGAGGACGCTCGGCGAGTTCCACGGCGTGATCGCGCCGATGACGCCGACCGGGACCCGTCGGATCATCGACAGCCGCTCCTGCTGGACCGTCGGCACGAGCGAGCCGTAGGGCTGCCACGGGATCGTCGACGCGGCGAGCGCCTCGCCGACGGTGAAGTTCTGCTCGTGGTGCATCTTGTTCCGATGCGCGCCGGTCTCGCGCTGCGTCCACGTCCCGAGCTCGACACGGTGCTGCTCGTAGATGTCGGCGGCGCGCCGGAGGATGGCGGCACGCTCCTGGTAGCTCGTCTCGGCCCAGCCGACCTGGGCGTCCTTCGCCGCGGCTGCGGCCCGCGCGACGTCGTCTCGCGTGGAGATGTTGATCGTCAGCAGGTGGCGACCGGTCGCCGGCTCGCGGACCTCATGGGCCGGTCCGGTGCCGGTCCGCCAGTCACCGAGAAACGGCTCCAGCCAGCTGACGGCCTGGTCCTGGGTTCGGGCTTCAGGCGCGATCGTGGCCATCGCGGCCTCCTTCGGGTGGTTGCTCGGGATGGTGGTCGTTGAAGCGCTCGGCGTACGTCCGAGGCTGGTTCTCGCCAACGGCACGGCGGCCGGTCGTGGGGTCGCGCCACACCGGACCACGCGCGAGCACGGCGTCGATGAGCCCCTCCTCCAGGTACGGCGGCACGAGCCACGACTTGACCTCGATCGCCATCTGGCCGGGGTAGCCGATCAGCTCGCGCACGCGCTTGTCCATGTAGTAGCCGGCGACGATCGCGAGCTGGAGCGCGGCGAGGCTCGCGGGCTCATCGGCCAGCGCGGTGAGCCGCGCAGGGACGTCCGCGCCGAGCTCGGGACGGAGCGCGGCCGACAGCGGCGCGACCAGGTCCGGCCGGGACCGGAGCACGGAGCGCAGCCGATCATCGGTGACCACGTCCGCCGCCGAAGGCATATCGTGCGCGGCCGGGATGAGCTGGTCCGCGACCGCGGCGAACGTCTCGCGCGCACGTGCGTCCAGCGGGAAGACGACGGTCTGCTGCTGGGTCACACCGGCACCTGCTGGTCGAACCGCGTCTCGATCATGTGGTCTGCGGCGCGCAGGGCGATCGCGACGATCGTCGAGGTCGGGTTGACGCCGGACGACGTCACGAAGCAGGAGCCGTCGACCACGTACAGGTTCGGGACGTCGTGGGCGCGGTTCCAGCGGTCCAGCACGGACGTCGTGGGATCGTCGCCCATCCGCGCCGTGCCGAGGAGGTGCCAACCCGAGTACCGCATGAGCCGGTCGACCTCGATCTTGTAGGCCCCGGCCTCGACCATGGACTCGGTGGCTCGCTCGATGTGGAAGTCCAGCATCCGGCGGGCGTTCTCCGCCATCGCGTAGTGAATCTCCGGCGCCGCGATCCCGGAGGAATCCGTGACGGTCCCCGAGATCGTCACGCGATTCGCCTCGTCCGGCAGGTCCTCTGCGAAGAGCCCCCAGTTGGCACCGTGGCCGAGGTGCGTCCTGACGTGGACGTGGTGATCGGCTCCCCAGACCTGCTCGCCCGCACGGGATGGCAGCGCGGTGTTCACCGGGCCGCCCGTCGGCGCCAGTCCCCAGCGCGCGCCTCGGACGAAGCCCCGCTTCTCGTCCGTCTCGTAGAACTCGAGCGACTCGATCAGATCGCCGAACTGGCCCTGCCAGCTCATGAGCGGCTCGTCGAACAGGCCGGCGACGTTGGCGAACGGATGCATCATCAGCCGCTTCCCGACCAGGCCGCTGGAGTTCGCGAGACCGTCGGGATGGGCCGGGCTCGCGCTCAGCAGCAGGAGCCGCGGCGTGCCGATGGCGTTGGCCGCGACGACGACCGTGCGTGCCGCCTCGAAATGCTCGTTGCCGTCCCGGTCGACCCAGGTCGCGCCGGTCGCGAGGCCTTTTGCGTCCGTCTCGATGCGCCGAACGCGAGCGCCCGTCACGAGTCGCGCCCCGCGAGCGATCGCCTTCGGCCAGTGGGTCAGGTCCGTGGACGCCTTGGCGCCCTCGTTGCAGCCGGACTGGCAGGTGCTCCGCTGGACGCACGGTCGCCGGCCGTCGTACGGCGCGGAGTTGATCGAGTTGAACTCCGGCCACCAGTGCCAGCCGAGCTTCGTGTGGGCCCTCGCGACCTTGATCCCCGCGGCGCCGATTGGCAGCGGCGGCATCGGCGCGTCCTCGCTGTCCGGCGGATACGCCGGGTCGCCGGGCAGGCCCGAGACGCCAAAGTCCCGATCGGTGCGGTGGAAGAACGGGAGGAGCTCGAAGTAGTCGATCGGCCAGTCGTCTGCGATCCCGTCGAGCGAGCGCACCCGGAAGTCGCTCGGGAGGGCGCGCGGCCAGGCGCCCGCGAAGATCAGGGTCGAGCCGCCGACGGCGTTGTACATGAGCGGCGAGACCGGCGTGTCGTCCTCGACGATCGGGTAGTCCTCCTCGAGGCCCCGGATGTTGGGGCTGGTCGCCCACTGCTTCCGCGCCTGGAGCTCCCAGTCGAGCTTGTTGCCGGGATAGTCCGCGCGGTCGTGCCAGTCGCCCTGCTCGAGGCAGACGACCGAGAACCCTGCCTCCGCCAGCCGCTTGCCCACGACCCCGCCCGAGGCACCCGCGCCGATGATCAGGACGTCGGCCGGCTCCTTCGGCATCAGCGCCCTTTCTCGTAGCCGACCGCGCTGAGCTTGTCCCACAGCGACCCGGCGTTGTTGCCCTGGATGTGGTCCATCATGTACCCCTGCCCCACGTCCACGGGCCCGAACGCATCATCGAAGCGGACGCGCTCGATGGTCTCCTCGCGGGACCAGCCCTTCGCGACCGCGTCCGCCACCGCGGCCTTCCACTGGAACAGGACCGCGCGCTGCGTCTTGATGTAGTCGAGGCCCACGACGGGCCCGTGACCCGGCACCACGTGGTCGACGTCCAGCTGGCGGATGCGCTCCAACGCCTCGATCCACTGGTCCACGTTGGAGGTCATCAGCCACGTCTGGACGCCGCTGAAGATCGTATCGCCGGTGAACACGACGCGCTCCTCGGGCACGTGGACCGCCAGCTGCCCCGGGGTGTGTCCCGGGGTCCAGAGGCAGTTGAAGGTGTGCTCCCCCACCCGCAGCGTCAGGTCGCCGGTGAAGACGACCGTGCCGCGCGGCAGGTTCGCGTAGTACTCGTCGCGATCCGGGATGAGCGGCGCCGCGTCCGGGTCGTCCGTGGGGATCGCCTCGAGGGCGTACGCGAACGGATCCAGTGCCGCGTTCGGGTCCATGAAGATTTCCCAGAGGGCCCGGTGATTGACCACCTCGCCGGCGCCGCGGAACCACCAGTTCCCGAAGATGTGGTCGACGTGGTTCTCCGTGTTGATGAGGTACCGGATGGGGCCGTGCGACTCGGCCTCCTCGCGCATCGCCACGGCTCGGCTGGGCAGCTGTGGCGTATCGATCACGACCACGCCCGCCGATGTGGTCACGAAGCTGGGATTGCAGCCACGCAGCCGGGTGTTGGTGAAGACGTTGGGCGTGACGCGTTCCATCATCGATGCGGCCTCCGCCATGGGCTGTCTCCCCGAACCTACTGCGTTGCCGTCAATCCGCCGTCGATCGTCAGGACGTGGCCCGTGACGAACGACGCGGCGTCGGAGCACAGGAAGATCGCGGGCCCCACGATGTCGCGCGTCTCGCCAACGCGGCCGAGCGGGATCCTGGCGACGATCCCGGCCTTGAATGCGGGATCCGAGAGCAGCGACGCCACCTGCGGCGTGTCCACGAAGGTCGGCATGATCGCATTGGCCCGGATGCCGTGGCGGGCCCACTCGGTCGCCCACTGGCGGGTCAGCGAGCTGATGGCGCCCTTGGCGGCGACATAGGCCGAATAGCCGGCGTTGATCCCCAGGTTCGCGCGAACCGAGGTGATGTTGAGCACGGCGCCGCGGGTGCCCGCCGCGATCATCGCCCGGACGGCCGACTGCGTCGGCACGAGGGTGCTGCGCACGTTGAGCTCCATGATCCAGTCCCAGGCATCCCGGGGGTAGTCCTGGGCGGCATGCAGGGCGTTGCCGGCACCGCCGCCGACGGCGTTGACGATGATGTCGATGGCGCCGAACCGCTCGATCGCCGCCGCCACGAGGCGGTCGGCATCGTCCTCGCGAGTCACGTCCCCGGTCACGGCCAGGACCTCCGAGCCGCCCCGCTCGATCTCGTCGGCAATGGCCCGGAGCGGGTCCAGCGAGCGACCGGCGACGACGACGCGCGCTCCTGCGCTCGCGAACGCTGCCGCGAGGGCCGACCCGATGCCGCCACCGCCGCCCGTGATGAGCGCGACGCGCCCGTCGAGGCGGAACATCCCGGTGTCGGTCATGGGCGGGTCACCTTGGCTGGAAGGTCGGGGTTGGGCAGCATGACGTCGCGGACGACGCCCACGAGCTCGTGATAGGAGGCGATGAACGTCCGGAGCGTCCGAACCGTGGCCCCGTAGGTATCGAATGCCTCGACCGCCAACGCCTCGGGCTCGTAGGCCAGCCTGAAGTCGGGGATTCGCGCGAGGAGGTCGTCGACGAAGCGTGCCTCGACGGGCTCGTCGATCCGAGGCGTCGGCGCGATGCCGCTGGCATTGAACCGGACCTGCCAGGCATGGGGCATCGTGATGATCACGTCGCCGCCGACGAGCTCGGTCCAGTGGAGTCGATGGCGCATCGCGGCCGCGAGGAGCCGCGTTCGGTAGCCCCGCTCGCGATAGATCGCGAGGGCTCGCTTGAACGCGGCGATGCCCGACCAGTGGAGCGCGTCCGGATCGACAGCGATTCCGTCCCGGTCGGCAACGGACCGGAGGTGATCCTCCAGCCGCCCGACCATCAGGGTGCAGACGGGCGCGATGGAGGTGGTGTCCAGGCCGTCCCGCTCCCGCTGGGCCGATGCCCGCTCGACGGCCTCGGCGACCGCGACCGCCTGGGCGACCGTGAAGCTCACCGTCGCGTTGATGCTCACGCCCGCGAGCGTCGCGCGCTCGACCGCCTCGATGCCCGCGGCGGTCGCCGGGAACTTCACCTGGAAGTTGGGGCCGAGACTCGCGAAGCGGAGCCCCTGCTCCAGCATCCGGTCCGCGTTGCGGTAGTTGACCGGGTTCGTCTGGAGCGACAGCCGCCCCGAGCGGCCATCCGTCGCGCGGAACACGGGCTCCAGGAGCCGGGCCGCCCCGACGCCCATCTCCTCGATCAGCGCCCAGGTCAGGTCCTCCTCGGTCCAGGCCGGGTTGGCCGCGGCGAGATCGACCAGGCGCGGGCCCCAGGTGGACGTTTCCTTCCGGAGCACCTCGAGGACGATCGTCGGGTTGGACGTGGCGCCGCTCGCCCCCCGCGCGATCGCGTACTCGAGCTCGGCGAGGGCGCAGGAGTCGTTCCAGTAGTCCGTCGAGGTCTCGCGGACCATCCGGAGGAGGGCCGGCTCGGGTCCGTCCGCGGGGCGGGGCGGCGGCTCGTGGGTCGCGACGGTCACGCAGAACCTCGCAGCGGGGGTGGAGTGCTATTGTCCATCGATCATCGATGATCTGCCGAACGGAGGCAGCATGCCCTTCGTCGTGACGGCCACCTGGCGGGCCAAGCCCGGGCAGGAAGAAGCCGTTCGAGCGCTCCTCGGGCGAGTCGCGGCCGCGTCGCGTGACGAGCCGGGGTGCCGCCTGTTCTGGACCCATCGCTCGACCGAGGACCCCTTGACGTTCTTCCTGTACGAGCAGTACGAGTCCGAGGCGGCGTTCCGCGACCATGCGGCGTCAGAGCACGTTCGGACGATCGTCCTCGAGGACGCCGTCCACCGGCTGGACGAGCGCCGGCGGGCAACCTTCACGCTCATGGATGACGCAACGGCAGGGCGCACCGACGACGTCACCAACGGTGCGACCGCGTGAACCGCGACCAGCCCGGAGGCTCGCCCGCTGCGGCACCCATCACGCCGACCATCCCGCCCGGCGAAGAGGTCCTGGGGCAGTTCCTCGGTGACGCGACATTCCCGGTCACCTGGGAGTCGGAGACGGAGCAGCAGCTCTTCTGGGTCTACGACGACCTCCACATCCCCCACCCCGTCAGCCCGATGTTCTTCGACATCGGCGGGTGGTGGCTGAGCTGCGACCACATGTTTCGGCGATTCGGCACGCCCTTCGCCGTCGACTGGCTGGCCAAGAACGTCAACGGCTACGTCTACACCACGGCCATCCCCGCCGACCCGGGGCTCCGCGTCGAGGGCACGGAATACAGCTCCACCTACACCGCGCGGGTCCCGCGTGACCCGGCCTACGCGGCCACGATCGGCGGCTACTTGGACGTGACGCTGCCGGTCTACGGCGAGCACTTCGCGGACTGGTGGCGGGACCGGCTCCGCCCGGAGATGGAGCGCAACTTCGAGTACCTCGAGCGTCGCCTGGACGAGGCCCCCGGGCTCGGCCTCGGCGAGCTGGCGACGGTCCTCGAGGATGCGATCGACATCCACGACCGCCACTGGAAGATCCACTGGATGCTCAACTTCGCGCAGCTCTCGGCGACGCTCAACCTGCGCGCCGTCATGGAACGGACGCGCGGCTCCGTCGACGAAGCGCTCCTCGGGCGACTCCAGAACTCGGCCTCCGACCGCAACTGGGACTCGATCGAGGCGCTGTGGCGGATGAAGAACGAGGTCCGTGACGACGCCGAGCTGCGCGTGGCCTTCGAGTCCCCGGACGCGCCGGAGATCGCCCGCCGGCTGCAGGCATCAGACCGGGGCCGGCGGTTCCTCGAGGAACGCATGGCGCCATACCAGCGGGAGTTCGGCTGGCACGCCGTCTGGAGCCACGAGTTCATCTATCCGACCCGGCGCGAGGAGATGACGCCGATCCTCGACCTGGTTCGTGGCTACCTCGAGACCGACTACGACTACCCCACCGCGATCGACGCGATGCGGCGGGACATCGAGGCCGCCTCGGCGGAGATCCTCGAGGGCCTCGAAGGCGATGATCGCGAGGCGATGGGCGCCGCGAATGCCGTCAATCTCCGGATGGCGCCCCTGACGCCGGATCACCACTTCTACATCGACCAGGGCGCGAACGCCCATGTCCGGCTCGTCCTCCTGGCCCTCGGCAGGAAGCTCGTCGAGCTCGGGCGTCTGGAGCGACCGGACGACGTGATGTTCCTGCGCTACAACGAGCTCCGGGCGCTCATCGGGGACGCCGCGGCGATCGATGCGCCGGGCCTGGTCGCGCGACGCCGCGACGAGCGCGAGCAGTCCGGTCGGATGAGGCCACGGGACTGGATCGGGACCGTCACCCCGACGCAGCTCGCGTTCCCCTATCTCGTCAACTGGGGCTATCCCGATCGTTTTCATCGGACGGAGTCTGCCGACGAGGCTCGGATCACGGGCATCGCCGGCTCTCCGGGTACGGTCGAAGGCCTTGCCCGCCTCGTCCGGACGATCGATGAGTTCGACGAGGTCGCGGAGGGCGACATCCTCGTCTGCCAGATGACGAACCCGGCCTGGGTCGTTCTCTTCACCAAGATCGCCGGGCTCGTCACCGACACCGGTGGCACGACCTCGCACCCCGCGGTCCTCTCGCGGGAGTTCGGGATCCCGGCGGTCATCGGCACCTCGATCGCGACCCACCGCATCGCGACGGGCGACCGCATCCGTGTTGATGGCACGAACGGGGTCGTCGAGATCCTCGCGCGAGCGGCGACTCCCGCCTCCGGCCCCACGTCCGGCGTCCCCACCACGACGGCGCCCGCGAGCCCGATCGCCAGCTGATGCTGCACCGCCCGATCGCCAGGAGCGTCCTCGCCGACCAGGTCAGGAGTCACCTGCTCGCGGGGATCGTGAGCGGTCGCTACCCACCGGACTCGAGGATCGTCGAGACGCAGGTGGCGCGAGAGCTCGGCACGAGCCAGGCGCCGGTGCGTGAGGCGCTGCGCGGGCTGGAGGGCATCGGGATGGTGGAGATCTCGCCCTTCCGCGGCGCCCGGGTCCGGCGTCCGAGCCGCCGGGAGATCCTTGAGACGTATACGGTTCGCGCAGCGCTGGAGACCCGCGCCGCCCGGCTGGCCATGCCGCGGCTCCGAGACGGCGACGTGGACGCGCTGCTCGCCGACGGGGCGGCAATGGAGGCGGCGGCCGCGGCCGGCGACGGCGCGGCGGTCGCGGAGGCGGACGCCCGTCTCCACGGAACCATCATCGGGGTCGCCGGCAACGAGATCCTGGAGCGGACGTGGCGCTCGCTGGAGCCCTACTCGCGGACGTACCTGAGCCTCTCCGTCCCGGGCGCCGACCCAACGTGGTCCGCGGACCTCCACCGTCCCATCCTCGAGGCGATCCGGCGGCGCGACGCCGCGGCGCTCGTGGAGGCAATCGACAGCCACTTCATCGAAGCCGCCGACAACATGGCCCGCCGCTGGCCGGAGCCGGCAACGTCATCGGGCGAGCGGGGCTCCGAGACCTCCATCCAGGCGACGCGGATCGCAGAAGGGACCCCATGACCGACCGCCTCGCCCTGTCCGAGGAGATGGCCGTGGGGCCCGCCCGGCTCCGGATCGACGTGCTCGGCGACGAGCCGCGCGATCACGTCCTCGACGACATGGCGTTCCTGAACTATCGGCTCGCGGACGTCTCGATCAGCCCCGACGTCAGGGTCCCCGCCCCGGATATCGTCTGGCGGCGCGACGGCGCCAAGGCGATCGCCTACGACGGGCAGCGCATGACATTCACCGGCGACTGGCCCGCGGGCCCCATCCAGAAGGTCATCGTCGCAATGCTCGCGCTGCGGCTCGAGGCCGCCGGGCTCCACCCGTTCCACGCCTCGGCAGTGAGGTACCGCGACCGGACCATCGTGTTCCTCGGGGGCGAGTCGAACAAGGGCAAGTCCATGGGCCAGCTCGAGGCCTGCCGTCGCGGGGCGCTCCTCGTCTCCACCGAGACGACCGTGGTCGACGAGTCCGGGCGGGCCGTGATGGGCTCGAAGGAGGCGTTCCTCGAGAAGCGAACGGAGGGCACGGAGCGAGCAGACAAGGCCGACCCACAGGCCAAGGTCGCCAAGTTCTTCGGCGAGATGCCGAGCTGGGAGCTGTACCAGGAGCCGACCGCCGTCGACATCGTCGTGCTGCCCGAGATCAACGGCAACCTCGCCGGGTCGTCCGTCGAGATGATTCCCTTCGAGCGCCAGTTCCAGACGCTCCACTCGCTCCAGAACTACTTCCTCCTCAACGAGCTCCTCGCGCCGGGCATCCCGATGCCTCTCATCGACGCGGACGAGCTCCGGGAGCGACGCGCCGCCTTCGTCCAGTCGTTCTGCGATCGCCCGTACTTCTTCGTCCGGGCACCGACCCCGCAGGTGCTCCTGGACGAGGTCGACAAGGTCCTCTGACGCGCCGTGCGGCCCTTCGCGTTCCTGCAGCCGCAATCCGTCCGTGAAGTGGTCGACCACCTCGCCGCCGACCCGGACGCGCGGATCCTCGCCGGCGGGACCGACCTCATCATCGGGCTGCGCGACGGGTCGGTGCGGGCATCAAGCGTCGTCGACGTGAAGCGCGTCGGCGAGCTCGACGGCAACATCCGCGCGATCGACGGCGGGCTTGCGTTCGGCGCGCTGACGTCGATGACCGACATCGCCGCGGACGAACGGGTTCGCACAGCCTGGACCGCCCTGGCCGAGGGCGCCGCCGTCGTCGGGAGCGTCCAGATCCGGAACCGCGCCACGCTCGCCGGCAACGCCTGCAACGCCTCCCCCGCGGCCGACACCACACCGGCGCTGCTCATCTTCGAGGCCGTCGTCGTCGTGATGGGCCCGGACGGCGAGCGGCGGATCCCCATCGACGAGCTGTTCGTCCGGTCCCGCACCACGACGCTCCGTCGAGGCGAGGTGGTCCTCCGGATCGAGATTCCCGCGCCGTCCGGGCGCGTGGGGTCAACCCATGCCCGCCGCACGCGTCGCCGCGGTCATGACCTGGCCTCCGTGACGATCGCGTGCTCCGTCCACGAATCCGGCGAGACGCGGCTGGCCTTCGGCAGTGTGGGCCCGCGTCCGATCCTGGTCCGCGACGACACGGGCATGCTCGCCGCCGCGGAGACCGACGACGCCGAACGGCTCCCGATCCTCGATCGGCTGTTCGCCGAGGCGGCACCTTCGCCACGTTCGATGCGTGCCTCGCCCGAGTATCGCCAGGCCATGCTGCGCGTGCTCGGACTGCGCGCCATCGCGGTCGCGCGCGAACGCGTCGCCGGAGCCGCGGCATGAGCGCGGACGAGTCTCCGACCGCGATCCTTCGGCTGACGCTCAACGGTCGGGCTCGAAGCGCGACCGTCGCCCAGCACCGCACGTTGCTGGATGCCTTGCGATTCGACTTCGGGCTCACCGGCACCAAGGAGTGCTGCCTCGTCGGGGAGTGCGGCGCCTGCACGGTGCTGCTGGACGGGCGCGGCGTTGACTCCTGCCTCGTGCTCGCGTTCGAGGCCGACGGCGCCGACGTCGTCACGGTCGAGGGCCTCGCCGGCGACGAGGGACTGGATCCCCTGCAGCAGGCGTTCCTCGATCATGGCGCCGCGCAGTGCGGGTTCTGCATCCCAGGTCAGCTCGTCGCCGCACGGGCGCTGCTGGAGGTGAACCCCGCGCCAACGCGCGCCGACGTGGAGGAGGGGCTGGCCGGCAACCTCTGCCGGTGTGCCGGGTACGAGCAGATCGTCGAAGCAGTCCTCGATGCAGCCACCCGGGCCGCTGGTCGCGGCACCCATCGGTCGCCCGAGAGCTTGGCCGATCCCGCAGCGACGCCCGACGCCACGACGGCGCCGCAATGACGACCGCCACCACCGCGCCGCCCGACGGGCTCGTCGGCGCCTCGCCCAACCGCAGCGGCGGGATCGAGCGCGTCACCGGCCGCCAGGCCTACGTGGCGGACATGCCGCTCGAGGGCGCGCTCCACGTGCGCCTGGTCACCGTTCCCGTCGCGCGCGCTCGCATCCTGTCGATCGATGCCGCGGCGGCGTTCCAGCTGCCCGGCGTGGCCCTGGTGATGACCGCCGCGGACCTGCCGGATCCAATGCCGCGCTTCGGGCCGCAGTTCCGGGACCGTCCGGTGCTGGCGATCGGGGAGACCAAGTTCCATGGCGATCCGGTCGCGGCCGTCGCCGCGGAGACGCTGGATCTCGCGGAGGCCGCGGCGGCCCTCGTCAAGGTGGACTACGAGCAGCTGCCGGCGGTCGTCACGCTGGAGGATGCCCTCGCGCCGGACGCGCCGCTGGTGCAGGACCCCGCGCTCCGGTCCGGAGATCCGCTCGCCGCCACCAACGTCCTCCGCGAGCATCGCTATGGCTGGGGCGACGTCGACGCGGCGCGGCTCGGGGCAGACGTGATCGTCGAGGGCACGTACGACTTCCCGATGGTCACCCAGTTCGCCATCGAGTGCCACGGGTTCATGGCGGCGCCCGACGGGGACGGGATCGCGATCTGGAGCTCGATCCAGCACCCGTACTGGCTCCAGCGCGTCATCGCCAGCCTCCTCGAGCTGCCGCTCGCCAAGGTCCGGGTGTACGCGCCCGATCCGGGTGGCGCGTTCGGCGGCAAGCAGCACGCCAAGTACGAGCCGCTCCTGGCCTTCATGGCCCGGCGCGCCGACCGCCCGATGCGGCTCGTCCTGAGCCTGGAGGAGACCTTCCAGGCGGTCCGGCGCGGCGCCTGGCGGGTCCACGTCCGCTCCGGATTCCAGGCGGATGGCCGACTGGCATTCCGAGAGGTCGACGCGGACTGCCTCATCGGCGCCTACGCCGACATCGCGGATCGAACCGTCGTCAAGGGCAGCTACACGTCGGCGGGGCCCTACGTCATCCCGGCTGTCCGGATCAACGCCCGGAGCGTGCTGTCGCACACGGTCCCGTCAACGGCCTTCCGCGGGTTCGGCAATCCCCAGCAGATCTGGGCGACGGAGTCGAACCTGGACGAGGCCGCGCGGGTCCTCTCGATCGATCCGGTCGAGCTTCGGCTCCGCAACCTCGCGAGCCGTGGCCAGGAATTCATCCCCGGCGACACGCCCGCGGACGGGATCTGGGCCGAGTCGCTGCAGCGGGCGGCGGAACGGATCGGCTGGACGAGCCCGCCGAGCGCGGGGCGGGGACGCGGCATCGCGGTGGGCCTCAAGTCCGGCCCCACGACGGGTCTGTCGTACGCCACGGTGCGGCTCCTGGTCGACGGCAGCGTGGTGGTGGCCGCCGGCACCTCGGATATGGGCCAGGGCGCCCGGACGATCTTCGCCCAGATCGCCGCCCACGAGCTGGGCGCGCCGCTGGGCTGGGTCAGCGTCGTCATGGGCGACACCGCGGTGGTCCCGTACGACCAGCAGACGTCGGCGTCGCGCTCCTCGGTCCTCATGGGCAACGCGATCCTGGCGGCATGCCGGGAGATCCAGTCGAAGGTCCGAGCCATGGCGGCCCGCCTCGAGGACGTGCCCGAAGCGCGGATCACGGTCGACGCCGGCCGCGTCCGGCTGGCCGCAGAGGACGGAGGTGACGCTCGCGAGCTGCCCATCGCGGACATCGTCGCCCGAGGCCTGGGCCGGCTCGGCGGAGAGGTCATCGGCCTCGGCGAGTCGCGCAAGGAGGCGGACCCGGACCACCCGCTCGGCGGCACGAGTGCGTTCTACGAGTTCAACTGCACCGCGGTGGAGCTCGCGGTGGACGAGGCGACGGGCGACATCACGATCCTGCGCCACGTCATCGTCTCCGACGTTGGCCGGGCGCTCCACGGTGCCCAGGTGCGGGGGCAGGATGAAGGCGCGGCGATCATGGGCCTCGGGCACACCCTCATGGAGCACTACCTGTTCGACGACGAGGGCCGGATCCGGAACCTCGGCGCGATCGACTACAAGATCCCGACCACGCTGGACCTTCCGCGACGGATCGAGAGCGAGGTCGTCGAGAACGGCGACGGGCCGGGCCCGTATGGCGCGAAGGGCATGAGCGAGGGCGCCCTGCTGTGCGTCGCGCCCGCCGTGGCCGCGGCGCTCCGGGATGCCACCGGCGTCACGATCCGCGACCTGCCCTTGTCGCCCGAGCGGGTCTGGCGGGCGCTGCAGGAGCGGGAGCCGGGCGTGGAGGCGGGGGCGAGGTGACGCTCGTCTACCCCCTCGACGCCACGTTCGACCGGCCCGCCGACGAGGTGCTCGAGCTGGTTGGCGGCAAGGCAGCCAACCTCGGCGTGATGGCGCGGGAGCTGGGACTGCCAGTTCCGGCGGGGTTCGTGATCACCACGGAGGCCTGCCGGTCGTACCTCGCGGGCGGGTGGCCGGACGGCCTGGACGAGGAGCTTCGAGCGGCGATGGACGCTGTGGAGTCGCGGGTGGGCCGGGGCTTCGGGGCGGCGTCGGATCCGCTGCTCGTCAGCGTCAGGTCCGGGGCGCCGGTCTCCATGCCCGGGATGATGGACACCATCCTCGACCTCGGGATCTGTGCCGGCACCGAGCCCGGGCTGGCAGCCGTCGGCGGAGCGGCCTTCGCCGCCGAGTGCCGTGCCCGCCTCGAGACGATGTTCCGCGACATCGTCGGCCGCGACGTCCCAGAGGACCCCTGGGCCCAGCTCCGGCTGGCGGTGGAAGCCGTCTTCCGCTCCTGGAACAGCCCGCGCGCCGTGACCTACCGCGCTCGCGAGCGCATCGCCGACGACCTCGGGACGGCCGTGACGGTCCAGGCGATGGTCTTCGGGAACCGGGACGAGCGATCCGGGACCGGGGTGCTCTTCACCCGCAATCCCGCCACCGGGGAGGCGAGCCCGTACGGCGACGTCCTGTTCGCGGCCCAGGGTGAGGATGTCGTGGCCGGAACGCACCGCACCGAGCCGATCGCCGTGCTCGACGCCCGTCTCCCCGAGGTCGCGTCCGAGCTCCGGGCCTGCGCCGAGCGACTGGAGCACCACTACCGCGACCTCTGCGACATCGAGTTCACGATCGAGTCCGGGCGGCTGTATCTCCTCCAGGTCCGCGTCGGCAAGCGGAGCCCCGAAGCCGCGCTGCGGATGGCCGTGGAGATGGCCGATGATCCCGGCTTTCCCCTCTCGCGTGAGGACGCCGTGCGGCGCGTCGCCGCACTCCTCGACCCGCCCCCGACCGTCGTGCACCGCGCGGACGACGTCGCCCGGCCGATCACCGTCGGGCTGCCGGCCTCCCCGGGCGTCGCGACGGGCCGGATCGCCACCAGTGCCGAGGAGGCCGAGCAGCGGGCCGACGCCGGCGAGGACGTGATCCTCGTCCGCTCCGAGACCTCGCCGGCCGACGTCCACGGGATGGCGCGCGCCGCGGGGATCCTCACCGCGCGTGGTGGCCTCGCCAGCCATGCCGCCGTCGTGGCTCGCGGCTGGGCCATTCCCGCCGTCGTGGGAGCGTCGGCGCTCGAAGTCGACGCCACCGGTCTCGCGGTCGCGGGTCGGCGTTTCGCTTCCGGCGACCGCATCACCATCGACGGCGGGACCGGCGACGTGTTCGAAGGGTCGGTCGAGACGCGTTCGGTGGTCGCGCCGCATGCCGCGACCCTTCTTGCCTGGGCCGAGGCGCTGGGCGTGGCGCTCGGGGCGCCGGATGCGGCGGCGGAGCCGCAACCCGCGGAGCCGCCGACGCCGCCCGAGCCTCGGTCGGCACCGGGCGGACCACTCGATCTGCGCGCCGCCTGCCTGCACGCGCTGGGCATCAAGGGGTTCGCCACGCTGGAGGGGCTCGGCCACGCGATCGGCGCGCACGAGGCGTCCGTGGGGTCGGTCGCCGATGCGCTCGTGGAGGCCGGGCTCGCGGCGGCGCCGGGCGGCCTGTACCGGCTGTCGGAGGCGGGGCGGGAGGTCCACGCCGACCTCGTCGCTGCCGAGCGGGAGGCGGTCGGTTCCGACCGTGCCGCGGACTGGCTCGACGACTTTCTCGACCTCGACCGCCGGATGAAGGAGGTCGTGACGGCCTGGCAGCTCCGGCCGGTCGCGGGTGGCGAGCCCGTGCTGAACGACCACAGCGATGCCGCCTACGACGCCGCGGTGCTCGCGCGGCTGGCGGACGTCGCCCGCGACAGCGATGCCTGGCTGGCGGCCACCGAAGCAGCCAGTCCCCGGCTGGGCCGCTATCGAGGGCGCCTCGCGGCCGCCGCCGCGGCCGCTGCGGGCGGCGATCACCGCTTCGTCGCGTCGCCCCGGGTCGACAGCTTCCACGGCGTGTGGTTCGAGCTGCACGAGGACCTCATCCTGCTCGCCGGGCGAACCCGGGCAGACGAGGTCGCGGCCGGCCGGGCGTAGGACGCAACGCGAGATCAGCGGTCCGCGGTCACCCGGGTGTATGCGGCGGCCACGACGACGATGATCGAGCCGAAGAGGATCTGGCGAATCGCCTCCGGCGCTCCGAGCGACGTCAGCAGCGAGCTCGTGACGGCAAGGATCAGCGCTCCCACGATCGTGCCGGCATAGCCGCCGCGACCGCCGAAGATGGATGTCCCGCCGATCACCGCGGCGGCGACCGATGGCAGGACCTGGCTGTCGACGAGCGTGACGCTGGCGACGTTCGTCAGGCCCGAATAGAGGAACCCCGCGATGGCGGCGAGGACCGCCGACACGACGTACAGCGCGATGAGGACCTGCCAGGCCCTGGCTCCCGACAGCCGGGCGGCGATGGGGTTGTCCCCGATCGCGAACAGGAGCCTGCCGAACCCGGTTCGATGGATCGCGAGGAAGACGAGCGCGGCGAGGGGGATGAAGACCAGCAGGCTGTTGGGGAGGAGGTCGAACGACCGCGCCGAGCCGAGCCAGCGCAGCTCGTCCGGCGTGCCCGTTCCGGTCTGGACCTTCAGCAGCTGCCAGACGTTCGCGAGCCCCAGGACCACGAAGCTCATGCCCAGGCTCATGATCAGCGGGTGGACGCGGAAGACGCCGACGCCCACGCCCGTGACGAGCCCGGCGAGGATCGCGGCGACGATCGCCACCGCGATGCCGAGCTGCCAGCCGCCCGGGCTGGTCACGAACGTCGCGACCACGAAGCCCGACATGGACGCGACCGCCCCGACGGAGAGGTCGATCCCGCCTGTGAGCATGGCCAGCGTCTGGCAGGCGCCGAGGATCGCGAGGGGCACCGCAGCGCGCACCATCACGCTGGCCCAGTCCGCCCCCACGATCCCCGGTCGGACAAGCTCGCTGATCGCGACGAGGATCGCCAACAGCGCCAGGAGCGGCAGGATGGGTCGTTCCCGGAGCAGGTTGCGGCCCACCGAACGGGCGCCGGCCGCGGTCCCGCCCGGGGGTGGCGCGCCCGCCGCTCGAACGGGCACGTCGGAGGCCCCGCGCGCTGGCGTGGCGTCGCTCATGCGCGACTCCGCCGGAGCTGGATGAAGGTCCCGACCATGACCACGGCGATGAGGATGACGCCCTGGGCGGTCGTCGCAAGGCTCGTGTTGAGCCTGAGCAGCGTCATGTCCGTGCGGATGAGCTGAAGCACCAGCACCGCGACGATCGGCCCGAAGAGCCCGCCGCGACCGCCCGCCAGGCTGACGCCGCCGAGCACGATGGCCGCCACGCTCTGGAGCGTGTACGCGGTGGCGAGCGGCGTGCCGATCCCGGTGCTGGCCGTCAGGCTCAGGCCCCCCAGTGCAGCGAAGAGGCCGGTGAAGCTGTAGGCGATGATCTTCGTCCGGCTCACGGAGACACCGCTGCGGTACGCCGCGAGGCTGTTGCTGCCGATCGCGTACATCGACAGGCCGATGGTGGATCGACGGAGCGGCAGCCAGATCGCCGCAACCACGACCAGCAGGACCACGGCGGCCTTGGGGATCCACTCGCTGGCCACCGAGCCGAGCGTGATGTCCTTCAGCCAGTCGGCGGCACCGCCGCCGGGGGTGGGCAGGATGAGCAGCGCGAGACCGCCCCACACGAAGGCCATGGCCAGCGTGACCACGATGTCAGGGACGCGCGTCGCGACGACCACGGCGCCGTTGATCGCCCCCACCAGCATCCCGAGCAGGAGGACGCCGATGAACACGGCGATTCCCACTTCGGGCCCCTGGTCCTTCATGAGCACGGCCGACACCACGTTGGCCAGGGCCATCATCGAGCCGACCGAGAGGTCGATGCCACCCGAGATCACGGCGCAGGCCTGGGCGGCTGCCGCGAGGGCGAGCGGCAGGACGGAGATCGCGAGGCCCTGCAGTCCCGGCGCGCCGTAGCGCGGCTGGATGAGCTTGGTGACCACCAGGAGCGCCACGAGGACGACGACCAGGCCGAGCGTCCAGGCGTTGCCCTGGACCCATGCCCGGAGGCTCTCGCGGGGTTCGCGCTGCTGGCGGTCCGGGCGAGCGGTGGCTGCGGTCATGCCCCCGTCCCCTGGGCCACCACCTCGGCGGCCACCTCCTCCGGCATGCGGGCGTCCGGTCGCAGGTTGTAGGCGGCACGCAGCAGCGTCGGCTCATCGGATTCCGCGCCCGTGAGCTCGTTCACCACCCGACCTCCGAAGATCACGATCACCCGGTCGCAGGCCAGTTGAATCTCCTTCAGGTCGGTTGAGTAGAACATGACGGCGGCGCCGGCCTCGGCGAGCTCCCGCATCAGCGTGTAGATCTGTTGCTTCGTGCGAATGTCGATGCCCCGCGTGGGGTCGAAGCACAGCAGCGTCCGCACGCCTCCAGCGACCCACCGGGCGATCGTCACCTTCTGCTGGTTCCCGCCGGAAAGCTGTCGAACCTCGCGTCCGGCGCGGGTCTCGATCTGGAGGCGGTCCACCGCCGCATCAACCTTGCGTCGCTCCTGTCCGAGGTCGATCAGCCCCCACGACCGGATGCTCGCGGTGTACGGCAGCGCGATGTTCTCCCGGACGGATCTCTGCATCAGCAGGGCCTCGGCGCGATCCGCCGCGACATACACCAGCCCCGCACGGATCGCGTCGGCCGGGTGGTGGAAGCCGACGGGCCTGCCATCGACGAGCAGGCGGCCCGCGCTTGAACGCACCGAGCCCGACAGGACGTCGAACAGCTCGTCCTGGCCCTGGCCCTCGAGCGCGACCACCCCGAGGACCTCGCCGGCGTGGAGGTCGAAGGAGACGTCGGCGAGTCGCGTCCCCTGGGCCAGGTTGTGCGCCGCGATCCGCGGCGCCACTGCCTCGCCCTGGGACCGGCCCGGGCCCAGTCCCGTCCGATCCGGGAGGGCGTCCACCAGTCGCCCGAGCATCAGCTCGACGATCCGGTCCTCCGAGCCGGGCGCGACGTCCACCACGCCGACGGTCTCGCCTTCCCGCAGGACCGTTGCGCGGTCGCAGACGGCGTTGATCTCGATCATCCGATGGGAGATGAAGATCACGGAGGTCTGCCCGCCGTGCTTCTGCCCGATCACCTCGAGGACTCGCTCGGTGAGGTCGGCGGGCAGGGCCGCCGTCATCTCGTCCAGCATCAGGACGTCGGGCTCGGCGGCGAGCGCCCGCGCGAGATCGATGATCCGGAGCGTCGCCAGCGGCAGGCTCCGCGCGAGCGACGCGAGCGAGAGGTCCCGGATCCCAAGCTCCGTGAGCCAGTGCCGGAACGGGCCGACCTCCGTGTGGGTCAGCCGGAGGTTCGAGCGGATGTCCAGGTCCGGGATGAGCGCCGGCTCCTGGTACACCGAGATCAGGCCGCTGCGGCGGGCCTCCGCGGGCGAGTGCACGGTTCGATCACGGCCACGGATGGAGATGGTGCCGCGATCGGGCCGAACCGCGCCGGTCAGGATCTTGACCAGCGTGCTCTTTCCAGCGCCGTTTGCGCCCATCAGCGCGTGGACCTCGCCGGCACGCACGGCCAGGGAGGCGGACCGCAGCGCCTGGACGCTGCCGTAGGTCTTGGCGATGCCGCTCGCCTCGAGCAGCAGCTCCTGGGGCGGCGCGGTCATCGTTGCCATCCCAGTGTCCATCGATGGCACGGTAGAGGAATGGGAGACGCCGGCGCTGCCGGCGTCTCCCATCGAGCGCTGGGTTGCGGGCGGGTGGTTACTCGCCCGGGCCCTTGCAGGCGACGGCCTGCTCCGGCGTGTAGGTCGTCCAGCCGTCGATCTTCAGGCCCAGCGGCCAGAGTGGATCGAGGCCATCGACCTGCCACGATTGGAGGGTCGTCTTGCCGGCGTCGGAGACGTTGTCCGCGACGACCGGCTTCAGGAGCACGGTGTTCGGCTGAGTGGCCGACGGGTCGGTGGCGATCGTCTCGCCGTCGAGGAGCTTGATCGCGAGGTTGACCCCCGCGCCGCCGACAGCGGCGGTGTTCGTCACGGCCGCGCCCTCGAGGCCCGGGTACCCGGTCGGATCGAGGAGCTGCTTCACGAAGGCGCCGAGGTCGGCGCCGACGATCGGCTTGTAGGGCTTGCCCTGGGCCTTGAGGACGTCGACGACCTGCGAGTCCATCCCGGAGGTCCAGATACCGTCAACCTCGTCGTAGAGGCCGGTCGTGACGTAGTCGTTTGCGATGCCCGTCGTCGTCGTCGGGTCCCAGCCGGTGGCGACGCCATCGGCGTTGGGGACGACCTTGATGTTGGGGTAGTCCTTGAGGACTTCCTTGAAGCCCTTGTCGCGGTCGCTGTCTGCGGGGTGCCCGGCGAGGCCGCGCATGTACCACACGGTGCCGGTGCCGCCGAGCTTGTCAAACAGCCACTTGGCGCCGAGCTTCGCGTACTCGATCTGGTTGTTGTACAGGTTGTACGTGTCCGGGTCCGTGACGTAGGCATCGACGGAGACCGTCTTGATGCCCGCGGCCTTGGCCTCGGCGAGGGCCGGGTTGAGCGCCGCCGGATCGTTCGGGTTGAAGACGATCGCGTCGACACCGGCGGAGATGAGGTCGCGGATGTCCTGGAGCTGCTCGGCCACCGTGTGGTTCTGGTGGATCACGGTCAGCTCGGAGACGCGGCCGGAGGCAAGCGCCTCGGCCTTGGCCGTGCAGACCTGCTCCTCGCGGAAGCCGTTGCCGACGCCACCCGCGTTCGAATAGCCGATCTTGTACTGCGCCGCGGCCGTCGTCGCCGCAGCGGTTTCACCAGCTGTCGTCGCGGCGGTGGTCGGCGTAACGGTGGTGGGTCCTGTCGTGGCGCCGCCCCCGTTGCTGCACGCCGCCGCGATGACCAGCACGCTGGCCAGCGTCGCGAGGCGCTTTGGCACTCCGAAACTCATCATGAATCGACTTCCTCCTTCAAGGCCGGACGGCTCCCTTCCGGAGCGCCGATCCCGGCAGTATTCCAGATCGCCGACATTCCGCGTGATGCGGTGCCTGCGGCGTCGTCCTTCAGTACGTCCCCGGCTGCGCCGATCCTGCCACGATCGGCTGGCCCCCGGCCTTGCGGGCGCGGAAATCCTCGATGATGGTCTCGGTCGCCGTGGCCCCGATCCGGGTCACCCCGAGGGCCATCACCTCGAGCAGCGCGTCCAGCGTTCGCACGCCGCCGGCAGCCTTGACCCGGACGTGGGGCGAGGTGTTCGCGCGCATCAGGCGGAGGTCGTCGTGGGTGGCCCCACCGGACGCGAACCCGGTGCTCGTCTTGACGAAATCGCCGCCGGCCGCCTCCGTGAGCCGGCAGGCCCGGATCTTCTCGTCGTCGGTGAGGTAGGCGTTCTCGAAGATCACCTTGACGATGGCGCCGGCGGCGTGGGCCACCTCGACCACCGCGCGAATATCCGCCTCGACCTCGCCGTCCCGGCCGGACTTCAGGGCCCCGATCTGGATGACCATGTCGAGCTCGGTCGCGCCGGCCGAGAGCGCCCGCTCCGCCTCGAACACCTTGGTTGCCGTCAGGTGGTTGCCGTGCGGGAAGCCGATGGTGGTCCCGACGGCGACGTCGGTGCCCGCGAGGATCGCCCTCGCCCGGTCCACGTCCGCGGGGCGGACGCAGACCGATGCGACGTCGTAGCGGGCTGCGAGGCGGCAGCCGTCCTCGACGAACGCGTCGTCGAGCTCCGGCCGGAGCAGCGAGTGGTCGATGGTCTTGGCGATGTCACGCTCGGTGAGCGCGGCGATGGACAGGGTCATGGGTTCCTCGGCGTCGTGGAGCTCAATGGCAGTAGGGTCGGAGGACGTCGCGCGCGATCCGGAAGCCCTGCTTGACCTTCTCGTCGGTGCCCTCGAAGCGGCGGTCCTCGTGCTCGATGATGCAGTCGCCCTCGTAGCCGGCGCGGTACAGCTCCGAGTGCACGGCGGACCAGTCGACCTCCCCCAGGCCCGGGATGCGCGGGACCTGCCAGCCCATGCCCATGGAGAAGATGCCGCGCTCGTACAAGCCGTCGCGGTCGATCATGAGGTCCTTGGCCTGGTAATGGAGGACATTCGGCCCGAACTCCTTCAGGAAGCGCCGGACGTCGATCATCTGCAGGATCAGGTGGCTGGGGTCGAAGTTCAGCCCGATCGTTCCCGGCCAGCGCTCCAGGATCCGGCGCCACATCCGAGGGCTGGTGGCGATGTTGTGGCCGCCGGGCCACTCGTCGTACGAGAACAGCATCGGGCAGTTCTCGAAGGTCAGCTTCCGCCCGTGGTCCTCCGCGAAGCGAACGATGTCCGGCCAGACCCGCTGGGCCTCCTCCCAGTTGTCGTCCTGGTTCTTCGCCCCATCCCCGCCCATGAAGGTGTTCACCAGCGGGATGCCCATCTTCTCGGCGGCGACGATGACCGCGCGGAGGTGGGCGATGACGCGCTCCCGGTGCTCCGGGTCCGGATGCAGGGGGTTGGGATAGAAGCCCAACCCGGAGATCGAGAGGCCCTTCGAGGCGATCTCGTCGACGATCTCGGTCGCCTGGGATGCCGAGAGGTTCGCGACGTCGATGTGGCTCGTCCCCGCGTAGCGCCTCGTGGGGCCCGTGGCCTGCGGCCAGCAGGCGATCTCGAGGGCCTCGAAGCCCTCGGATACCGCCCAGTCCGCGACGTCCAGCAGGGGCGTGTCAGGGAATGGTGCCGTGAGGAATCCGAGCTTCATCGTGCCTCCACCTCGACCGCTCTTGACGCGCCGGTCTCCTGCGAGCCCTCGCGCCGGACGGCTGTCCATCGACCGGTGCGGGAGCTCTCGAGGACGGCGTCCCCGATCAGCATCTCCTCGTGGCCATCCGCGAAGGTCGCGTATGGCGGGTTGACCGCGGGCCGACCCGCGTCGACATCCTCGTAGGCCGCCGCGAACATCGCGCCGAAGGTATCCGCGAACCCCTCGACGTGGCCACCCGGCAGCCTCGCGGCGGCGCGACCGGCCGCGTTCATGAGCGCGGGATTGCGGATGAGGATCTCGTTCGGTGCGTCGCGGTGGCCGACCCAGAGGTGCTCCGGCGACTCGGAATCCCAGGCCACCGAGGACTGCGAGCCATCCACCTCGTAGGCGAGGCTGTTCTTCCGGCCCGCGCTGACCTGCGACACCGAGACGCTGCCGCGGGCGCCGCCCTCGTAGCGCAGCAGGATCAGGGCCACGTCCTCGGTCGTCATCGCCACCGGCGTCGTCTCGGCGGCCCGGTCGGTCGAGAACGTCAGGACCGAGCCGCTCGGCTTCTGGCGGACCGGGATGAACGTTGCCAGCTCGGCGAGGACCGACTCGACCCGGAGGCCGGTCATGAAGCCGGTGAGGTCCAGCCAGTGCGAGCCGATGTCGCCAACCGCGCGCAGTGCGCCGCCCTGATCCGCCTCGAGACGCCAGTTCCAGTCCGTATCGAGCAGCAGCCAGTCCTGGAAGTAGCGCCCGGTCACGAGCCGGACCTCTCCGACCCCGCTTTCCCGGACCAGCTCCGAGACGTGCTGGTTCAGGGGATAGAAGCGGAGGTTGAAGTTGACCGCGTGGACCAGCCCGCTGTCCGTCGCGAGGCGCAGGAGCTCGGCGGACTCCGATGCGTCCATGGCGAGCGGCTTCTCGCAGATGACGTGCCGTCCGGCGGCGAGGATCGCCTTGACCTGCGGGAAGTGGAGCTGGTTCGGCGAGGTGACGTGGACGACGCGGACCGCGTCATCGCACAGGAGCTCCTCGAGGCTGCCGTAGCCTCGCGGCACGTCGAGGTCCCGCGCGCTCTGCGCGCTGCGATCCGAGGTCGACCCGAGCAACCCGGTCACGCGCACGCCGATTCGGCGCAGCGCCTCCACGTGGACCGTGCCGATGAAGCCGCTGCCGATGACCGCGGCGCCGATCTCGCTCCGTCGCGACAAGACGCGTCCTCTCGATGCCCGGCGTGGGCCGCCGGAAGCTCTCAGTTCGAGTCTATCGAACCGGTCCCGGGGAACGTGGCAGGTGGTTGCCGGCCATTGCCGCGACCGATGAGCGCGCCGGGGTCGCGCGCTCGCTACGCTCCGTCGATGGCCGACTCCTTCATCGGTCGCCGCGTGGAGCTCGACGCGCTGAAGGGACTGATCGCGCGCGGGCGTCGGGACGGCGCGCCGGGCGTGGCGCTCGTGACGGGCGATCCCGGCAGCGGCAAGTCCCGTCTCGTCCGCGAGGCCGTCGCCGGCGTAGACGGCCGGCGGGTGGTCCTCGTTTCGGGCTTCGAGCCGACCCAGGCGATCCCGTTCGCTGCGTTGGGCGAGCTCGTTCGGCGCCTCGGCTCGGTCCCCGAGCACGGTGCACGCCTCGAGCGCCTCGTGTTCGGCGCCCCCGAGCTGACGGGCCACGGGCTGCTGCAGGCGTTCGAATCCGCTCATCGCGCCATCACCGCGTTCGGTCCGCTCGTGGTGGTGGTCGACGACCTCCAATGGCTGGACACAGCGTCCCTCGGGCTCGCGAACTATCTGGTCAGTGCCGCGGAGGCCGGGGGGAACGTCCTGGTCGTGATCGCTGCCGCGCGCCCATCGCCAGCTGCCGTGGAGTTTGCCGAAACGGTCCTCGGGCGGGTCGCGGCGGAGCGGGCGACGTCGCTCCACCTCGGCGGCCTCCCATTCGATGACGCCGTGGCGCTCGCGCGCGCGATCGCCCCGGGCCTGGATCGGATCGCGGCTGCGGACTTGTCGCGGCGTGCGGGCGGATCTCCGTTCTGGCTGGAGACGCTGGTGCGCGCACGGGGCGCCGGCATGGGCACCGGCTTGATCGGCGACCGACTCAGAAGCCTCTCGGCCGACGCCGCGACCCTCGTCAGCGCCCTGGCGGTCGCGGCGCGGCCCCTCGATGCCAGCGACGCGGCTTCGGTGCTCGCCTGGCCGGCGGAGCGGGTGGCGCAGGCGCTCCGCGAGCTGGAGTCACGGGGCCTCGCGACCAGCCATGTCGGGGCGATGCGACTGATGCACGACCTGATCCGCGAGGCCGTCGCAACGGACATGCCGGGCGCCCTGCGGACGCGCCTCCACGGCGCCATCGCGCGCACCATCGAGGCTTCCGCGGCGGACGACCTCCAGCTCCTGGCGGAGGCGCTGGAGCACCGCCTTGCCGCGGGCCTGCCGGCGGTCGATGTCGCGATGCGGGTGGCCGCATCACCGCGCCGACGGCTCATTGGTGGCGCGGCGCTGGAGCGGCTGGGCGCGGTCGCCGACACCCTTGACGCGCGCGACCCCGACCGACTGGCGCTGCAGGCAGCGCTCGCGCGCCTCGCCGGGGACGTGGGTTTGCATGAGACCGCGATGCGCCACTGGGACGAGGTTGCCGCGGCGACAGACGATCACGTCGAGCGTCAGCATGCCCAGATCGAAGCAGCGCGTGCCGCCTACATGCTCGGCATGGCCGACCAGGCGCGGTCGCACCTCGAGCGCGCTCGAGAGCTCCCGGCCGACCGGACGACCCTGGTGACCCTGGACGCGATCGAGGCCGACATCGCCTTGTGGCTCGATCACGATACGGCCGCGGGCGCCGCGTCGGCCGAGCGGGCACTCGCCGGCGCCCGGGCATTGATCAGCGAAGCCGGAGGAACGCACGCGCTCGAAGATGACGCCAGGCTGGCGGTGCTGCACGCGTTCGACGTCGCGGCTGATGCCGCCCTGCAGCAGGATCGGGGCGACGACGTCCTTGTCCTGGGTGAGGTGGCCGCTTCGATCGCCGCCGGCTTGACCGAGGAGACGCGCGTGAGCGCAGGGCTGCGGGCCGGCTTCGAGCTTCGCGCCCTCGGCTTCCCCGAACGAGCAGTCGCGCGCTATCGAGACGCCTGGGAGTCGGCGCGGCGCCTGATGCTGCCGACGATCATCGTCGAGGCAGGTCGAGGGCTGGCGCGCGCCCTCCGGGATCTGGGTCGCCTCGAGGAAGCGCGGGCCGTGGCGGAGGAGACGCTCGACCTCGAGTCGCGGCTGGGGCAGGTTGCTCCACGCTGGGGGACGGCGGGGGCGATCCTCCATTCGATCGAGCTATCACTCGGCGACCTTGGCGCGCTCGATCGGCTGCGCGAGGACGCCGCGACCACCCGCGATCCGCACTACGAGCTGGGTGTCCACCAGCTGGTGGCCACGCAGACTGCCCGGCGGGAGGGCGCCCGGGCGGGCGCGGAGGTTGAGCGTGCGCTCTCGGCCGCACGGGCCGCGTCGTCGGCCGCGAGGTGCCCCCGTTGTGCCCGGGAGCTGTCGGTCGTCTCCGCTGAGCTCCTAGCCCGGATCGGGCGTCCCGAGGACGCCCGCAGGGAGCTCCGAGCGTGGGAGGACGGAGCCGTGGGCGCCACGTACGTCATGCGCGACCTGTGGCGAGCGAGAGCTCGCGCGGCAATCGCCGCCGCTGAGGGCCACGAGGCCACCACGGAGCTTCTCGGCCTGGCCGCGGCATTCGAGCGGATGGGGCTGCTGGAGGATGCGATCTGGGCGCGCCTGGACCTCGCCGGAGCCCTTGCTCGATCCGATCGGCGTTCGCAAGCGGTCGAGGAATACGGGCGGGCACTGGAGCTCGCGGACCAGATCAAGGGGGTCGATCTCGGGCGGCGGGCGACGCGAGGCCTCCGTGAGCTGGGCGTCCGCGCGTGGCGGCGCAGCTCGACCGGCGCGACGACCGCGGGAGTCGATGCGCTGAGCAGGCGCGAGCGCGAGGTGTCCAGGCTCGTGGCTGCGGGCGCAAGCAACCGAGAGATCGCCGACGCCCTCATGCTCTCGAAGAAGACCGTCGAGCGCCACATCACGAACATCCTCGCCAAGATGGGCGCACGCAACCGGACCGAGCTCGCATCGTTCATGCATGCTCACCCGGACGCGCCTCCAGATTGAGGCCGGGTACGGGTTTCTCCCGATGATCGCGGGATGGGCCGCCGCCTAGCGTGGTCCCACGACCTCAAGCGAGGTCTCGAACCCAGGGCGGGTGACATGGCGCTCGCAATGCTCGTTGGCGGCCCGGAGTCCGGACAGCCGATCGTCGGCCCCGGTGCAGCGCAGCTCCTCGCGGGGCTGGGGATCAACCGCCTGTCGCTCCTCGAGGACCCGTCCGGGATCGCGGTCGTATTGGAGGGCTGGGCGTTCGACTCAGCCGATATCGATGAGGCGATCCGGGCGATCTACCCGGACGCAAGTGCCGACGTCCGTGTGTTCCGCGAAATTCAGCAGATAGCGGTGATGCGGTCGGCGGCTGGAAGGAGTCCCAGATGATTCGCACGATTCGACGACTCGCTGCAACCGCCGCCGCAGTGGCGCTCCTGGCGCTGAGTGCGACCGCCGTGGCGGCGCACACGCACTCCGTGGGCCGCAACGGGCAGGTGCTGGCGAACGGCCAGAATCACCCGGCATTCAACCCGGTCACCTTCGAGAGCTGCGTGACGAATACGCTCCTGCCCGGCTTCGGTCCCGCCTGGTACGGCCTGGAGACCGCGCACCACGGGCCGGATTCCGGCGACGCGGGCAAGGGTGACGGCTGCTACAAGGCCGACGCGAGTCCTCTGAGCGAGGCCGACGACGTCAATCCGGCGATCGACTGACTGTCGGCCGGGGACGGGCCCCCGTCCCATCCCGCTCGAAGTGCAACCACGAACGGCGTGAAGGCGCCCTGGGCCTGGCCCGGGGCGCTTTCAGCGTTCCTGTCCGTCAACAGCCGGGTCCGGCTCCACGTCGAGCCGCGGGAAAAGCGGTGTGGGGGTTGCGAGGACACCGCGCTCATCCCTGTGGATCCCCCACCGCAGCTCCTCCAGGAGCCCGGGTCCGCCATTCCCGTCAGCCGCGTACGAGTAGCCGTACCCGAGCTGGTCCAGCGCCCGCGGCGCAACCGCCGGCATGAACGGCGCCACCGCGAGGGATATCAGGCGAACCGCTTCGACGAGGTCACCGAGGACGCCGCGCAGTCGATCGGCCGCCGCCCCGGCTTCCCCATCGCCGGCCTTGGCCGCCTTGGCCAGGGCCCACGGCTGCTCCGCCTCCACGAACCGGTTGGCCTCGCCGACGAAGTCCCACAGGGCCCCCAGGGCGTCGTGCAGGAGCAGCGCATCCAGCCTGGCCTTGTACCGCGCGAGGGTCCCCGCCCAGGCCTCGCCCAGCTTCGATTCGCCGCTCGCCCGCGGCGCCGGCCGCTCCCCGCCGAGGTAGCGACGCGCCATGGACACGGTCCGGTTCACGAGGTTCCCGAAGTCGTTGGCGAGGTCGGCGTTGTAGCGCCGGACAAACGAATCCCACGAGACCTCGCTGTCCTTGTCGAACGGCACCTCGCGGAGGGCGACGTAGCGCGCGCCATCGGGCGTGAGCGCGGCGACCACGTCCGTCGGATCGAACATGTTGCCGCGGCTCTTGCTCATTCGATCGCCGCCCGCGGCCAGCAGGAAGCCGTGGACCCACACCTTCCGTGGCAGCTCGAGTCCGGCGCTCATGAGCATCGCCGGCCAGATGATGGTGTGGAACCGGTTGATGTCCTTGCCGATGACGTGGAGGTCCGCGGGCCAGTATCGGGCGAACGATTCGGGGTCGTCGGGGAAACCGGCGCCCGTGATGTAGTTGATGAGGGCGTCGAACCAGACATAGATCACGCCCGCCTCGGGATCCCAGGACCCGTCCTCGCGCTGGGCGCTCTCGCCGTCGTGCGCGATCGGGAATGGGATGCCCCAGTGGAAGGTCTCGCGGCTGATGGAGATGTCCTCGAGGCCCTGGCGCAGGAACGCCAGCATCTCGTTCTTGCGGAACTCGGGCTGGACCCAGTCCGGGTTGGCCTCGAAGTGCGCCAGCAGGCGCTCGCCGTACGCCGACAACCGGAAGAACCAGTTCCGCTCCGTGAGCCACTGGAGCTCGATGTTGGGGTGGTTCGGGCAGCGCATCCCGTCGGCGGTCTCGTGGAGGTCGGAGGGCGCCTTGAAGCCCTCGTTCGGGCAGTACCAGCCCTCGTACTTGCCGAGATAGATGTCGCCTGCGGCGTAGGCCCGTCGGACCATCTCCTGGCTCGCGAGCCGATGGTCGGGATCGGTGGTCCGGATGAACCGGTCGGGCGCGATGAGCAGGGCGTTCTCGGCGGTCGTGAACAGCTCGACCATGTCGTCGACGTACGCCTTGGGATCGCGGTCCTGGGCCGCCGCGCTCTCCGCGATGTTCACCGAGTGCTCGTCCGTGCCGGTCAGGAAGCGTGTGTCGTCGCCCTTCATCCGGTGCCAGCGCGCGATCACGTCGGCCCCGATCACCTCGTACAGGGTGTGGAGGCCGGGCTTGTTGTTGGGGTACGCGATGGCGGTCGTCAGGTAGTAGCGGGGTCGTTCGGACAAGGGAGAACCTCGATGGGGGCGTCGCTGGGAGCGTCGATGGGGGGCGGCGCCGTTGGCCGCGGCGCAGGCTCAGAAGCGGCGGTCGGTCGGCGCCGGGCCTCGGATCAGGCCGGCGATCGACGCGACCGCCCGGGCATCGCCATGGACGTCCCGCCGCGGATCACGTGCGGATGATGGGTCGTGGCGCTCACCACGGTCAAGCGCACGGGCGCAGCGCGGGCCCAGCGCGGGGACAGGGCCGGCTCAGGCCGGGCGCTCGACCCAGGGTGCGCGCCAGGCGGGGGCCTCGAACGGCGCCGCCCAGTAGACGGTTTCGCGATGGACCAGGCGGTCGCGGAGCTCGATCAGATCGACGACCAGGTAGACGTCGCCGTTGGGGTACGTGACCCGCCACTCGGACCACCAGAAGTCGCCGCTCCCCACCACCGCCATGACCGTGTTGGCGGCGGTGAGCACCCAGCGATCCTCCGCCCCGACGATCCGGGTGATCTCGCGCTTCGGGGCGCCGCCGGGATAGTTGGCGATGATCTCGGCGAAGGCCTCGTTGCCGTGAACCAGCTCGCCTGACTGGGGCCAAAACACCATCCAGTCGGGATGCCGCAGCGCGGTCAGCGCCGGGAGGTCGTGCTCGACGGACGCCGCTGCGTAACGGCGGACGACCTCTTCGTTGGTCAGGGTTGCCACGCCCACAGTATGGCGAGCGCGGATCAGTGCCGGAAGTGGCGGCGCGCCGTGATGAGCATCGCGGCGCCGGCCCGTTCCACAGCGGCCAGGACCTCGGCGTCGCGGAGCGAGCCGCCGGGCTGGACGATCGCGGTCACGCCGGCCTCGAGCAGCAGCTCCGGCCCGTCCGCGAACGGGAAGAACGCGTCCGACGCGGCCACGGCGCCCCGGGCGCCCTCCGGCGCGTGGTATCGCTCCGCCTTGGCAACGGATTGGCGGCAGGCATCGACCCGGCTCACCTGCCCGGATCCGAGCCCCACGAGCTGGCGATCCCGCACGAGCACGATGGCGTTCGAGGTCACGCCCCGAACGAGCCGCCAAGCGAGGTCGAGGTCCGCGGCTTCCGCGTCGGTCGGCTTGCGGGAGGTGAGGGCGAGCCAGTCCGCGGGGTCGTCGATCGAGTCGTCCGGCGAGCCGACGAGGACGCCGCCGCCGGCGCTCCGGATCGAGCCCAGCCAGTCGACGCGGAGCGTGCCGTCCGCCCGTGCGGTGGGCGAATCGCCCGTGAGGGTCGGGTCGGCGACGAGGCGGAGGTTCGGCTTCGCGGCGAAGACCTCGAGCGCGTCGGGCTCGAAGCCGGGCGCCACGACGACCTCGAGGAAGAGCTCGGTCATGGCCCGCGCGACGTCCGCGGTGATGGGCTCCGTGACCGCCACCACGCCCCCGAACGCCGCGTCAGGGTCGCCGGCGCACGCGGCAAGCCAGGCATCCAGGAGCGAATCTCGCTCCGCGCCGCCGCACGGATTGGTGTGCTTCACGACGACGCAGGCCGGGCCGCGGAGGAGTCGCGCCATCGCGGCCGCCGCCGAAGCATCGAGCACGTTGTTGTACGAGAGGGCCTTGCCCTGGATCAGCGGCTCGGCCGTCGCGAAGGGGCCGTCGTCGGGGAGGGCGCGGCGATCCGTCCGGCGATATCGAGCCGCCGGCTGGTGGGGGTTCTCGCCGTAGCGCAGCGTCTCCACCTTCTCCAGCGGGACCACGAGCACCGGCGGGAATGGGTCGGGGGCACCGGGCAGGCCGGGCTCCGCCGGCAGCTCCACCCCGGCGTCGCGCATCCGGCAGGGCAGCTCGGCGGCGATGCGAGCGTCGTACGCGGCGGTATGCGCGAACGCCTCGACCGCGAGCGCCGAGCGCAGCCCGACCGGGATCCCGCCCGGCTCGTCGAGGGTCGCCAGGACCTGGTCGTAGCGCGACGGGGAGGTGACGACCGCCACGGAGGCGTGATTCTTCGCTGCCGCTCGAACCATCGACGGTCCGCCGATGTCGATCTCCTCCACGAGCCCGTCGAACGTGATTCCGTCACGCTCCGCGGCGGCCGCGAACGGGTAGAGATTCACCACGACCAGCTCGAACGGCGCGACGCCGGCCTCGATGAGCGCCTCACGGTGGTCGGACCGGCGGCGGTCCGCGAGGATCCCGGCGTGGATGCCGGGATGCAGCGTCTTGACCCGGCCGTCGAGGATCTCGGGCGAGCCCGTGACGGCGCTGACGTCCGTAACTGGCAAGCCCGAATCGCGCAGGGCCCGAGCGGTGCCCCCGGTCGAGACCAGCTCGAAGCCGCGCTCGACGAGCCCTCGGCCGAACGCGTCGAGGCCGGTCTTGTCGCTGACCGACAGGAGCGCGCGCCGTGGCCTCGGGACCGCCGCGTCCGCCCGAGCGGCGTCGATGGTCGTAGTCCGCCCATCGACCGCGGCCGCACCCGCGAGGACCATGGCCACGGCGCGCGGCAGGAGGCGATGCTCGATCGCCTTGATTCGCTCGTGGAGTGACGCCTCGTCATCGCCGGGACCGATCCGGACGGGCTCCTGGAGGAGGATCGGCCCACCGTCCAGCGTCGCGTCGACGAGGTGGACCGTGCAGCCCGTGACCTTCGCGCCGTGGGCCAGCGCGTCGCGAACCGCGTGGCTCCCCGGAAATGCCGGGAGCAGCGAGGGATGGGTGTTCAGGATCCGGCCCTCGAACGCCGCGAGCGTCGCGGGGCCGACGAGCCGCATGTACCCGGCGAGGACGACCAGGTCGATCTCGACGGTGCGGAGGGTGGCCGCGAGGGCCTCGTCGGCAGCGGGGCGATCTGCCGGCTCACGGCTCGCGAGGCCGGGCAGGACCGCCGTCTCGATCCCCTGCTCCACCGCCCAGCCGAGGGCGGGGCAATCGCGATCCGCGAACACGAGCCGAATCTGGCCCCCGAGCTCGCGGCGCGCGGCCGCGGCAGCGAGCGCCCGAAGGTTGCTCCCCGCGCCCGAGACCCCGACCGCGATCCGGCCGCTCGCCCGCTCGCTCACCCGACGAGCTGCAGCGACCCTTCGGCGTACCGCCCGCCGAGCCCCGCCTCCGGGACCACCTCGCCGGCAAGGATCGCCTCGGGCAGGGCCTCGCGAAGGGCGTCGCCGGCCGTGGGCGTCACCACGACGACCATCCCGAGCCCGCCATTGAATGTCGAGCGGACCTCCGTCTCCTCCAGCCCGCCGAGCGCCGCGATCAGCCACATCGCCGAGGGCATCGGCCAGCGAAGCGGGTCCATCCGGGCGCCGAGGTCAGGCGGGAGCGCACGCGGCACGTTGCCCGGCAGCCCGCCGCCGGTGATGTGGGCGAGGCCACGGATGTCGTGGCCGGCCGCGCGCATGGCTGCTCTCGCGTCCAGGACGCGGCGCGCGTAGATGCGGGTCGGGCGGAGGAGGACGTCGCCCACGCTCCCGAGCGCGTTCTCCGGCTCCGCAGCGAGGGCCGCGTCGCGGCCGGCGTCGCCGAGGGTCATGGTCAGCTGCTCCTGGTACGGCCGCTCCAGTGGGATGCCGTACTCGGAGAGGAGCGTGCGGACCAGGGAGTAGCCGTTGCAGTGAAGGCCGTTCGACGGCAGCCCGAAGATGAGATCGCCGGGTCTCGCCGCCGTGCCGTCGAGGAGGTCGTCGCGCTCGACGATCCCGAGGCAGGTCCCGGCAAGGTCGAAGGTGCCGGGCTCCATCAGGCCGGGATGCTCCGCGGTCTCGCCGCCGACGAGCGCGCAACCCGCCTGGCGGCAGCCGTCGGCCACGCCGCTGACGAGGTCCGCCACCGCGGCGGGATCCAGCCGCCCGACCGCCACGTAGTCCAGGAATGCCAGCGGCTCGGCACCCGCGCAGACGACGTCGTCGGCGCACATCGCCACGAGGTCGATCCCGATCGTGTCCCACCGCCCGAGCGCCGTCGCCAGCGCGGTCTTTGTCCCGACGCCATCGGTCGAGGACACGATCACCGGGTCGCGGTAGCCCGGCGGGATCGAGATCGCGCCGCCGAAGCCCCCGAGCCCGCCGATCACCTCCGGTCGTCGCGTGGATTCGACCGCCTCGCGCATGAGCTCCACGGCTCGCTCGCCCGCGGCGACGTCCACGCCGGAGCGCGTGTAGGCCACCCGGGCGTGCGATCGACCTTCGCTCAACCGGCGACCACCGCTTCCTCGAGCATGAACTTGCGGCTCCGCGCGTCGTACGGGACGGGCTCGGGGTAGCGGCCATCGAAGCAGGCGAAGCAGAACCGGTCGTATGGGAGCTCCAGGGCGGCCAGCACGCCGGCGATCGAGAGGTAGCCGAGCGAGTCCGCGCCGATGAAGTCGCGGATCTCCTCGGTGGTCATGTGGGCCGCGATCAGCTCCGTCTCGACCTGGGTGTCGATGCCGTAGAAGCAGGGATGGAAGATCGGCGGCGCGCTGATCCGGACGTGGACCTCCTCGGCGCCCGCCTTGCGAAGGAGCGCGACGATCTGCTTGGTCGTGGTCCCGCGCACGATCGAGTCGTCGACGACGGTCAGGCGCTTGCCGCGGACGACCTCCCGGAGCGGGTTGAGCTTCATGGTCACGCCGCGGTGGCGCATCGTCTGGGACGGCTGGATGAACGTCCGGCCGGTGTAGCGGTTCCGGACGAGGCCCTCGCGATACGGCAGGTCGCTCCCCTCGGCGTACCCCGCAGCGGCCGGCGCGCCGGTGTCCGGCACGGGCATGACGAGGTCCGTGTCCGCCGGGTGCTCGATCGCGAGCTGCTCGCCCATCCGTCGGCGGACCTCGTAGAGGTTGCGGCCCTCCATGTACGAGTCGGGGCGGGCGAAGTAGATCATCTCGAAGACGCACAGGGCGGGGTCCGCGGGGGCGAACCGCACCGAGCGGGGCTCGCGGCCCGGCTCGAGGATGACCATCTCGCCGGCGTCGACGTCCCGGACGAACTCGGCGCCGATGATGTCGAGGCCGGTCGTCTCGGACGACAGGACCCAGCCGTCGCTCGTGCCCTCGGTCGCCCAGGGGGCGGCGTCGCTCGGGCCCGCCGCGACGCGCGGGATCCGGCCGAGCACCAGTGGCCGGAAGCCATGGGGGTCGCGAATCCCGATGATCCGATGGGGGTCCAGGACGAGCAGCGAGTAGGCGCCGCGCACCCTCGGAAGCAGGTTCAGGAGCGCCTCGACCGTGTCGGCTGCGGGCTCGTCCGCGAGGAGGGTCGTCAGGAGCTCCGTGTCCGTCGTCGCGGCGAGGCGGGCGCGGCCGCCCTCCAGCTGGGCCAGCAGCTCCCGGGTGTTGACGAGGTTGCCGTTGTGGCCGATCGCGACGGACCGCCGCGGTCCAAGCCGGAAGGTCGGCTGGGCGTTCTCCCAGATGGTCGAGCCCGTCGTGGAGTAGCGGCAGTGGGCGATCGCGAGGTCGCCGCGGAAGCCCGGGAGCCGCCGGTCGTCCAGCACCTGGGCGATCATCCCGAGGTCCTTGTAGAGGAAGATCTCGGCGCCGTCGCTGACCGCGACGCCGGCGGACTCCTGGCCGCGGTGCTGGAGCGCGAACAGCCCGGTCGAGGCAACCGCGGCGGCCTCCGTGCCGGATCCCGGCGGAAGCGAGACCCCGAACACGCCGCACATCTAGCGGCCCTCCGCGGTGGCGCCGACCGCGGCCATGCCGCCGTCATCCCAGCCAAGGGCGCGCGGCAGTCCGTGCTCCCAGGCGCGGGTGAGGTCGGCGATCGGGACATCGATGGCATCGGCGACGCTGGCGCCACGCTCCTCGGCGGCGCCGGTGGCGCCCGCGCCCGCGAGCTCGACGACGAGGCGCGTCCCGCCCACCAAGCCGATCCGCTCCACCGGGAGGCCGTGCTGGCGCGCGAGCAGCTCGACGGCGGGGGCGTGGCGGGCGGGCGCGGAGACGATCAGGCGGCTCGGGCTCTCGCCGAACAGGTCCACCGCCGGCGAGCTCGAGACCGGGAGGCGGACGTGGGCGCCGACGCTCCCCCACATCGCCGCCTCGGCGAGCGCAACGGCGAAGCCGCCGCCGGAGACGTCCTGGGCGGAGGCGAGGAGCTCGCGGGCCGCCGCCTCGCGAATGAAGGCCTGGACCCGTCGCTCGCGATCGAGGTCGAGCGCGGGTGGGCCATCCTCCTCCGCGACGCCGGCGATCCGGGCGTATTCGCTGCCCGCCAGGCCCGGGCCGGCCTCGCCGACCAGGAGGATGGCGTCGCCGGCCTCGCGGAATGCCGGACGGAGCGCGAGGGCGATGTCGTCCAGCAGCCCGACGACCCCGATCTGGGGCGTCGGCGCGATCCGGCCGCGCGCGGACTCGTTGTAGAGGGAGACGTTGCCGCCGGTCACGGGCAGGCCGAGCACCCGGCAGGCATCGCTGAGGCCCCGCACGCCCTCCGCGAGCTGCCAGAACGCATCGGGGCGGGTCGGGTCGCCGTAGTTGAGGCAGTTCGTCACGCCGAGTGGCTTCGCGCCGGTGATCGCGACGTTCCTCGTCGCCTCCGCGACGCTCATCGCCGCGCCCAGCCAGGGATCGACGGCGCTCACCCCAGCGTTGCCGTCGGTGGCGGCGACCAGGGCCTTGCCCGTGCCCTGGACGCGGAGGATCGCGGCGCCACCCGAGGTGGGCCCCGCCGCCGTGGCCGCCTGGACAGTGGAGTCGTACTGCTCGAAGACCGCCCGGCGAGAGGCGAGATTCGGCGATCCCAGGAGGGCAATCAGCACGGCGCCCGGATCCATGCCGCGCTCGGGCAGGTGGTCGCTCGCGAGCGTTGGCGCGCCGGGCGCGGGCGCGAGCCGCCGTCGCTCCGGCGGCGCCGAGAGCCGCTCGTGGACGATCGCGTCGGAGGTCAGGGCGGCGGCAGGCACCCGGGCCAGCTCGCGACCCTCGGACCGGATGGTGATGTCGCCGTCATCCGTCACCCGGCCGATCACCGCGCACGGCAGGCCCCACCGGGCACAGACCTCGGCGACTTCGTCGATGCGCGCCGGCGTCACGATCGCGAGCATCCGCTCCTGGCTCTCCGAGATCATGACCTCGAACGGCGCCATGTCCGGCTCGCGCCGCGGGATGGCGTCGAGGTCCACATCGATGCCCGTCCCCGCCCGATCCGCGGTCTCGGAGGTCGCGCAGGTGATCCCGGCCGCGCCCAGGTCCTGCAGCCCCTCGACCAGCCCGCGCTCGATCAGCTCCAGCGACGCCTCGATCAGAAGCTTCTCGGCAAAGGGATCGCCGACCTGGACCGAGGGTCGTTTCGACCCGTCAGCGTCCCCGAACGTTGCGGAGGCGAGGACCGACGCTCCCCCGATCCCGTCGCGCCCGGTCGCGCTCCCGAAGAGCACCGCGAGGTTGCCCGGCCCCGG